>DASYXG010000406.1:0-19028 GCA_035935235.1 Allostellaceae bacterium
GCGGTGAAGCTGCCGTTCGACGAAGGCTGCAAGCTCGAACGCAAGCTGTTCGACGAGCAGGTCGGGTCCGAGGAGGCGAAGGCGCTGCGCTATGCGTTCTTCGCCGAGCGCGAGGTGGCGAAAATCCCGTTCATCCCGGCCGACACCAAATTGCGCCCGACCGATCATCCGGCCGTCGTCGGAGCCGGGACGATGGGCGGCGGCATCGCGATGTCGTTCGCCGATAACGGCTACGACGTGAAGATCACCGACGCGACCAAGGAAGCGCTCGACCGCGGCATGGCGCGGATCAAGGGCAATTACGAGACCAGCGTCAAACGCGGCTCGCTGGCGCAGGACGAGTACGAGCGGCGCTTCGCGCGCATCCACCCGGTCGCGAGCGTCGACGACCTCGCCGATTGCGACGTGGTGATCGAGGCGGTGTTCGAGCAGATCGACGTCAAACAGGATGTCTGGAAAAAGCTCGACGCGGTGATGCCGCCGGGGGCGCTGCTCTATTCAAATACCTCCGGCATCGACATCGACATCATGGCCAACGCCACCAAGCGGCCGCAGGACGTCGCCGGCACGCATTTCTTCGCCCCGGCCAACGTCATGAAGCTGTTCGAGGTGGTGAAGGGCACCAAGAGCGCCAATGACGTGCTGGCGAGCGCGATGGCCTTGGGTCGCAAGATCGGCAAAGTCAGCGGGCTTGCCGGCAACGGCGATGGGTTTCTCGCCAATCGCAGCCGTGCCCCGTTCAGCATGGAGATGAGCATCCTCGTCGAGGAAGGTGCGCTGCCCGAGCAGATCGACAAGGTCATGGTCGATTACGGTTATCCGGTCGGACCCTTTGTGGTGTCGGACATATCGGGGCTCGATATCGGCTACGACACGCGCAAGCGCCGCGCCGCGCAAATCCCGAATTACCGCAAATCGCCGATCTCCGACCGCATCGTCGAGGCCGGCCGCCTGGGCCTGAAAACCAATGCCGGCTGGTATCGCTACGAGCCGGGCGACCGCACGCCGCACATCGACCCCGAAGTGCATCGCATCATCAAGGAGACCGCCGCCGAATTCGGCTTCCCGCAGCGCAACGACTTCACCGACGAGGAGATCCTCAAGCGGCTGCTGTTCGCCTCGGTCAACGAGGCGTGCAAGATCCTGGAGGAAGGCGCCGCCCTGCGCGCCAGCGACATCGATGTGATGTGGCTGCACGGCTTTGGCTTCCCGCGCTACCGCGGCGGGCTGATGTACTGGGCCGACACGATCGGCGTGCGCGAGGTCTATAACCAGATTGCCTCGTGGCATCAGCGCTATGGCGACCGCTGGCGGCCGTCCGACTATCTGCGCCAGCTCGCCGAGGCCGGGACGCCGCTAAAGGAAGCTAAGGCGCAGAAGGCGATGCCCTAACGGAGGTGCGATATGACCCGGCAGGAACTCGACGCGGCACTGGCGAAATTGGGTCTCGATGTACCGGAGGCCGAGCGCGGCGAGATCGCGGCGGCCGCCGATTATCTGACCCAGATTGCCGCGCTGATGCGCAAGCCGCGTGCGGTCGGCGCCGAGCCGGCGCACGTCGTCCGCTTTCCCGAGGGTTGAGCGATGGTGGGCGATTTTCTCACCATCGCCGAAGCGGCGCGGCTGATCGAGAAGAAGGAACTGTCGCCAGTCGAGCTCACGGAGAGTCGCCTGGCGCGCATCGAAAAGCTCGACGGGAGGCTGCATAGCTTTATCCGCGTCCTGGCCGACGAAGCGTGGGCGAGCGCGACGGCGGCCGAGAGCGAGATCGCGGCAGGCCGCTATTTGGGGCCGCTGCACGGCATTCCGATCGGCCTGAAGGACATCTACGAGACAGCGGGCATCCCGACGACCGGACATTCCAGGGTCATGCAGGATCATGTGCCGGTGGCGGATGCGTTCTCGGTCAAGAAACTGAAGGCCGCCGGCTGCGTCGTCCTCGGCAAGCTAGCGACGCATGAGTTCGCCTTTGGTGGGCCGTCGTTCGACCTACCGTGGCCGCCGGCGCGCAATCCCTGGGACACGACGCGCTTTACCGGCGGCTCGTCGAGCGGCACCGGAGCCTCGGTCGCGGCCGGGCTGGTGCTCGGCGGCACCGGCAGCGATACCGGCGGCTCGATTCGCGGGCCGGCGGCGCTGTGCGGCATCGCCGGGATCAAGCCGACCTACGGGCTGATCAGCCGCGCCGGCATCTTGCCGCTCGCCTTTTCGCTCGATCATGCCGGGCCGATGGCGTGGACCGCCGCGGACTGCGCGATCATGCTGCAGGCGATGGTGGGGCACGACCCTGTAGACCCGGGCAGCGCGAACCGGCCGGTTCCCGACTATCGCAAGGCGCTGACCGGCGACGTCAAAGGCCTGCGCGTCGGGCTAGTGCGCCATTTCTACATGCGCGACAACGAGGCCAATGCCGCGACTCGTCAGGGAATCGAGATCGCGGCGAAAAAGTTCGAGGAAATGGGCGCGTCGGTGCGCGAGATCACGCTCTCACCGCTCGAAGAATGGGCCGCCTGCGGGATGATCATCATGCTCGCCGAGGGCTACGCGATCCATGAGGACAATCTGCGCCGACGGTTCACCGATTTTGGGGCGGCGTTCCGGGACCGTATGGCAATCGCCGGACTGATCACCGGCGCCGACTATGTCCAGGCGCTACGCCGCCGCCGTGAGCTGGTCGACGAATTCGGTCGCGCTATGGCGGATCTCGACGTGCTGATGACCGCCGCGGCCCCGAGCGAGGCGCCGCCGATCGACGCGGTCAGCAAGTTCGCCATTTTCGAGCGCCCGCTGCTGACCATGCCCTTCAACGTCACCGGCAGCCCGGCGATGTCGGTGTGCTGCGGCTATACCGAAAGCGGTTTGCCGCTGGCGTTTCAGATCACCGGCAAGCGTTTTGACGATGCGATCGTGTTGCGCGTCGCCGACGCCTATGAGCGCGCCACGCCGTGGCGCGACCGCCGGCCCGACTTGTAGCGCTGCGATTATCGCGGCCCCAGATAGGTCAGTTGCGAGAACAGGTAGGGCACCTGCTGCGGCTGGACCTGACGCAGATACGAGACTTGCGGCGGATTGCAGTCCCAGGCGCCGTTATCGTCCTGCTGGACCTGCAGCGCGTATTGCGCATTGGGCTGAAGCGTCATGTCTTGCCCGCTCCGGGCTTGCGGCAGGCAGTTCTCCACGGTGAAGGCGTACTGTCCGGGCGCAAAATCGCGGTAGAACAGGGTGCCTTCGGCGATCGCCGCAATCGGCGCGCCGTTCACATAGACCATCGGCGGATGAAAATTCTCGCCCGGGAGCAACTGGCGCAGGATCCACACGCGCGATTGGCCAAGTGCGAGCGGCGGCGCCTGATCGGGGGTAGCGGCGTTGGTGGGGATCCCCCCGGCGGCAAGGATCACAAGTCCGCCCAGAACGGCGGCGCGCAACGTCCGTACCGAAAGCAGCGAATTCATGGCATCGTCCTCCCTCTCGCTAGTTGGTGATGGAGGGGCGCGATGAAAGTGCTCAGTAACGCACGGTTGATCGACGGCACCGGCGCGGCTCCAATCAAAGATGCGACGATCGTGATCCGCGATGGTCGGATCGATGCGCTTACGACGCAAAGCCAGGCCGATTTTCCCGCCGATGCCGAGATCGTCGATTGCCGTGGTATGACCGTGCTGCCGGGCCTCATCGACTGCCATGATCACATGGCCAACCATCGCTACGACCTGGCGCACCGCTGGGGCATCGACGAGCCCGAGAGCACCCGGCATTTGCGCACGGCCGCGGTGCTGCGCCAAACGCTCGAGGCCGGATACACGATGATCCGCGACGCAGGCGGTCTCGATGCCGGGTTCAAGCGGGCGATCGACGAAGGGCTGGCAATCGGGCCGCGCCTGATGCTGTCGATCTCGATCGTCTCGCCGATCGGCGGGATCGGCGACCGCATGGCGCCGTCGGGCGATTGCTGCTGCGTGCCGGGCGACCCGCTGCTGCCGAGCGGCGTGGTCGAGACCCTCGCCGATGTGCGGCCGGTGGTGCGCCGTATGGTGCGGGCCGGCGCCGATTTCATCAAATGCGCGACCACCGGCGGCGCCAGCTCGCGGCCGGGGCACGGGCCTCGCGACGGCGCCTTCAATCTCGACGAGATGCAGGCATTGGTCGAGGAGGCGCATGCGCTTGACCGGCGGGTGATGTGCCATGCGCTGGGCGGCCGCGGCCTCGACATCGCGATCGAAGCCGGGGTCGATTCGATCGAGCACGGCTGCTATCTCGACGAGGACCCTCGGCATCTCGACCTGATGGCGGCGCGCGGCATCGTCTTCGTGCCCACGTTGCTGGTCTACGAATACCACCGCAAATCGCCGCAGCCGCATGTCCGCGAGCGCGCGCACGACCTCTATGAGCACCATATCCTGGCGATCAAGCGGGCGCTCCAGGCCGGGGTGAAGATCGTTGCCGGCACCGATGCCGGCGGCCACGGCCACCCGGCCAATGCCGGCGAGCTGGTCTGCCTCGTCGAGGCCGGGCTCACCCCGATGCAGACGATTCAGGCGGCGACCTCATGGGCGGCCGAGTGCTGCGGCAAGGCGGCCGAGCTTGGCACGGTCGAGAAGGGTAAGCTCGCCGATCTCGTCGTCGTCAGCGGCGACCCGCTCGGCGGTATCGGCATCCTCAGCGACCCTGCGAAGATTCGCCTCGTGTTGAAAGGCGGCGAAGCGGTTGCGCGCGCCGCGCCGCTGCGCCAGAACATCGCGCTCTAACAACGCGGGCGGGGACGGGAGTGGCCGGCGTCTGGGGTTATCTGCGGGCGCGCAAGCGGTTCTGGGTGCCGATCGTGGTGCTGACCGTGATCTTTGGCGGCGCGATCCTCATCAGCGCCGGCCTCGGGCTGGTGCCATTCACCTATACACGGCTGTAGCACGGGCGGCGTGACAAGCGGACCGGGGACTAAGACGCGGGGCAGGCTTTCCGCCCTCGTCACGGCGGCTTTCGTCGCCCTCGCCTATCTCGCGGTCGCCGAAGTGGTGCTCCGTTTCCTGCCGGTCGCGACAGGTCTGCACAGCGTCGCGGTCAACGATGCGCAACCGATCTTCCATTTCGCGCCAAACCACGACTTTGTCTATTCGCGTGGCTGGAACTTAAGCGAGGTGGTGCGCGGCCGGGTCAACAATGCCGGCTGGGTCAACGAGCAGGATTATGCGCACGACGACAAGCTGCCGCTGATTGCTGTCATCGGCGATTCCTATATCGAAGCGCAGATGGTGCCTTACGCCGAGACCCTCCAGGGCAGGCTGGCGGCGGTGCTGCAGGGCCGGGCCCGTGTCTACAGTTTCGCCGCATCGGGGGCGCCGCTGAGCGAATTCGCGGTTTATGCCAGGTACGCGGTACGCGAGTTCGGCGCCGCCGCAATCGTGATCAACATGGCTAATTACGACTTCGCCGGCAGCGATGCCGTTTACAACCGGCCCGCCGGGATGTGGGTTTATGACGTCGCCGGCGATGACAAACAGCTGCGGCTGACCCCCTACCGCCCAGGCTTGCTGCGCGGGATCGTGCAGCACAGCGCGCTCGCCCGCTACGTGCTGCTCGACCTGCACCTCGACCGGCCGCTGACGGCTGCACATCTCATCGCGAGCCTTGCGCCTAGCGGCACGGCCATAGCGGCCGAACCCGACAACAATACGCGGCTCGCCGCGTCAAACGCGATCATTCCGCTGTTTTTCGGCGATTTGAAGCGCTTGGTCGATCTGCCGCCCGGCCGGGTGCTTTTTGTCATGGACGGCGCTCATTACCCGCAATCGCCAATGGATGAATCCACCAGCGGGTTGCGGCAAAAGTTTCGCGCCGCGGCTGAGGCAAGCGGTCATGAGACGATCGACCTCGAGCCGCTGTTTTTTGTGCGCTACCGCCAGCAAGGAGCGATCTTTGAAGTCCCCGGTGATTCGCACTGGAACGGCGAGGGGCACGCGATCGCCGCCGAGGGCGTGATGTCGTCGCGGCTTATCGCCGATCTGCTGGCGCAACCGCGGTGAGCGGGTCGAGCGCTGGCGGGCGACGCGACCGGTAATGCGGCCGGGCGGCGAGGATTGGCCGCTCGAAATAGACATAGAAAAGGGTGGTGAAGCCGAAGAGCGCAGGGAGGAACAGCGCGAGCTGAACAACGGCGCTGGCGTGCGGCAACGTCGCGCCAATGAGCTCGATCAGGATGACGTGGAACAGATAGGTCGAGTACGACACCCGGCCGAGATAGCGGCCGAGCCAAGCCAGCGCCCGGAGCCGCTGGATCGTCCCTTCGGCCCGCACCGCGCAGAGGATCGCGGCGGCGCCGAAGATCGCCGCAGCGAATGGGAAAAGCTGCTCGCCGGCGGGGTTGCCGGTCTCGGTAATTCGGTCGAGGACGACATAGGCGCAGACCGTCGCGACAACCGCTATCAGCGCGATCGCCCAGCCCGGCATCCGGCTCAACCGAGCGCTCCCGGCACGGTCGACCGCGACATAGAGCAGGAATCCATAGCCGATCGAGTCGAGGCGGAAGGCGACGACGCGGCGCACGGCGGCGCCCCAATCGCCGAGATCGCCGAACAGGGTGCGGGCGATGGCGATCGCGATGCAGAAGCCGATCCCGAACACGACGGCGAAGCGCCGGTCGCGCCGGCCAAAGAGCCAGGCGGCAGCGAGCAGCAGCGACGGGAAGGTCACGTAGAACCATTCCTCGACCGAAAGGCTCCAGGCGATCGCGAAGTAATCTGTCGTGTTGCTCTGGCGGAAGAGGTTCTGCGCGTAGCACAGGTAGCGCAGAAAATCGGCGCCACCGAGCTGCCGGGAGAGGATCGAGATCAGCAGCAGCGCGACCAGATAGGGTGGAATCGTGCGCATCCAGCGGCGCACCAGGAAGACGCCGAGATGGCGTGGCCGTCCGGCGCCCAGGCAGAACAGGATTTGCGGCGCCAGCACATAGCCGCTCAGCACGAAGAACACTTCGACTGCCAGCGCCGAGATCGTCTCGGCGGCATCCGGGAAGGCGCCGCGATAGGCGAAGAAGTGCGGCAGCGCTACCGATAGCGCGGCGAGGCCGCGCAATAGGTCGAGCCCGGCGACGCGATGGCCGTCGTGTCCAGCACTCAGCTCGCCTGGCGCTCGCATCGGCGGTCAGCGTCCTTCGAGACGCGCCCTGTGGGCGCTCCTCAGGATGAGGAAGGTGGTTGGTGGCATCGCAAAATCTTCCTCATCCTGAGATGCCTCGCGCAAGCGAGGCCTCGAAGGACGCACATCGCCCATCCAACCGAATTTCAGCCTAAGCTCTTCGACCGGGCGAACACAAAGTCGCGGGCCAGCTCGGTTGCCCGGCGCGACGCGTCGGAGGCCGGATCGCGCATGACGAAGGTGTGCGGCTGGCCGTCGAAATTGTGCAGCTCAATCATGCCGCCTTTGGCGCGCCATGCGGCGACGAAGCGGTCGGCCATGTCGGGGGTGACATTGTCGTCGCCGGTGCCCTGGAGCAGGATCGCCGGCGGCAGGCTCGCCGCCTCGCCGCTCTCGACGATGCGCTGCGGGTTGCCCTCCGCCATCTCCGCCTCGGATGCCCAATACGCATCGTGCGACTGGATCAGCGGTGTCCGGCCCTTTTCCTTGACCATGCGGTAGCGCGCGAGCGGGTCGGAGATCGGCCAGCACAGCACCAGATACGGCAGGCTGGCATCCTCTTGCGGCGCCTCGGCGAGCGGCAAGGCGGCGTAGCGCGGGTCGTTCGGCTTCAGCGCCGAGAGCAGCAATTGATGCGCGCCGCTCGAGGTCGCGACCCCGGCGACAAGATCGCGGCGGCTGCCGAACTCGGCGGCATGCGCCTTGAGCCAGCGCGTCGCGAAGTGGATGTCGGCAATCGACGCCGGGTAGCGGTGTTGCGGCGGCATGCGGAAATCGATCGCGAGCACGACGATGCCGCTTTTCGCCAGCGCTTCGTCGAGCGGCGCGTTGTTAAGCCGATCGCCCGCGGCCCAGGCGCCGCCATGCACATCGATCAGCGCCGGGAATGGTCCAGCGCCTTTCGGCTTGTAGAGCCGCGCCAGCAGCGGACCGCTCGGGTCGCGCCGGTATTCGAGATCGCGGACCTCAATTTCGTGGGTGGCGGCGATGGCGATGTCGTTGGGCATGGAACCTCCTGTCGGCCGACAAGGTGCCGCGACAAGTCGGCTTTGCCAATCGATTCAGAACGGCTTTAGCGCTGCGGTTTGGCTGCTTGGCACAGTGCCGGCGATCTCGTTGACCAGCTTGCGGGTGATTGCGTCGGCGAAGGTCTCGAAATTCTCGACGACCAGCAAAAACGCGCCAGGCCCGCCGATTACATTTTCCTTGTAATAGTTCGGCAGGCCGCCGGGCGGCTGGGTGTGCATCGTGAAGCCAGGTCGGGTCTGGGTGTTGATGATCGCCAGCCCGTTGATGGTGATACTCTTGGCCACCGCCTGGTCGCGGGCCTCGGTGACCGGCGGCCCCGCGTTGCTGGTGCCGTCACCGGAAATATCGATGATTCGCCGATCCGCGTCCGGCGCGGAGCTGGAGAACTGCCCAAGCGAAAAATAGATCGCGCCGCTGATCGAGGTGCGGCTGGCGAACGAGCGCGGCGCCGCCAGCATCGTCGCGCCGACCGCCGCCGCATCTTCGCCATCGCGAATGGTGGTCCAGTCGACGACCACTTTCTGGTCGAGCGTGTCCGACCATTCGACAAAGCAGATGGCGATCGAGCGGTTGGGGCCACCGGCGATCGCCGCCAGCACCTTCGGGTCGCTGAGCGCGGCTGCATAACCCTTGCGCTGCAGATTGAACTCGACGTCGTCGATACTGCGCGAAACATCGGCGGCGAGGATCAGCAACAGATCGACATCCTCGGCGCGCGCCGGCACCGCCGCGGCGATGATGGCCGTGAGCGCGGCGAGGATGAGCCGCTTCACCCGGCGAGTTCCCGGCGAACGATCGCGGCGCCATCGACCATGGCCTTGAGCTTGGCGGCGGCACGGTGGCGCGGCAGGTATTTCATCCCGCAATCGGGGGCGGCGACGAGGCGTTCGGGAGCGACGAATGCGAGCCCGGCGCGCAGCCGCGCCGCCACGTCCGCCGCGGTCTCGACCTCGGTGCTGCCGAGATCGAGGACCCCCAGCAGGATGGTCTTTTGCGACAAATCGGCGAGGACGCCGAGATCGAGGTGCGGTTGTGCCGCCTCGAGCGATACTTGGCTTGCCAGTGAGCCTGCCAATTGCGGCAGGAAGGCGTAGCCGCTCGGTTTGTTGCGCACCAGGTGGCCGTAGCCGAGGCAGATATGTACGACGCTCGGGCCCTCGATGCCGGCGAGCGCCCGGTTGATCGCGGCGACGCCGAAGCCGGCCGCCTTGTCCGGCGCGGCGCGCACCCATGGTTCGTCGAGTTGCACAACATCGATGCCGGTCGCCTTCAGCTCGCGCAACTCGGCATTGACCGCGTCCGCGTAATCCATCGCCAGCTCGGCCTCGTCCTTGTAGAACTCGTTCTGCACCTGCTGTGACATCGTGAAGGGGCCAGGCAAGGTGATCTTGGTGGCGTGCGTCGCGTGGGCGACGAGAAACGCCGCGTCGTCGACCTCGACCTTGCCCTTGCGGCGGATCTTGCCGGTGACCCGCGCGACCGGAGTGGCGCGCCCATTGGCGCCGATGACCGAGCCCAACCGCTCGCTGTCGATGCCGTCCAGGGCCAGCGAGAAGTAGTTCGAATAGCTTTCGCGGCGCATCTCACCATCGCTGACAATATCGACGCCGATCCGCTCCATCTCGGCGATCGCCAGTATGGTGGCGTCGTCCTGCGCTTCCCGGAGGAACGGCCCCGGGACGCGCCAGATTTCGTGCGCGTGGACACGTGGGACGCCATGCTTTTCAAGCGCGCCGCGATCGATCAGCCAATCGGGCTGTGGGTACGAACCGACCACCGTGGTCGGGATCAGATGGGTCGGGTAGGGCACCGATCTACCTCCGGCCGCGGTACAGATGCGGGATGCGGCGGATATCCTGCACGAGGTCGGGTGGCATCCCGCCAACGCCGTCGGCGCGCAGGGTCAGCGCGTCGGCAAGGCCGCCGAAGCGCTCCGCGATCGCGCCGACAATCTGGTCATGGCGGCCGACCGCGGCGAAGAGATGGGCGACATCGTCGGGGACTTCCTTCGCCATCTCACCCCATTTCCCCTGGCGCACCATCGCGTTGAGCTTGAGGCCTAGGTCTTCGAGTCCGTGCACCGCGAAGACCGGGTAGTAAGCCGGGGTCGAGCCGTAGAAGGCAACGCGCTGGCGCACCCACTCAAAGCGCTCGGCGACCGCCGCGTCGTCCGGCCCGGTGGCCAGGAACCCGCCGCCGGAAATCTCATATTGGGCGCGGGTGCGGCCCGCCTTGGCGAGCCCCGCGTCGATCCGCGGCATGATCTCATCGGTGAGGTATTTGCGCGTGCAGAACCCGTGCAGCTTGACCCCGTCGCATTCCTCGGCGGCGACCCTGAGCATCGCCGGGCCGACCGCGGCGATGGTGATCGCCGGCGGCGGGCAGGCGATCTTCGGCGGGGTGAAGTTCGGCGTCATCAAGGTGAAGCGGTAGTGATGGCCCTCATAGGCAGGTTTCTCGCCGGTCGCCCAGCAGCTCCAGATCGCGCGCAGCACCTGGACGTATTCGCGCATGCGCGGCGCCGGCGGCGTCCACGCCACCGAAAAACGCCGTTCGTTATGGGCCCGCACCTGCGAGCCGAGGCCGACGACAAAGCGGCCGCCGGTCGAGCCGGCGAGGTCCCAACCGACCTCGGCCACCGCCATCGGGGTGCGGGCGAAGGCGATCGCCACCGAGGTGTGCAGCTCGACCTTTTCCGTCACCGCGCCGGCGACCGCGAGCGCCAGGAACGGCTCGTGCTGGTTCTCCATGGTGACGATGCCGTCATGCCCCTCGGCCTCGGCGGCGCGCGCCGCCGCCGGCACCTCCCTCAGATTGCCTTGAGGCACGGTGGTGAAGACGCGCATCGCTTTGCTCTCCCCGTCGCGGCGACTTGACGCCTGCGACTATAGTCGGTTTGCCGGCGCCGGTCGGGTCGATTCCGCGCTCTGTCGAAATCGTGCCAGCTCGAGCGTCTTTGTGATGTCGGGCGCGATTGTCGCGTCCAACCATCCAAGGAGACGGTGATGCAATACATGTTACTGATCTACGGCGGCGAGGCCGCGATGCAGGGGCGCAGCAAGCAAGAGATCGACCAGGTGGTCGGCGCCTTCATGGCCTATACCGAGGCGATGAAGTCGGCCGGCGTGCTGGTCGGGAGCAACCGGCTGCGGCCGACCTCGACCGCGACGACGGTGCGGGTCGCCGACGGCAAGACCCAGGTGCTCAACGGTCCGTACGCCGAGACGCGGGAGCAGCTGGGCGGCTACTACCTGATCGAGGCGCCCGATCTCGACGCCGCGCTGTCCTGGGCGTCGCGCTGCCCGGGCGCGGCCTACGGGACGATCGAGGTGCGCCCGATTTGGCAGATGTAGGGCGATGCGGCGGGGAAGCGGCGATGTCGGGGCGGCCGCTGACGCGGTGGTTCGCCGCAGCTACGGCAAGCTCGTCGCTTTCCTCGCGTCGCGCACCGGCGATGTTGCCGCCGCCGAGGATGCGTTGTCCGACGCGTTCGCGGCGGCGCTCGCCGACTGGCCGGCGAACGGGGTTCCCGCCAACCCCGAGGGGTGGCTCGCCGTGGTGGCGCGCCGCAAGATCATCGATTCCGGGCGGCGTCGGCGGCACGTCGACGAAGCCGCCGCGCCGCTGCGGCTTATCGCCGAGGAGCTCGAAGCGGTGAACATCGCCGCCGACATTCCCGACGAGCGGCTGCGCCTGATGTTCGCGTGTGCCCATCCGGCGATCGACCCGGTGATCCGCGCGCCGCTGATCTTGCAGACGATACTGGGTTTCGACGCGGCGGCGATCGGATCCGCCTTTCTAGTCGCGCCGGCGACGATGGGTCAGCGGCTGGTGCGCGCCAAGACCAAGATTCGCGAGGCCGGGATCCCGTTTCGGGTTCCCGAGGCAAGCGAGCTCGGCGAGCGGCTCGACGCCGTGCTGAGCGCGATTTATGCGGTCTTCGCCGAGGGGTGGTCCGATCCCGCCGGCGCCGAGACGCGTCAGCGCAGCCTCGCCGAGGAAGGCATCTGGCTCGGACGGCTCGTGGTTTCACTGCTGCCCGGTGAGCCCGAAGCGCTCGGTCTCCTGGCGCTGATGCTGCACGCCGAGGCGCGCCGCGAGGCGCGGCGCAACGCCGATGGAGATTACGTACCGCTCGCCGACCAGGACCCGGCGAGATGGGATGCGTCGCTGATCGACGAGGCCGAGGGCATCTTGCTGCGGGCGAGCGCGATGGGGGTCGTCGGGCGCTATCAGCTCGAGGCGGCGATACAGTCCGCTCATGTCTCGCAGCGGTTGACCGGCCGGACGGAATGGGGCGCGATCGAGCGGCTCTACGACGCGCTGCTGACGATAACCGGCTCGCCCGTGGTGGCGGTCAACCACGCGGTTGCGATCGGCGAGAGCAGCGGCGCCGAAGCAGGGCTGGCGGCGCTCGATGCGATCGCGAATGACACGAGGCTCGCCGCGTACCAGCCCTATTGGGCCGCCCGAGCCGAGCTGTTGGCGCGGAGCGGCGATGCGGCCGCGGCGGCACTTGCTTACCAGCAAGCCATCGGTCTCGAATCCGATCCGGCGGTGCGGCGGTTCCTGCAGCAAAGGCGGGCGGCGCTGCGAGTCAACTGAGCGCAGTGGTAAACCCTGGGCCGTTGCGGCCATACTTCCCGCGCCGAGAGGGAGGTGGTCATGGTGAACAAGGTCGCGGTCGGGATGGGGATCATGGAATTTCCGTTCTCCGGCGCGGCCGCCTATTGGCGCTGGGTCGATATGCTGGAAACCGGCGGCGTCGACTCGCTGTGGCAGACCGACCGGCTGGTCAGCCCGACCCCGTTCCTCGAATGCATGAGCGTGATGGCGGCCTTGGCCGGGCGCACGCGGCGACTGAAATTTGGCGTCAATGTGCTGTCGCTGGCGATGCGCGACGCAGTGCTGGTGGCGCGGCAATGCGCGACGATCGACTATCTGTCGGAGGGGCGGCTGCTGCCCGCGTTCGGCATCGGCAGCCCGCTCGGCCCGGAATGGACGACACTCAACCTCGACACCAAGGTTCGCGGCCGCAAGACCGACGAGGGGCTCGAGGTGATCCGCCGCCTGTGGAGCGAGGACAAAGTCGATTTCGAGGGGGTGCACTATCATCTCTCGGGCGCACAGTGCCTGCCGAAGCCGGTGCAGCCCGACCTGCCGATGTGGATTGGCGGCTCGTCCGAGGCGGCGATACGGCGGACGGCGAAATTCGGCACCGGCTGGCAGGCCGGGCCGGAGACGCCGGAGCAGGCGAAGGTCGTCGTCGCGGCGATCCGCCAGGCGGCGGCGGAGGAAGGCCGCAGCATCGACGACGATCATTACGGCGCCGGCATCCCCTTCCGCTTTGGCCGGGCCGACGAGCCGGGCTTGCAGCCGCTGTTTGACGCCTACCGCAAGCGCACTGGGCGCGATCCCCAGGATTATTTCGCCATCGGCGACGCGGCGGCGATCACCGACAAGATCGCCGCGTATGTCGATGCCGGGGTCTCAAAATTCATCCTACGCCCGGCCGCCAAGGGCGACGACGAGATCATGGCGCAGACCCGGCGGCTGATCGACGAGGTGCTGCCGCTGGTTGCCACGCGCTGGCCGAAGCCGAAGAAACGCGCCATCGCCGCTGAATGAGCGCGCCGCTGGTTTCATCTCCCCTTAGGGGAGTCCGCGCCTGCGTTTTCGACGCCTACGGCACGCTGTTCGATTTCGCCTCGGCGGCGGCGAGCTGCGCCGACGTGCTCGGCGACATGGCGGCGCGGCTGACAACCCTCTGGCGCGACAAGCAGCTGGCTTACTCGTGGCTGCGCACCGTGCAGGGCCGGCACGAAGATTTCTGGCGGGTCACTGGCGACGCGCTCGATTTCGCGCTGGAGGCGCTTAGCATCTTCGACCCGGCGCTGCGCGAGCGGCTGATGGCGGTCTACCTCAAGCTGTCCCCGTTTCCCGAGGTCGGTGACTTGCTGCGCCAGTTGCGCGCCAGCGGCATGCGCATGGCGATCCTCTCTAACGGCTCGCCGGCGATGCTGGCGCCGCTGGTCGAGAATGCCGGGATCGCCGGCCTGCTCGACGCGGTGATCTCGGTCGAGGAAGCGGGGGTCTACAAGCCGCACCCTAAGGTCTATCGGCTGGCGGTCGACCGGCTCGATATGCCGGCGGGGGACATCGCCTTTCTGTCGTCGAACGGCTGGGACGCCTATGCCGCGTCGGCCTTTGGCATGCGCGCGGTCTCGTGCAACCGCTACGGCCAGCCCCGGGAACGTCTGCCGGGCAAGCCGGAGCGCGAAATCCGCTCGCTCGCTGAATTGCCGGGGCTCATCGGGCTGTGAGCGGCATGCAAGCCGACGTGATGGTGCTCGGCGCCGGGATGGTCGGGGTCTCGATCGCGGTTCATCTGCGGAAACGCGGCAAGCAGGTCGTGCTGGTCGATCGGCGGCAGCCGGGCGAAGAAACTTCCTATGGCAACGGCGGGCTGGTGCAGCGCGAGGCGGTGTTCCCGCACCCGTTTCCGCGCGAATTCGCCGAGCTGCGGCGCATCGCCAAAAACCGCTCGATCGATGTTCACTACCATTTGTCCAGCCTGCCGGGGCTGGCGTGGCCGCTGTTCAGCTACTGGCGCAACTCGGCGCCGAGCCGTTTTGCCGGGATCGCGGCGCAGTGGAGCACGCTGATCTCAACATGCCTCGACGAGCACAAGACCCTCGCCGAAGAAGCCGGATCGACCGAGCTGCTGCGCCCGGTCGGTTTTCTGCGCGCCTTCAACGACGCCGCGACCATGGACGCCGAGCTCGCGAAGGCCGAGCGGGCGCGCGCGTTCGGGGTCAACTCCGCTGCGCTCGACCGCGCCGCGCTCGGGGCGATGGAGCCGCACCTCGACGGCGGCTTTATCGGCGCGCTGCATTGGACCGATCCCTATGCGGTCAACGACCCGCATGCGCTGACCATGAGCTATTTCGGGCTGTTCGAGCGGCTGGGCGGGCATTTCGCGATCGGCGACGCCGCGACTTTGCAGCGCAGCGGCGCGGGCTGGCGCGTGACCGTGGGCGCCGGCTCAGCGGTGGAAGCGAGAGAGGTGGTGGTCGCACTCGGCATCTGGTCTGCCGCCGTGACCGGGCGCTTCGGCTACAAGCCGCCGCTGTTCGGCAAGCGCGGCTATCACCTGCACTTCACGCCGCCGGGTAATGCCGGGCTGACCCGACCAGTGGCGTCGAACGGTTTCCTGTTGGCGCCGATGCGCGCCGGCATTCGCCTCACGACCGGCGTCGAGTTCGCCCGCCCCGGCGCACCGCCGACGCCGGTGCAGCTCGCCCGCGCGCTGCCGATCGCGCGCCGCATCTTTCCGCTCGGCGAGCCGGTCGAGCCGTCGCCGTGGATGGGCATCCGCCCGGCGACGCCCGACATGCTGCCGATCATCGGCCCGATCCCGACCGAGCCGGGCCTCTGGGGCGCCTTCGGTCATGCGCACCAGGGCTTTACGCTCGGCCCGACCACCGGGCGTCTGCTCGCCGAGATGATGACCGGCGATACGCCTTTTGTGGACCCGACGCCGTTCCGGGCGGAGCGGTTCTGATAAATGACACTCTCACCCATCCTCCGCTCGCTCACCGCACTGCCGGGGCTGCTGGGAATACGCTAGGCGGCTCCTGCTGGATGGGCTCATGTGCTTTGCTCCTCAAGGATGCATTGATCAAAACGGCGCGCCGCCAAGTCGGCATCGTGAATGAAGAAGTAGAGCGAACCGCCTGGACCGAGGCGCGCAGGTAATTGGATGAGCTGTCGATAAGCATCGACGCCCGTCTGAGGCAGCATGAAGTCCCCTTGTACGAGAGCCGGCCAGCCAAGAATTTTGCTATCGAGGTCGCAATAATTGACGACATCCTGGGGGATGTTGTGCTCACGCAGCGCCTGGCGTAGTGACCTGTAGAGTTCCCTCTCCGCATCGTTGAGCGCTAGTTGGCGTACGATCTCGGAGAACGGGTCGGGTAGATCGATGAATGGTCTGAATAAGAGCGGGGTGGCAACCCGTTCCTTTGGATAACCCAACGGCAAGGGTGGCTCGGTCGCGGCCAGGTCGGCTTCCGGCCAGTAGTAGACCGCGCCCTGTTCCACTGAGCCTGCGGGCCCGCATCCTGCAATAGCGTCAAAGTCACCGAAGAAGGTCAGCAGACCTTGCTGCGGCAACAATTCGGCACCCGGTAGACCGGCGAGGTCCAGGCAATAAATTTGGCCGAGAAAGTACATCGGCTCCTCTTCCCAAATCGGCCAATGCCAGTCGCGTGGCGCCGATACTTCCCCTCCGTGCCGGCTCGCGAGGGGCGATGCCGTCGGGGATTGCCGCTGCGGCCACAGCCCAATTGCCGGGCGCGCCAGCCTCAGAATTTGACGTGCCCGCTCGGCCGAGAATTCCAATATGGCGCGCTCCTCAAAATGCGCGCGGCTCATCGCCTCTGGCGGCGGATTGGTTTTCTGCCAGTTAACGATCCTTAGCCAGTTCGGGTCAGGTGCTGGCATCGGTTCTGCCGGTTCCGCTGCGCGCGTTTCTAGAGTCTGCATCAATTCAAACTCTAAGGCTTGACGCCCGGTCCAGCCGCCGGTACGCATCAAAGCCTCTAGGGCGGCAACAAACAGCTCACGATTAAAGGGTCGAATTTCATAAGCCGCCGACCGCCGACCGCCGGACGGCGGGTGAGGGGTGATCAAGCAGCGGCAGCAGCTCCCGCTCACTGGCCTGAAACGCAGATAAATCAACTTATTTTTGCAGCTGCTCGATCAGCGCCATCGCCGCGTGCGGCGCGCGGACTTTGGCGCCGTTGATGAAATATACGAAGCAGTCGCGCCCAGCTTTGGCGTGCGCCTGGAAGCGCTTGGCGATGGCGGCGAGGGCGTCCGGCGAGTAGCCGGTCGGCTCGGCGTCTTTACATTCGCGCAGCCTGGCGTAGACAAAATTGGCCGTTACTGTCTCGATCAGCGGCAGTTTCGGATCCTCGACCTGGGCGATCGCCACGCCATGCTTTTCCATTAGCTTGGCGAAACCGGGGTGGGTGAAGCTCTCGTTGCGGACTTCGAGGACATGCCGCAGCGGGCGGTTGCCGAGCGTCCGCGGCAGCGCCTCGAGAAAGGCCGCGGCGTTGCCTTCGTCAAATTGCAGGCTCGGCATGAACTGCCAGATGATCGGTCCGAGCTTGGGGCCCAATTCGCTCATGCCGCTGTCGAAGTAACGCGCCATGAACGGCGCCGCGGTCGAGAGATCGTTGCGGTAGGTGATGAAGCGCGAGCCCTTCAGCGAGAACATGAAATCGTCGGGCGACGCGTCGTGCCAGCTGCGGTAGCTCTTTGGCGTTTGCAACCGGTAGAAGGTGCCGTTGATCTCGATCGCGGTGACATGGCGGCTGGCATAGGCGAGTTCGTCGGCCTGCTTCACCTCCTTGGGGTAGAAGCTGCCGCGCCAGGGCGGGAACACCCAGCCGCCAATGCCGACGCGGATTTTTCCTTCGCTCATCGCCTCACTACAAATTTGTCGGCCGGGCGGCGCGCCTCCCAGCCCTCGCGCTCCAAGACCGGGGTGTCGTCGTCCGCCGCTGGATAGCCGAGACAGAAGTAGCCGATCAGCCGCCACGCCGGCGATACGTCGAGGATCTCGCATATTGCTCGCGGATCGAGGATCGACACCCAGCCCATGCCGATCCCTTCGGCGCGGGCCGCCAGCCATAGCGTGTGCGCTGCGGCCACCGCCGAATACTGGATCATCTCGGGCATGGTGAGCCGGCCGAGGCCGCTGCCCTGCTCGGTGTCGGGGTCTGCGAAAACCGCGAGATGGCACGGCGCCTCATCAAGCCCGGCGAGTTTGAGCCGGGCGTAGAGCGCGGCACGGTCGGCGGCTTGTGTTGAGAGGGCAGCTGCGTTGCACGCGGCGAAATTGGCGCGGATCGCGGCGCGGCGCTCGGCCGCGTCGACCAGTACGAAGCGCCAGGGCTGACTGAGCCCGACCGAGGGCGCGAGGGAGGCGATCTCGATCAGCCGCTCGATCGCGCCCACGGGCAGCTTGTCGCGACAGAAGCGCCGGACATCGCGCCGCCACGCCAGCAGCTCGCGCAGCCTGGCGCGAAAGGCGGCGTCAAACTGAGGGGCGCTCTGGGAAAGAGACGACATGGCTCTCCGTACGCGCCCAAACGGGTTTGCGCAACCGGGGACGATTGCACCGGGCGCGCCCGGCCGCCTATGCTCTGGGTCAGTCAAACCGAGGAGGAAGCCATGCCAGTGAAAGCAGGGGTCATTCGCGCCGGAGCACGTCAGACGCGGCGCGGCGCGGCGGAAACCTTTACCGGTGTCGTATTCCAGGACCCGGTGGTCGTCGCCGAGGCGCCATCGCGGATGGGCGGGTCGGTCGTCAGCTTCACCCCGGGCGCGCGTACCGCCTGGCACAGCCACCCGGTCGGGCAGACGCTCTATTGCCTGTCGGGGATCGGCCGCATCTGCTTCAAGGGCGAGAAGCCGCAGGTGCTGAACCCGGGCGACGTGGTCAACATCCCGCCCGACACGCTGCACTGGCACGGCGCTTCGCCCGACCGGCTGTTCGCGCATCTGGCGCTATCGGAAGCCGGCGAGCAAGGTCAGGGCACGTCCTGGGGCACGCATGTCACCGACGCGGAATATCTAGAGCCGGCGACGAGCTGATTGCCTGCCGCACTACCCTCGCCCGTCTCAGGGCTTCGCCCTTTGCCACCCTCTCCCGCAAGCGGGAGAGGGACTGGCAACGCCATCCCTTGGTCGGTGATCCCTGTGGCAGAGGCGGCGGTGGCATCTTACCCTAGCCGGCAATGACCAATCTGCCGTCCGAGGTCGATGTCGCGGTGATCGGTGCCGGCGCCGCCGGGATC
>DASYXG010000407.1:0-21751 GCA_035935235.1 Allostellaceae bacterium
CGTCATTCATTTGCGGCAGCCCACACGGGCGGATCAGCCGGCGCGCTCGGGCTCGGCTACCGCCGCCGACCACGGCGACATCACGTCGGAGATGCCGTGATTGGTGCCATCCTGGCCGCGGAGTACCAAATTCGGGCAGGCGAATTGCTGTGGCGACACCGTGTGCTCGACCAGGCGTACGCCACCGCGACTCCTCAACCGATCGATCACCGCCTCAGGCAGGCGGCGGTCGACCGCGATGCCGTCGGCGCCGCTCACATCGACGCGAGGGTGGTGCGCCGCCTCTTCCGGGCTCATGCCGAAATCGGCGACAAAACTCGCTATCTGCAACACCGCGCCCAGGATGCGGCGGCCACCCGAGGCGCCGACCGCGAAGCGCGGCCGTCCGTCGCGGGCGACGATCAAGGGGCACATATTGGTCAGCGCCCGCTTCGCCGGCCCAATCGAGTTCGGCCGGCCGGGACGCGGGTCGAACCACATCACCCCGTTATTCATCAGGATGCCGGTCCCCGGCAGCACGTAGCGACTGCCAAACGTCGAGAGCAGGGTCGTGGTCAACGCCGCAACCCCACCCTCGCGGTCGACCGCAGTGATGTGGGTGGTGCAGCTTTCGGCTGGCGGCTCCGTGTCGCCGAGGCCCTCAAGCCGCACGGCATAGGCCTGTTGCAAGGCCTCGACGACGGCCTCGAAATAGTTCGGGTCCGGACGCTTGGCGAAGCTCTTGCCGTCGAGCCGGTCGAGCACGTCGGCCAGGGTCGGCGCGGCGGAGAGACCGCGCGCGGCCTGGAAAGTATAGCCGTGGTAAGGGATGTCCAGTGACGGCACGATGCGGGCGCGGCACTGCGCCAGGTCCTCCGCGGCAAGCACCCCGCCACCGGCCGAGACATCGGCGGCGATCGCTGCGCCGATGTCGCCGGTGTAGAAATCTTGGGGACCGGCTTCGGCAAGCCGCGCCAGCGTGTCGGCAAGGCGACCGAGTTGAAGCACCGGCGCTTCACCGTTGGTCGGCACGACCGGCGGAAGATCCTCCGGGAGGTAAATTCGGCGGCTTTCGTTGTAGCGCCGCAGATCGGCGGCAAAACTCGCCACCCGCAAGGTTACATACCAATCGACCGGCAACCCTTCCTTGGCGAGAGTTACGGCCGGCGCCACCAACTCGCGCCACGGCAATCTGCCAAACCTCTCGACCGCTTGCTCGTAGCCGCGCACCGCGCTCGGGATCATGAACGAGAGCGGGCCATGGACGTTGCGATCCTCGACCACCTGCGGCCAAGTGAAGAGCTCGGTGCGGGTCTCGCCGGTCAGCGGGAACAGCGCCGGCTCAAGTTTCGCCGGCGCAACTGGCCCGAAATCGACGACCTCGGCGCGAGCGCCCCCGGCCGGATGCACGACCATGAAGCCGATGCCGCCGAGACCGCTGTTCCACGGCTCGCGCACCGCGAGCGCAAAGGCGGTAGCGACCACGGCATCGACTGCGGTGCCGCCGGCCGCGAGAATCTCGGCGCCGATCGTCGCGGCGATGCTGTTCTGCGAGGCCACGATGCCGCCGCGCGAGGAGACCGCCGGCTTGCGAACGACCCAGTTCTGCATCAAGGCGTCCATCTCAGCCGATCTCGATATTGTCGACCCGGTTTCCGTAAAAGGCGTAATAGCCGGCGAGTTTGGTCATCTCGTCATAGGGCGTCTCGTAGCCCCAGATCGCGTTTTCCGAGCTCTTGTCGCCGGCATTGAGGGTCCAATAGGAGGCGGTGCCCTTGAACGGGCAATAGGTGCTGTGTTCGGTCTTTTTCATCAAATCGAGCCGCATGTCCTTGGCCGGGATGTACATCACCGGACCGTGGCCGGTCTCCTCGACGCGCAGCGCATGGGTGGTGTCGGCGACGACGGCACCGCCGAACGTCACGCGCACGCGGCGGCTTTCGGGATAAAGATCGACACGGTGCTCAGGCTTCTTTACCCAGCCCGGCGCGGGGCTCGCTGCCATGATCCTCTCCCTACTTGGTGGTCTGTGACGGCGGCGCGTTGCGCCAGTTCGCCGCGCTTGGTTGCTTGCCGCAATCGAACGAGGCAACGCAACTGTCATAGAATTGCGAACCCTGGAGCGGGCCACATTCCTGGGCGATGCGCTTGGCGCGGAAGGCCGCGTTGGTGCAGGTGAGCTGCTGGTATTGCTGGCTCGCCCGCACGTTCTGGTCGGGCGACTCGTTGGGGTTCGAGGTCTGCGCCGCGGCGATCCCGGCGCCGGCGATAAGGGTCAAGGCGAGAACCAGCGGTGCGTGACGCTTCATTCGTTCGTACTCCCCAAGGGCAGCAAGCCGTTGTCCAGAAGATCGGCACTCACCCGACCATCGTCAATCCGCCGCTGACACTCAATACCTGGCCAGTGATGTAATCGGAGCGAGGCCCAAGAAAAAACATCACCGCCTCGGCGATATCCTCGGGCAGGGCGATGCGGCGAAACGGTATCGCCCTGGTTAGCGCTTCCTTCATGCGATCGGGCTGGCGCTGAAACAGCGGCGTGTCGGTCGGGCCAGGGCAGACGCAATTGACGTTGAGCTTGTGCCGCGCCATCTCGCGCGCCAGCGATTTGGTGAAGGCGATGAGGCCACCTTTGGCGGCGGCGTAGACGGTCTCGCCCATGCTGCCGACCCGCCCGGCGTCGCTCGAAATATTGACGATCTTTCCCGCCTGCGCCTCGATCATCGGCGGCAACACCGCACGGGTCAGTCGCACTGCTCCCATCAAATTAATGGCGATGAGATCGTCCCACATCTCGGCGGAGTTCTCCATGAACGGCTGGATACGATCCCAGCCGGCACCGTTCACAAGGCCGTCGACGCGCCCGACCCGCTGATGAACGGCGGCGGCGAACACCTCGATAGACGCGGGGTCGGCCAGGTCGAGCCTCAGGAATTCCGCACTGTGCTCGTTCCGGCGTGCTTCCTCGGCCGTCCTCTCACCACCGGTCCCGTCGACGTCACCGATAAAGACCTGCGCGCCTTCCCGCGCCAACAGCAGCGCCGTCGCCCGGCCGATCCCCGAGGCAGCGCCAGTGACGATGACCGCGCGGTTCTGCATTTCCATAACGCGCATCCTCCCTAATCCGCGGCGGATGCTAAGCCGACCGTCTCCCCGCGCAAAGCCGGCTTGCGCGGAGAGAGCGCCAAATCGACGACAAGCCGGCCCAACTCATGCGCGGCGAGGTCTTGCCGGGCGGGCTCGCCGCCTCGTGTCCAGATCACATAGTCGCTGCGCCAATCGTCGAAACCCAGCGGGGCGAAGCTGCGCGGCAGGCTTGGCAAGTGGTCGCCGTAGAAGCCGAGCACCGCGTCGGTGCGGCGCTGTTCAAGCCCCTCGATGAGGAGGCGGAGCATCGCGTCGGATTGGGCAAGACCGTCGAGGTAGCATTCCATTTCGTCGCCCTTGTGCAGCCATGGCCCGTGATTGCCAATGGTGATGGCGAAGATGAAACAGCGCGGGCCCGCTTCATCAAGAAGCCGCAGGATATGCCGGGCGAGATCAGGGTCGGACATATAAGGCGGCGTGCGCGAGCCGCCCAGCGTGTCGCGACAGAGGAATTCGTCGAAGCCCAGCGCCGGCATCGCTACATCGCGCCGGTAGAAGCCGCGGTCAAACGGGTGCAGGCAGAGAGTCCGGTAGCCGGCCGCGCGCAGCCGCCAGACCTGCGACGCGATCGGGATCCGCGTCAGCGCATGATAGGGGTTGTAGCGGTCGTAGCCGAGCGCCGCTTCCGCGATGCCGCTCAGCACGGCGAACTCGGCTCGAGTCGAGTTGGCACCCCAGGCCGGAACCGCAAGGTTACTGTAAGCACCGCCGGCACGGGCCGCGTCGTAGCCAGCAAGAAAGCCGCCCGGCAGAGCCGGCAGGGCGCGGCGGGCGTCGAAGAACGACTCGCATTGCACCAGGATTATCGGACGCGCCTGACTTGAGGTGACGACCGTCAGCCGCGGCGCCAAGCTTGCTTGCCGCGCGGCGCGCTCGGCTCGGGCGATCATCCCGTAAACGAGAAGGATCGCCACCGGACCGAGCCGCGCGGCATCGCCGAATGGCTCGCCGCTCGGATTCAACCGGCGCAAGACGCGCGCGGCCCGCCCTAGCCAGGGCTCGCCGCCAAGCCGCCGCAGCAAATAAGCAACGAGCCCGAACGCTAAAAAAGCTGCTAGCGGATGCGGTGTCGCGAGTGCCGGCTCGGCAACGAGCAAGGCCAACCCGGCAAATGCCGCAACCCCCGCGCCGCCAATCACCAGTCCAGTCCCGGCAAACGGCAGATAGAGATGCGGATGCGTGAAGATTTGCGGCAGCTCGCTCAATGCGGAGAACAACACCGGTTCCCGCAGCGTGTCGCGAACGGTGCGGTCGGCGAAGGCGAAACCGCCGCCGAGCGCGAACGCTACTGCACCGGCGAAGATCGGCCTACCGGTGGCGATTACCAGCAGCAGCACGACGATGCCGAGCGGCGCGGCATCGAGGAGAGTTGCCCAACCGAGCTGCCGCGCACTCGCGACCCAACGCGGCTGCAACCAGCCAAAAACGGCGAGCGCGAAGCCCGCGCCGCATTGCCAAAACTCGTACATCTCGGTTCCCGCAAGCCAGTGACCTTCGGAGATAATCTCGCCAGGCGGCTTTAGGCTTGTCCAACAAAATCGCGCTTAGGTTGCGCCGGTGTCAGTATTCCTCAGCTATCGAAATTGATCATGTCGATGATTGCCTGTTGCAGCTGTGTCCGCCTAACTTGCTTGCGGCAAAACCGAGGGATGGCCCGAGCAATGAAGGTCTTGGTGACAGGGGGCGCCGGTTTTATCGGCTCCGCGGTGTGCCGGCTCTTCGTCGCCGAGCTCGGCGTCACAATCCTCAATGTCGACAAGCTGACCTATGCCGCGAACCTCGCTTCGCTGCACCCGATCGAGAACCGCCCAGGTTACAGCTTTTATCGCACCGATATCTGCGACCGCTCCGCGATCGCAGCGCTGCTCGCTGAATTCATGCCCGACGCAGTGCTTCATCTCGCCGCCGAGTCGCATGTCGACCGCTCGATCGACGGGCCGGGAGAGTTTATCCGCACCAATATCGACGGCACCTACGCCATGCTGGAAGCGGCGCGCGGCTATTGGCAGACGCTGCCGCCAGCGCGAGCCAAATCGTTTCGCTTCCATCACGTCTCGACCGACGAGGTGTTCGGCGCGCTGGGCGCGAGGGGAAAATTCACCGAAACCAGCCGCTACAAGCCCAATTCACCCTATGCAGCATCGAAGGCCGCGTCCGACCATCTGGTGCGCGCCTGGCATGAGACCTATGGACTGCCGGTCGTGCTGAGCAACTGCTCAAACAATTACGGCCCCTACCATTTCCCCGAGAAGCTGATCCCATTGGCGATCCTCAAGGCGATGCACGGTGAGGCGGTGCCGGTCTACGGTAAAGGCCTCAATGTGCGCGACTGGCTCTATGTCGAGGACCATGCGAGCGCGCTCTATACCATCCTCACCGAGGCCAAATCGGGCAGCAGCTACAATGTCGGTGGCGACGGCGAGCGCACGAACATCGAAGTGGTGAGGCAAATCTGCGCGCTGCTCGACGAGATGCTGCCGAACTCGCCGCGCCGCCCGCACGAAATGCTCATTACCTTCGTCACCGACCGGCCGGCGCACGACCAGCGCTATGCGATCGACGCGACGCGCCTGCGCCGCGACCTCGGCTGGGCGCCCCGGGAGAGCTTTGACACCGGACTCAGGCGCACGGTGCGCTGGTACCTCGACAATCGCCACTGGTGGGAGCCGATCTGGTTCGGCCGCTACCGCGGCGATCGGCTCGGCGCCGCCGGCGCTCCCGCCCAAGCGACGAAAGGGTGAACTGCGGCATCGCCGCGAGTTCACGCGTCGAAAAATCGCCTATGATCGCAAGAGAATTTGGAGGGACGCGCACGATGAGCGACGGCTTTGCCTACACGAACCTCCTCGCTAAGAACCTGCCAGCTCCCGCGGTGCGATTTGCCGGCTATCCCAAATACAATTTCATCGGCGGACACAACGACCCGACCCTAATCCCGGTCGAAGGGTTGATCGAGGCCACCGCGAGCGCGCTGCGGAAGGAAGGATCAAAGCTCGCTATGTATACCGCGGCGCAGGGCAACCAGGGGCATCTCGGCTTGCGTCAGTTCGTCAAGTCGAAGGCTAAGCTGCGCGGTATCGACTGCTCGACCGATGACATCCTGATCCTTGCCGGCTCGGGCCAGGGCATCGATCTCATCAACGCGGTGATGCTCGAGCCCGGCGATACGGTGATCCTCGAGGAATTCTCCTATGGCGGCGCGATCAACAAGCTGAAGCGCGAGGGCCAGAAGATCGTCGCCGCACCGCTCGACGAGGACGGCATCCGGATCGAGGCGCTCGACAACATCCTCGCCGGTCTGAAAGCCAAGGGCGTTACGCCGAAATACATCTACACGATCCCCACCATCCAGAACCCCACCGGCAGCATCATGCCGTTGGAGCGGCGCCGGCAACTGCTTGACGTCGCGAAGAAGTACGGCGTCCTCATTTTCGAGGACGAGTGCTACGCCGACCTCATCTGGGGTGGGATCCAGGCGCCGCCGGCGATCTACTCGCTCGACAGCGACCACGTCGTGCACATCGGCAGTTTTTCGAAAACCTTGTCGCCGGCGCTCCGGCTTGGCTACTGCATCGCCGATTGGCGGTTTATGAGCCAGATGATCGCCTGCCGCAGCGACAGCGGCTGCGGTGCGCTCGAACAGATGGTCGTCGCCGAATATTTCTCGCAGAATTTCGGCGAGCACGTCAAAGAGCTGTCGGAGACGCTGAAAGAGAAGCTCGACACCATGGTCGAGGCGATCGAACGCGAGTTCGGCACCGCGGTCGAGCCGTGGATCCCCAAAGGCGGCATTTTCCTGTGGATGAAGTTGCCCGAGGAGATTGACATCATGAAGTTGGTGAAGCCGGCTGCCGATGCCGGCATCGCGCTCAACCCCGGCCCCGAGTGGGCGGTCGAGGGCGCCGATTCGAAATCGCGCCTGCGGCTCTGTTTCGCGCTCACCTCGAAGCAGGAAATCCGCGACGGCGTCGCCGCGCTCGCTAAGGTCTGCCACGAGCAGACCGGCATCCCGGCGCAAAGCGGCAACGTACGCCGCTAGATGGTTTCTTTCGCGAAAATCGACGCGGCGCTGAGCGACGCCACTGCGTCCGAGGCGGTGCCTGGGGTCGTGGCAATGGCCGCGACCGCCGGCGGCAGGGTCTACGAAGGTGCGTTCGGCACGCGCGGCCTCTCCGGCAGCCCAGCGATGACGCTCGACACGGTGTTCCGCATCGCCTCGATGACCAAGGCGATCACCTCGATCGCGGCGATGCAGCTGGTCGAGCGGGGCAAGCTCACGCTCGACGGTCCGGTGCCCGGGATCGACCCGGGGCTCGCCGCGCCCCAGGTGTTGACCGGGTTCGACGCCGCCGACCGGCCGCAACTGCGCCCGGCGAGGCAACCGATCACCCTAAAGCACCTGCTCACCCATACCGCTGGGTTCTGCTATGAGCAGTGGAACCCTGACCTGGAACGCTGCGTCGTCGTGTTGGGCATGCCGCAAATGGCGTCCGGCAAACTCGCCGCGTTGCGCATGCCGCTGATGTTCGATCCCGGCGAGCGCTGGGAATACGGCATCAATATCGACTGGGTCGGCCGGCTGGTCGAAGAGGTGAGTGGGAAAAAGCTGGACACTTATTTCGCCGATCACATCACCGGCCCGCTGGACATGAAGGACACCGGATTCTGGGTCTCACCCGAGCAGCGAGCACGCCAGGCGTCAGTGCATCAGCGCGAGGCGAATGGGTCGCTGACCCCGCAGCCGTTCGAGACCTCTATCGAACGCGAATTCCTCGCCGGCGGCGGCGGATTGTACTCCACCGCAGGCGATTACCTGGCGTTTCTTCAAGCGTTGCTGCAGGGTGGCAGGGGCGTCGTCAAGCCAGAGACGGTCGCGCTGATGGGCGAGAACCATATCGGTGGGTTGCAGGCGGGCATCCTGAAGACGAACAACCCGCCATTGACCAACGACGTCGATTTCTTTCCCGGTCAGCAGGTGCGCTGGGGGCTTGGCTATATGCTGACCCCGGAGCCGGGGCCCAACGGCCGCAGCCCCGGCAGCGTCACTTGGGCCGGGATCTTCAACACCTACTACTGGCTCGATCCGGTCAAACGGGTGACTGGACTGATCATGACCCAGGTGTTGCCCTTCGCCGACGCCGAGGTTCTAGCAGCCTACGGGGCGTTCGAGCGCGAGCTTTACACCGGGCTAGGCGGTTCGTGAGCGCAGCACGCCGGTTTTTCCTCGGGGTGGGTGCGGTCCTGGCGCTGCTCAGCCCGACCGGGTGCGTCGAGGGCCTGACCGCTAACGGCGGGCCGACCTCGGATTTTATCGTGATTAGCGATTTCGCCTTGCCGCAGGGTGTCGTCAGGCTCGACCCCTCCTTTGGCTTCTCGCTCTACCGCGGCGAACCGGGGGTGCCGGCACAGCAGCGCGCTGCCTCAATCGGCCGCGCAGTCGGGTTTCTCGTCACCGACACAATCACCGACCAGCTGCGCGCGCTCGGCTATGATGCCGTTAGCACCACCGATCCGGCGCCAAAGATTGGCGCCCGCGCGCTGATCGTCACCGGCACGTTCCGCGAGGTCAACGAAGGTGAGCGGCGACGCCCGGATGAGGTCGGCAGCGCCGTTATCGCCGATGTGCAGATCAAGGCCGAAGTGCCGGGCCTCGCCGGCCTTCAACCAGTGCAGAGCTTTTCAGTCGATTCCCGCTCCGCTCCAAGCGTCGGGGCCCCTAGCGCCGCCACGCCCCGCGAAACCGGGGTCAATGCCGATGCCGCGCGGGTGGGCTCACAAATCGCTGCCGTGGTCGCCGAGGTCGCTCGGCGCAACAACTGGGCGCCGATGAAACACTAAGACCCCGGCACGGTGCCTTTCGGCAGGGTCTCGCAGTAGGTGGCGATCTCGCCCGGCGTGGTGATCCACAGATCCTCGCGGCGTTCCATGATGTGACGGATCGCGCGGCGCAGCGCGCGCAGGCGGAACGGCTGGCCAACGATGAACGGATGCAGCGCTACCGAATATACCAGCGGGAATTTCCGCGACTGCTCGAACATTTCGTCGAACTGATCGATTAGGATTTCCTCGAATTGCCGTCCGGTATGGCGGCGGTAGACCAGGCCCGGCGAGTCGTTGAGTTCGATCGGGTATGGCACCGAAAGGATCGGGCCGGAGCGCGTCTTCATCCAGATCGGCTGGTCGTCGAGCGCCCAATCCATGACGTAGCGGTAACCCGCCTCCTTCAGCAGGTCGAGGGTGACCCCGGTTTCGGCCAACCAAGGTCCGAGCCAGCCGGTCGGCGGTTTGCCGGAGAGCCTGGTCAGCACCTCAGTGCATTCGGCGATGAGCCGTGCCTCATCCTCCTCCCACAGAACGTCCTGGCGCTCGGAATTGGTGCGGCCGTGGCCGACGAACTCATCCCCTCGCCCGTTCATGCGCTCGACAATCGCCGGGCATTCCTCGAGAACAGCGGAGTTGACGTTGTGCGCGCCCGGCAGCCCGAATTCGTCGAGCAGGTCGAAATAGTACCAAAGCCCAACCCGGTTGCCGTAATCGCGCCAGGCGTAGTTCCGCTGGTTCTGCGGGCTGACCTCGCCGGTCGAGTCGCTGCCGATCCCAGCGCGAAAGGCAAAGAACTCGATATTGTTGCAGAAAAAGACTGCGAGCCGCTTGCCCTCCGGCCAATCGTATACCGGCCGCTGGTGGATCGGCACATAGTCGTACCGGCCGTGACGTGGCAGTTTCATCCGGACCATCCCCTCATGCCCCGACTCGTTCGGGCGCCCGCTCAGCTAAGCGATGACGGCGGGCTTTGTCTCGCGCTGCACCGAAATCAACATATCGATATCCTGCCCATTGCTGGCGAGCGGCAGGACAACGACTTCGTATCGCCGTGCCCGATTGTCCAAGATCAAGTCTCTGACGTGATGGGCGGGTTTGCCGGTTTCGCATACCTCCGTCCAAGTCGTCCGCACGCGTTCGCGATATTCCGGCTCTGGCAGATCCTCAAGCGACTTGTTGGTAAGGTCGTAGCCATCACGCGCAACGACGTTCGTGCCGA
Organism: Allostellaceae bacterium; assembly: GCA_035935235.1. Taxonomy (GTDB): domain Bacteria; phylum Pseudomonadota; class Alphaproteobacteria; order ATCC43930; family CGMCC-115725; genus DATARH01. The sequence continues at coordinate 10,169 of DASYXG010000407.1, forward strand.
TTAACCGGTAGCGGAAATGCCACGGCCAGCGGCTGCCGGCGGGCGAGCGATGCGCCTCGATAATCACCACATCGCCGAGTACATAGCGGAAATCGAGCGGATCGAGCGCGACGCGCGCGGGGTATGTCCCCTCCCCGCGCTTGCCACGCAAATACTCGACAAAACGACGAATCTCCGGATCGACGATCCGCGACTCGTACTCGGCATCGGCCGGATTCATCGAACCTCTCGCCGCAGCGCCAGGCGTGCCTATAGACAGCCGGTTAACGGCCGGTGAAGACCGGGCGGCGCTTTTCCATAAAGGCGGTGCGACCCTCGGTATAGTCCTGACTGGCGAAGCATTCCTCGACCACGCGCTTGCACAACGCCATGTCGCGCTTCGACTCGTCCTTCAGCGCCTCGCGAACGATCTGCTTGGCGGCGCGCACGGTGAGCGGCGCATTGCCGGCGATCGTCTTACAGTAATTCTCGACATAGGTTTCAAGTTCGCCATCGGGCACGACGCGGTTGACCAGCCCCATCCCCAGCGCCTCCTCGGCGGAGAACTGGCGCGCCGTGAAGAAGATCTCGCGGGCATAGGCCGGGCCGACGATATCGATCAGCTTCTTGATCCCGTCATAGGCATAGCCGAGCCCAAGTTTTGCCGCAGGGATGCCGAATTTCGACCCTTCCGTTGCGATGCGGATATCGCAGGCGAGCGCCGTCGCCATGCCGCCGCCGATGCAATAGCCGCGGATCATCGCGATGGTCGGCTTCAGGGTTTCCTGGAGGCGGACGCGCGCGGTCTCGGAAATCCTGGCATAGGCCTCCGCAGCCTCGACGCTGGCGCGGCGTTCCTTGAACTCGGAGATGTCGGCGCCCGAGACGAAGGCTTTGCCGCCAGCCCCCGAGAGCACGATGACGCGGATCGCGTCGTCGTGTTCGAAATCCTCCATGATCTGGGCCACGGCCTGCCACATGTCGAGCGAGACTGCGTTATGCCGCGCCGGATTGTTGAAGATGATCCGACCGATGGCGCCATCCTTTTCGGCGATCATCTTGGTCGAGACGAGAGGCTGATCGAGCATGGTCTTGCTACTCCTGAAGAAAGGGTCTTGGCGGCGCGTCTAAAACACGCCGGCGGCGCGCAGATCGGCGATGTCAGCCTGGTTGTAGCCGAGAGCCCGCAGGATTTCGTCGTTGTGCTGGCCGCTATCGGGCGTCGGCAGGCGCATCCGCGCCGGCTCCGGCGTCTTCATCATGTTGATCGCCTGGCCGACGACCCTCAGCTCGCCGAGCCGGGGGTGATCCATCGGCCGCGCCATTTCGAGGTGCTGCACCTGCGGGTCGTTGAAGGTCTGGTCGATGGTGTAAAGCGGGCCGCACGGCACGCCGACCTCGTTCAACAGCTCGATCCAGTAGGCGCTCGGCCTCTTGCGGGTGATCTCGCTGATGATCTCGTTGAGCTGCTTGCGGTTCTTTGAGCGCTGCGGCCCGGTCGCGTAATCCGGGTTGGTCAGCAGATGCGGCGCCTCGGCCGCCTCGCAGAAGCGCTTGTAGAGATTGTCGCCGGAGGCGGCGATGTTGATCTGCCCGTCGGCGGTCGGGAAGAGGCCGGTCGGGATGCCGGTCGGGTGGTCGTTGCCGGCCTGCTTGGCGACCTCGCCGGCCTGCAGCCAGCGCGAGCCCTGGAAATCGAGCATGAAGATCTGCGCCTCGAGCAGCGAGGTGTGGACCCACTGCCCCTCGCCGGTCTTCTCGCGCTCGATGAGCGCCATCATCATGGCCTGCGCCAGCAGGAGGCCCGCGCAGAGGTCGTCGATCGGGATGCCGACCCGCACCGGTCCCTGGCCGGGGAAGCCGGTGATCGACATCAGCCCGCCCATGCCCTGGGCGATCTGGTCGACGCCCGGCCGCTTGGCGTAGGGCCCTGTCTGGCCGAAGCCCGAGATGCTGCCGTAGACGATACGCGGGTTGATCTTCTTGACCGACTCGTAATCGACGCCGAGGCGATGCTTTACCGTGGAGCGGAAGTTCTCGACGATGACATCAGCCTTGGCGGCCAATTTCATGAAAATCTCGAGACCCTCCTTGGTTTTCAGGTTGATCGCTAGGCTGCGTTTGTTGCGGTGCAGGTTCTGGAAATCGAACCCGTCACGGCGCGAGCCGGTGATGTCGGTGCCGGGGCCGCCCGGCGGCTCGATCTTGATGACGCCGGCGCCCCAATCGGCGAATTGGCGGACGGCGGTCGGTCCCGCGCGTGCATGAGTCAGGTCGAGAACGGTATAGCCGGACAGCGGCAGTGATCCGATGCTCACGACAGGTGTTCCTCCGATTGCGGGAAGGCTTCGAGCTCGGCGCAACTTTCGTCTCTCCGCTGCGCTAACGTCAAGGACGGTAGGCGGAACCGGCATTGGACGCCCCGCAGCCATTCGCGTCTAAGATAGGTCAGCAATTACGCCGGAGCCGCACCGATCATGGAAACCCCACCGTCCGTGCCGCAGCATTGGGATGTCGAGGCCGATGTCGTCGTTGTCGGCTTCGGCGCTGCGGGGGTTGCCGCTTCGGTCACCGCGCATGACCTCGGCGCCCGCACGGTCATCCTGGAAAAAGCGCCCGAGGGCGAGCACGGCGGCAACACCAAGGTCGCCGGCCAGGGCTATCTCAACACCTCCGACGCAACCGAGGCCGCCGCCTATCTGACGGCGCTGTGCGGCCCTTACACCGTCCCCGAAACAATGATCCGGGTGTGGGCCGAGGAGATGTGCAAGAACAACGACTGGCTCGCCGGCCTCGGCGGCGACCCGCAGGAGCACCAGCACCCGCCGGTCGGGATCGAGTTCCCCGACCTCCCCGGCGCCGGCTGTGTGCACAAATTCCACGACGGCCCGACCTACGGCTACTCCTACACCTGGCAACGGTTCGAGAGCCTGGTGCGTCAGCGGCCGATCCCGGTCTTTTACGAGTCGCCGGGAAAGGAACTCGTCCAGCACGACATCACCAAGGAAATCCTCGGCGTGCGGGCCGTGCGGGATGGCAAGCCCGTCGCGGTCAAGGCGCGGCGCGGCGTGATCCTGACCTGCGGTGGGTTTGAGAACAACCAGGAGATGATCCGCGATTACCTCCCCGGCGTTCCCTATTGCTACACCTCGGGCAGCCCGTACAACGAGGGCGACGGTATCACTATGGCGATGTCGGTCGGCGCCGACCTTTGGCACATGAACAATTACGCCGGCCCGTCGATGGCGCTGAAGGTGCCGGAAATCCGCACCTCGCTGTCGATGCAGGCGCTGCATTACAGCAAGACCCCGCCGGGCGGGATGATCGTCGTCGGCCCGGACGGACGGCGTTTCTGCGACGAGAAGTTCAAGACGCGGCATGGCAAGATTCCGGTCAACGGCCGCTGGCTGCCGCTCTCGACCCCATGCCCGATGTACATGATCTTCGACCACACGATGTTCGCCTCCGGCCCGCTCTATGACGGCCATCCGAGCCATGGCTGGACGCAGATCGTCGAACGTTACGCGTGGAGTGAAGACAACAGCGCCGAGCTGGCGAAGGGATGGATCAAGAAGGCGGACAGCATCTCCGCGCTCGCCGGTCTATCGGGCCTCGACCCGGTCGCGCTCTCCGGCACGGTCGGGCGCTGGAATCGCGCCTGTGACGCTGGGCGCGATGACGAATTCGGCCGTACCTTGATGCTAGAGCCGATTTCCGCCGGCCCGTTTTACGCGATCGAACTGTCGCCCTCGATGCTCAACACCCAGGGCGGGCCGCGCCGCAACGAGAAGGGCCAGATCGTTCGCCCCGACGGCTCGCCGATCCCGCGCCTCTACAGCGCAGGCGAATTGGGTTCAATCTACTCCTACCTCTACCAAGGGACCGGCAATATCGGCGAATGCCTGGCCTTCGGCCGCATCTCCGGACGCAACGCCGCGGCAGAGATGCCGTGGGGTTAGGGGCGCAGCGACTGAAACAGCAATAACCGGGTAGCGCCGGGGCGGCGGTTCGGGGCAACAACACGCTCATTGCAAAAGCGAGTGGCGCCGATGCCGACCCTCACCGCCCACAAGACCTATGGAACAGTTGGCATCGACCGCCAAAAGGAGATGAATGGCCTGGATTTCGTCCGCGGTCTCGCCGATGGGACGCTGCCGCTGAATATGATCGCGCAAACCCTGGGCTACGACATCGCGGAGGCCGCGAGCGGACGCGTAATTGTGACCGCGGTGCCGCGCGACATCCACCTCAATCCCGCCGGCGGCGTGCATGGCGGGCTCGCCGCTACGCTGCTCGATAGTGCGATGGGACTGGCGATCCAATCCAAGCTGGACAGAGGGATCGGTTCGACGACACTCGAATTCAAAATCTCGCTGCTGCGGCCCATCACTCCCGAGACGGGTTTGATTACGGCGGAAGGAATCGTGCTCAGCCTCGGCCGGCGCGTCGGCACCGCCGAGGGGCGGCTAACCGACGCCAACGGTCAACTCCTGGCGCATGGCACGACAACCTGCCTGATCTTTCAGAGCTGACGGCGGCCGCAGGCCTTGCCGCGGCCCAAATGCCGAGCAATCCGGCTTACCACCGCGACCAGTTGTAGGTTTTCATCAGCGTCCCGCCCATCAGCGCCGCCTTGTCACTCGCCGACAAGCGGTCGGTGACGCGGAACGCATCGACCCCTTGCTTGTAGGTGAGGAGACCCACCGCGCGAGTCCAGTCGGTGCCCCACATGCAGCGGCTCATGCCGAACGCGTCGAAAATGCGGCTGAGCGGGTCCCAGATGTCGTTGTAGGGATAGGGCTCGTGCGACAGCGTGCAAGCGCCACTGATCTTGATCGCGACATTCGGATGGGCGGCGAGGGCCGTAACCTTCGGCGAATCGGCCCAGCCATTGGGCGGTGCCGGCGGCTCGAACGGCTGTTGCAGCCCCAAATGGTCGATGACGATCTGGGTGTTCGGGTTGCGCGCCGCCATCTGCCCGGCCTGTTCGAGCCGGCCCCAGCATAGGAGGTTCACCGCCATCCCGTGCTTCGCTGCGGCCGCCAGCACCCGGTTGATACCGGGGTCGGCCGGGTCGGTCGAGACGTTGTCGCGCATCATGATGCGCACGCCGACCGTGCCCTTTTTCGCCGCCCAATCGGCGACGGTCTCGGCGACGCCGGGATCGTTGGCATCCACCGGCCGCACCAACCGGTATTTGGTTGGGTGCTTGGCGTAGACCTCGAGCGCGTAGCTCGGGTCGTAGGCGTACATCGAGAATGGCGAGACCAGCACCGCACCGTCGACGCCGACTTCGTCCATCGCTGCGACCATCTGGTCGCCGGTGACCTCAGCCGGCCCGTGCAGCGTACCCTGCCATGGCCGGCGCGGATGATTACGCTCGTAGGCATGCACCTGGACATCAATTACCGACATGGCGGCCTCGGATTAGCTATCGTTCCGAACCGTATCAGTCGCCCGGCGCGGGGCGCAATTCGGCGCCACGACGGGTGACCCGGGCGATCGGCAGGCACAGCAGCATCAGGAACGCTCCGAGGATCACAAAGCTGGCCGTCATGCCCCAGCCGTCGGCGATCGCTCCCATCACTGGCGGAATGACGATCGCGGCGAGCCGGTTCATCGTCTGCCGGAGGCCGACGACCGCGCCCTGACGATAGGGGCCGACCGCCTTGGCTTGGACTGAAAACATCATCGGCTGGACCACGCCCGAGAGCCAGCCGCGCACCACCTGCGCCGCCACTAGCAGCGCGTAGATACCGCCGAGGAACGGGGGCGCGCAGATCACCACGATTGAGATCACCGTGCCGCTCAGCATCGTCTTCTGCGGGTCGCCGAGCCGCATCGCCCGTCCGGCGAACAGATGACCCAGCCCGCTGAAAACCTCGACTACCGCGAGCAGTACGCCGATCGTCGTGCCGACGAGGCCGATCTCGTGCAGGTAGACGATGTAGAGCGAGGACTGCACACCCTGCGTCGCGGTGCGCAGGAAGATGATCGCCATCGTCGTCGCCACCGCCGGGATGGCCATCAGCGCGAAGCAGCTCGCGTAGTCGGAGAACCGGGGCAACATATCGCTCAGACGAACGCGTGCCGGTGCCGGCGCCGCGCGCGCCTTGGCCTCGGGAGCGTAAAGCAGCGCTCCGGTCAGCATGACCCCCCACAACGCTCCGATCATATAGGCGGGCTAGGCGCCGCCCAAATCCCAAGCGAGCCCGGCGAGGATCGGCGCGGCGGTCGTGCCGATCCGCGCGTAGAAACTGAAGCGGCCGATATATTCAGCCTCGCCCTCGGCGAGCTGCGCGATCAGGGTCTGCGCCCCCGACCAGGCGAAAGAGAGCGCGCCGCCATTGACAATCTGCAACGCCAGCAGCGCCCAGAACCATGGCACGAGCGGAAACACCGGAGCCAGCGCAATCGCCGACCAGACAAAGAACAGAGTCACCCGGCGGGTGCCGAACTTGTCCATCAGTACGCCGACATGAATCGACAGGAACACCGCGAGCAGCGAGCGGCCGCCGACCAGCAGGCCGATCTGGCTCGCATTCATCCCCAGCGAGAGCCCGTAGAGCGGGATCAGGAAGATGTAGAAATCCGTGTAACCCATGCCGAACAAGCCGACGACATAGATTGGCGCCGGATTGCTCAACGCGGCCGGTCGCGCGGGCGTTTCCCTCTGCATTGCCCATATAGTCCGGGTTTTTGGCCGGCAGCACCAAACACTTCCTCCGCAACGGTGGGATGCGAGTGCTTGTCGCTATCGGCCGACCCGGATATTGAGGCCTGCAACGCGCAGGTTGGGGAGCACGTGATGGCGCGATACCTGGCGAAGATCGCTGCGGCTGGATTGCTGGCGATGGCCCTGGCAGCTGGTCCCGCCCTCGCGCAAAAATCGGGCGGTATTCTCAAAATGCCGCACGGCGACAGCCCGGCCAGCATGTCGATTCTCGAAGAATCGACCATCATCGCCGAGGGGCCGATGATGGCGGTGTTCAACAATCTGGTGATGTTCGACCAGCAGGTCGCGCAGAACAGCATGGCGACGATCGTTCCCGATTTGGCGACGAGCTGGTCGTGGGACGACGCCAAGACCACCCTCACCTTCAAGCTGCGCGATGGCGTCAAATGGCATGACGGGGTGCCCTTCACCGCCGCCGATGTCAAATGCACCTGGGATTTGTTGACCGGTAAAGGCGAGGCGAAGCTCCGCGTCAACCCGCGCAAATCCTGGTATCAGAACCTCGACTCGGTCACCACCAACGGCGATCTCGAGGCAAGTTTTCATCTGAAACGGCCGCAGCCGGCCTTTATCCTGTTCCTCGCCTCGGGCTGGTCGCCGGTCTACCCTTGCCACGTACCGCCGGCGCAGATGCGTCAGCACCCGATCGGCACCGGCCCGTTCAAGTTCGTCGAATTCAAGCCCAACGAGTACATCAAGCTCACCAAAAACCCGGATTACTGGAAGCCCGGGCGGCCGTATCTCGACGGGATCGAGTACACGATCATCAAGAACCAATCGACCTGGATCCTTGCCCTCGGCGCCAAGCAATTCGACCGCACCGGACCCGGCTTTATCGCCCCGGCGCTGATGAAGGAGATCAAAGGCGCGGCGCCGGAAATGGAGTGCCGGATCGACAGCTGGAACACCACTCGCACACTGATCACCAACCGTGCTGCGCCGCCTTTTGACAACCCCAGTCTGCGCAAGGCGATGGCTCTGGCCCTGGACCGCAGCGAATTCATCAAGATCATCGGCGAGGGTGAAGGCCTCATCGGCGCGACCATGCAGCCACCGCCCGACGGCGTCTGGGGCATGCCGGCGGACATGCTTAAGACGCTGCCCGGCTACGACCCCGATATTGGAAAGAACCACGCCCAGGCCCGCGAGATCATGCAGCAGCTGGGTTACGGCCCCGACAAGCACTTGGCAGTGACGGTCACCACGCGCAATGTCGCGTCCTATCGCGACCCCTCAGTGATCCTCATCGGCCAATTGAAGGACATCTGGATCGACGGCACCCTCAACGCCATCGACACCACGCAATGGTACCCGACGGTGATGCGCAAGGATTACACCGTCGCCTTCACGGTCACTGAGACCGGGCTCGATGACCCCGACCAGATGTTCTACGAGAACTACTATTGCGGGTCTGACCGCAATTACACCGGCTATTGCGACAAGGACACCGACGCGCTGATCGACCGGCAATCGGTCGAGACCGACCCCGACAAGCGCAAAGAACTGGTGTGGGAGGTCGAGCTGCGTCTTGCCGACGATGCCGGCCGGCCGATCATTTGGCACCCACGCCAGGTGACGTGTTCCTACCCTTACGTGAAGGGCATCACCGTCGGGGTCAATAGCCCCTATAATTTGTGGCGGATGGAAGACGTCTGGCTCGACCGATAGATCAGCTCTCTACCCCGATCGCCCGCCTGAAACGGTTTTTCAGCAGCACCCCGTCGCGTGGCGGTAACACGCGTGGCGGCTCGTCGGCATGGATCGCGACGCGGGCAAAGAGGGTTCGCTCTTTGCCCTGGATGAGTCGGGCGAAATCGGCGAGCGCGATCTCGTCACTGATATCGATAGCTGAGGCGATGCCGCAGGAGCGCGCGACCCCGACCAAGTCGACCGCGCTGTCGGTGTGGCTCGGCTGCATCCCGGTCTCGGCGTAGCGGCCGTTGTCGAACACCGCGATCGCCAGGTTGGGCGGCGCCTGCACCCCGACCGTCGCCAGCGCGCCGAGCCCCATCAGCGTATCGCCGTCGCCGGTCACCACCAGCACCGGCCGGTCGGGCCGTGCGATCGCCAGGCCGAGCCCGACCATCGCCGCCCCGCCCATCGCGCCCCACAGATAGAAATTGCGCTCGTCGTCGGCGACCGAGGCGGCGTCATAGGTCGTCGAGCCAAGCCCGGCCACGACCAGCATGTCGCCCCGCCCGGCGAGCAGCACGCGGATCGCCGCCCGCCGTTCGAGCCGCGGCTGATTGCTCCCGGCCGCCATCACTTCACCCACCGTTTCGCGCCGATCAGCCGCTGCGACAGCAACACTGCGGTCGCCATACTGCCGTTGAAGGCAATGTCGAGCGCGGCGGCGACAGTCTCCGCGGCATCCGCTTCATGCTCAACTCTGTAGACCAGTACGTCCATCAGCTCGAGCGCGGCCTGGGTCTTCGAGCCCATCGCCACCTGCCACGGGTTGAACTCGGCCCATTCGCCGCGCATCGTCACCAGCATGGTCAGTGGAAAGCGGCACGCCTTCGCCAGCGACAGCATGTTGATGCAGTTCCCGACACCGCTCGATTGCATCAACAGCGCGCAGCGCTGCCCACCGAGCCAGGCGCCGGCGGCAAGCGCGATCCCCTCCTCCTCGGTGGTCAAAGACACGGCGCGGATCTGCGGATCGCCCTGGCACAGCTCGATAAGCCGCGAATGCCCCGCATCGGGGACATAGCCGACCTGGCGGATCTCGGCGGATTTAAGCGCGGCGAAGATCTGGTCGCGCCAGTCGAGAGAAGGTTCCGGATCGGGCACCGCAATTAATCTCCCAAGTTCGGTGGCGGAGTCGGACAGCTCGCCTGCCGCGCCTGCGGCCGCGGCTTGTTCGCCCAGCTGGCGGGATCGCTCTTTCCCATCGGAATGCATTCGAGTAATCGATCGTCGAGGAATTGCAGCTGGGCCTTCGCGCCGGGTCGAAAGACGAAATCAAAAGCCCCGAGATACTGCCATCCCGCCCCGGAATCGGAAACCACCGGCTTGTAGCTGAACGGCTTCATGCTGATCTGATAGTCGTATCCAAAGGCGCTCAGCGCGGCGATGCGATTGTCGTCGATCCGATAGAGGCTGGTGCGCGCGCGGTGCGCCCAATCCCAACCCTGGAGCATGAAACTCTGGTACGACCCGCCGTTGATTACCGTCAAATAGCGCCCGGAATCCAGGGCCTCGTCGTCGGTCAAGTAGAGGTCGAGGCGCAGATTGAACCCGAACCGGTCGAATTGGGCGACCGAGGAATAACGCGGCACCATCGTGTAATAACCGCTATAGGCCAACAAAATTGCCGAAGGCGGAAGGGAAATGCCAACAAGGATCGCGCCGATCCGCAGACCCTGGACGAGACTTCTTGTGGACACGAGCGCGCCTTGGACGATGTGCTTTAGTCGGCGGAAGAGGCATCGGGCTGGGAAATTCGCCGCTCTCCAATATAGCGGGCGCGCGGACGGATTAGGACGCCACTTTCGTATTGCTCGATTGCGTGCGCGATCCAACCAACTGAGCGGGCGACGAGAAACAGACAAAGCGCGGCGCCACGCGGCAGGCCAAGCGCGGCCGCGGTGATGCCTAAACCGAAATCAACATTAGGGTGCTCGCTGGTGAGGCGCGTCGCGGCATCCGCCATCTGCGCGATCCACCCGGCCCTCGCCGGCAGAGCCGCCCGCGCCGCGGTGAGGATCGCAACGGCGCGCGGGTCGCCGTCTGGATAAAGCGGCTGGCCGAGACCGGGCAGATCGTCCCCGCGCGCCACCCGAGCCGCCATCGCCGTCATCGGATCAGGCATAGCCGCAAGCTCGCATGCGAGTACCTCGACACTCGCCGAGGCGCCGCCGTGTCGGCGTCCCGACAGCGCCGCCAATGCGCCGGAAACGACGGCGTACGGCGTCGCACCGGTCGAGGCGATACAGCGAGCGACAAAGGTCGAGGCGTTGAGCTCATGGTCGGCGAGCAACACCAGGCAGCGGCGCACCAGATCGGCTCCGATCGCGTCAAGCTTCCAGCTTGTGGCGAGCTGCTCGTGAATGGGCTGCGGCGAAGGTTCTTGACCGCCGACACAGGCCGCCAGTTCGGCAACGATCGCGCGTCCCGTCCGGGCCACCCCGGCGCGCGACAGATCGAGCGCGGCATGATCGGTGCCGGCCAACTCGGCGAGGCGGATCTGACAGCGCTCGATCAATCCGACCTGCCCCTTACCCTCCCGCTCCGCGCGAGCGTGCTTCGCACTCGCCGCTCCCGCAGAGCGAGGGGCAAGATCGTCGGCGCGCTCCCTCGCCCCGTTTACAGGGAGAGGGCCGGCGTGAGGGATCGGCTCTTCCCACAGCAGCGCTGCGATTTCTTCAAGGGATGCAGTCTCGGCCAGCGTTAGTGCATCCACGCCGCGGTAATAGAGGCGATGGTTGTCAATCAGGCAGATGGAGGAGCCAATCACCGGGATCAGATCCTCGGCTGGCGGGCGGGCGCGTGTGGTTCCGCGTCCAGCGCGAAACTGCTCGATCTCGTCAACGTCGTAGTGACGCTCGCGGCTGCCCGCGACCTCCATTGACCGCAACAGGCCGCGGCTCACATAGGCATAGAGGGTGTCTATCTTGACCCCAAGCCGGTCGGCGGCCTCGCGCGCAGGCAGCATCATTTCAAAACCTGGATTCGCCAACTTGATCTGGTATTGATTCTATAAATCAAGATTGACGCAAATGGCTACGTGGCACAATTCTTTGAAGCAGCCAACGCAGGAGACGGCCATGGCCAAGCGCATTGATGTCACGTCGCTACCGGTGATCAGCGGGACACTCTATCCGTCTCCATTTGACGAGCCGTGCCGGGCGCGCCACCGCACCCGC
>DASYXG010000408.1:0-2816 GCA_035935235.1 Allostellaceae bacterium
TGGCGCATTACCGGCTGGCGCTGGCCTGCGGCCCCAAGCGGTGACGACGCCGACCGAGCGGTATCGGGCGCTCATCGCGGAGCGGCCAATCCTGGCGCGTAACCTGCCCGGCGGGATCGATGTGGTGACCGACCCGGCGGAGACCGCGCGAATCGAGCGGGCGATGGCCGAGGGTTTCGCAGCAAAAGGGCTGCCGACGGAATGGGCGCGTGCCGGGGTGTTCTACGAGGACCCGTATTTGATGGTGCTGCGCGACGCGGTCATCTTCCCTGACGGCAAGCCCGGCCTTTACCATCGCGCCATCGCGCGGCATGACGAGCCGACCGGGGTGGCGATCCTCGGCCGCTATCGCGGCGACGTGATTCTGTTGCGCCACTTTCGTCACCCGACGCGCGACTGGCACCTCGAGATCCCGCGCGGCGCGGTTGGCGTCGGCGAGAACCCGGCGCAGATGGCGCAGGTCGAGATTTCCGAGGAAATCGGCGGCACGATCACCTCGATGACGCAAATGGGCGTGGTGCACGGCGCATCGGCCTTCATGCGCCACCGGGTGGTGCTGGTCTACGCCGAGTTCTCGGCGATCGGCACCCCGGCGCTCGGCGAGGGCATTGCCGAGATCGTCGCGGTGGCGCCGGCCGAACTCGACCGGCTGATCCGCGACAGCGCGGTCACCGACTCGTTCACCATCGCGGCGGCCTATCACGCCAAGCTACGTGGCTTGCTGTAAGGCCTTTCAAGCCTTGATGTATTTGAACCAGTCGCTGGTCGCATCGGCGATGCGGTCGGGGGTCCATACCGGCGCATCGCGCCAGTAATCGAGGTTCGCCATCAGCCGGGCGACGCCTTCCTCAATCGACACAAGCGCCTTCCAGCCCATCTCGGCCTCGATGCGCGCGGTGTCGGCGAAAGTGCAGTCGGGCTCGCCGGGCCGCTTGGGGATATAGGCGATCTCGTCGGCACCGATCAGTTCGACCAGGCGGTTGACACTCACCGTGCCGCCGCTGCCGACATTGTAGATGGCGCCGTCGCGGCCGCGCTCGGCGGCGGCGAGGAAGGCGCTCACCACATCGCTGACATAGGTGAAGTCCCGCGTCTGGGTGCCGTCGCCGACGATGGTCAGCGGCTTGCCGGCGATCTTCTGGGCGAGGAACACGCCGAACACCGCGCCGTAAGTGCCGCTGGTACGGGCGCGCGGGCCGTAGACGTTGAAGAGGCGCAGCGAGGTGATCGGCACGCCGTAGAGCTGGCCCCAATGCAGCAGGATCTGCTCGCCGAGATACTTGGTCAGGGCGTAGGGATAGCGCGGGTTGATCGCCGAGGTCTCGGGGGTCGGGTAGATGTCGGGGATGCCGTAGCACGACGACGACGCGGCATAGAGCAGCTTCTTGACGCCGTTATGGCGGGCGGCCTCGGCGACGGCGTAGCTGCCGTTGACATTGGCGTCGAAATACTTCTCCGGGGCCTGGACCGAGGGCACGATGTCGGCGAGCGCGGCGAGGTGGAACACGCGGTCGGCGCCCTTGAACAGCTCCAGCATGCGGGCGCGATCGACGACGCTGGCTTCGATGAAGTGGAATTTCGGGTTGCCCTCATGCGTGGCGATGTTCACCCGGCGCCCGATCGCGAGATCGTCGATCGCCAGCACGGAGCGACCGCTGGCGAGCAGGGCATCGACGAGATGGCTGCCGATAAACCCGGCGCCACCGGTCACGATGTCGAATTGTTCCATGTGATTTCAGCGATCCTTCTGCCAGCCGCGAGGGGAGTTTCGGAAATCGGGTGCCGCGGCACAAGGCCCGCCGGTGCTATGTCCGGCTCGGTGGCGAATGGCGCCACGCGGCGAGCCGCCGCCGCGCTACGACGCCCAAGTCCCATGGCCGGTAAGTGGCGAACAGCGCCAGGGTTGCCACCACTTCGCGCATTCTTGCCCAGCCCAGCGCGAGGAGCCCGTGCGCCCGCGCCGCCTCGCTTTTCCGAGCCAGCGCGAAGCGGCGTGCCCCAAACAAGTAGCGTTGCGTCCAACGGTGCGCATAACCGGCTGGGAACCCGGCGCCATCGGCTTCGATCCGCCGCTGGACCGCGGCGACAAGGTTTCGCGCTTTCCCCCAATCCGCGGTTTCCGACCAGGCATATCCACCCGCGTGGCGGCGCCATGCGCCAAGCACCTCGGGCGAATAACAGGCGCCATGACGCAACGCCAACAGGCGCGAGACATAGCCATCGCAGAACGGCCCGAGTTCAACGGCGAACCCGCCGGCCGCAACGAGCGCATCGCGACGATAGAGGGTGGTGTTGCCGGTGAGCCAATTGTCGTCGCGCACCAGCTGCGCAGCGACCGCATCAGGGCCGACAAAGCCCGGTTCGCGCAACGGGGTCGCGGTCGCCAACGTACCCTCACGCACGCCCTGGACATCGATGATGTCGCTGCGGGCGGAAAACAGCGCGGCCGTCGGATGAGCTTCGAGCAACCCCATCCCGCGCTCCAGCAGCCGCGAATAGACAATGTCGTCGGCGGCGGCGAAGTAGATGACGCTGCCGCGCGCCAACTCAAGTCCGCGATTGAGGTTGGCGATGGTGCCGAGATTGCCGGGGTTCCGCACCAGCCGCCCGTCGGCGAAGCGGCCGAGAAACGAAGTGATGACCGCGACGCTGTTATCGCTGGAATTGTCGTCGATGACGATCAGCTCATCTGGCCGACGGGTCTGGGCGGCCAGAGCCTCGAGTGCCGCCGGGAGGAACCTGGCGTAATTGTAGCTGGTGAGAACAACGCTCAGCATCGATGCGCCCAACTGTTCGGGTCGCAGGGCGCAACCTTA
>DASYXG010000409.1:0-1633 GCA_035935235.1 Allostellaceae bacterium
GTTCGGCTGCCTCTTAGCCGACGGCCGGCTGGAGTCGGGTCATGCCTTTCGCCGCGGCGAGCTGATCCAGCCCGGCTTCGAGAACGAACTCTGCATCGTCATGGGCCGCGACCTGGCGCCGGGCGTTACAAGCGAGGACATCGCCGCCGCGGTCGCGCGGGTGCACCCGGCATTCGAGATCATCGAGACGCGTGGCGACCTCACCCGCCAGCTTGCGTTGGCGCTCGCCGACAACGCCCAGCAGAAGGCCTTCGTCCTCGGGCCACCCGTCGAACACAGGGCGATACCGGAGCTCGATCGCGTCGTGGTCAGCGTGCGGATCAACGGCACGCCCGTCGCCACCGCCGATGGCGCGGCCGTGCTCGGTCACCCGTACAATTCGATTGCCTGGCTCGCCGGCAAGCTGGCGCAATTCGGGGAAGGGGTGCGCGCCGGCGACTACATCATGAGCGGCTCGTTCACCCGGCAATTCCCGCTCAACCCCGGCGACCGCATCGAGGCCGCCTTCGCCGGCATCGGCGCTGTCACCGCGAGCGTAGCATAGACCGCTGCTGCGCTAGCGCGGCAGCGTCGTCTTCCCCATCAGGAATTCGTCGATCGCGCGGGCGCATTGCCGGCCTTCGCGGATCGCCCAGACAACGAGCGACTGGCCACGCCGCATGTCGCCGGCGGAGAACAGCTTCGCCACCGAAGTCTTGTAGTCGATCACGTTGGCTTGGACGTTGCCGCGCGGGTCAAGCACTACCCCCGACTGCTCGACCATCCCCGGCCGACGCGGCCCGACAAACCCCATCGCCAGCAGCACCAGATCGGCCTTCAGCTCGAATTCGCTGCCCGGAACTTCCTGCATGACCCAACGGCCATCCTGCTGCGTCCACTCGACCCGCACGCATTCGAGCGCCGTGATCTTGCCGTTTTTGCCGACGGCGCGCTTGGTCAGCACCGCCCAGTCGCGCTCGCAGCCTTCTTCCTGCGACGATGAGGTACGCAGCTTCAGCGGCCAATCGGGCCAGGTCAGCGCCTTGTTCTCGTGCTCCGGCGGCTTCGGCAGGATTTCCAGCTGGGTGATCGAGGCCGCGCCCTGGCGGGTCGAGGTGCCGATGCAGTCCGACCCGGTGTCGCCGCCGCCGATGACGATGACGTGCTTGCCGTTGGCGGTGATCGTGCCGCCCGGCGCCGCCTTGGGCTCGTCGTCGCCGGCGTTGCGCTTGTTCTGCTGCGGCAGGAAATCCATCGCGTAGTGGATACCGGTGAGCTCGCGGCCGGGCACTTCGAGGTCGCGCGCCCATTCGGCGCCGCCGGTCATCGCCACCGCGTCAAAATCGGCGAGCAATTTCTGGACGCTGACCGTCACCCCAATCTCGGTCGAAGGGCGGAACTCGACCCCCTCCGCCGCCATCTGCTCGATCCGCCGATCGATCAGGTGCTTTTCCATCTTGAAGTCGGGGATGCCATAGCGCAGCAGCCCGCCGATCCGGTCATTCTTCTCGTAAAGCGTCACCGCGTGCCCGGCGCGCGCCAGCTGCTGGGCGCAGGCCATGCCCGCCGGGCCGGAGCCCACCACCGCGACCTTCTTCCCGCTCTTCGTTTCGGGCGACAGCGGGACGATCCAGCCCTCGGCCCAGCCGCGATC
>DASYXG010000410.1:0-5541 GCA_035935235.1 Allostellaceae bacterium
GCGACGCGGTCAACATCGAACTCGCCGAAGGCGGCACGAAACGCCGACCGCTTGCGAAGGATCGTCGCCCAAGATAGGCCGGCTTGGTTAATCTCCAGCACCAGGCGCTCGAACAGCACCGGCTCGTCGCGAGCGGGAAACCCATACTCGTTGTCGTGATACGGCCCGTGCAGCGCATTGCCGGGCGCAGCGAGGCAATAAGCAGCGCTCAACTCATCCCCCGCGAAAGCTGATCCATGGCTCCTTCACCAGAATATAAATCCCGATCCACACGACCGCGGCGACGGCTGAGGTGACACCGGCCTTAAACCACATTCGCGGCTGCTTTGGCGCGCCGGTTAGGTAATGCGGATCGGTCGGGTCGCTGGGCGTCACCCACAGCGGCAGGATCGCAAAGAGGACGACCCACCACGTCAGAATGTAGACGACAATCCCGGTGACCCAGCCCATCAGACCTCTTCAAGTTCGATCAGCGTGCCGCAGAAATCCTTTGGATGTAGAAACAACACCGGCTTGCCGTGTGCGCCGGTCTTCGGTTCGCCGTCGCCAAGTATCCGGGCACCGACTTCCCGCAAGCGGTCGCGCACCGCCCGGATATCGGCGACCTCGTAGCACATATGATGTATTCCTCCCTCAGGGCGACGCGCCAGGAACCCGCGAACCGGGGAATCCATGCCGAGCGGTTCAAGGAGCTCGATCCGCGAGTTGCCTAGCTCGACAAAAACGGCGGTCACGCCATGCTCCGGCAACGCGTGAGGCGCCAACACACTGGCGCCGAGAGTATCGCGGTAGAGCGCGGTCGCCGCTGCCAGATCGGGGACGACAATGGCGACGTGGTTCAGCTTTCCAATCATCCTGTCCTTATAGCCGCACCAGCTGCACTTCAATAAGCGCCCGCTTGCCCAGACGCTCGTTGACCGCCTTACGCAGCGTCCGGCTCGCCGCGTCGCGCACCGACCCGTCATCGCGGCGCATCGGCCGCGGCAAGCCCTCGACCGCGGCGGTGACCGCATCGCGGAGCCCCGCCGACATTTTTGCCGCCTCCTGCGCTTCGACCAAGCCAATCAAGGCGATCTGCGGCGGCGCAGCCAAACCGCCGGCGCGGTCGAGAATCACCGTCGCTATCAGTCCCCCTTGATTGCCGACTCGGCGGCGCTCTCGCAGCACGGCGCCGTCGAGCGGCAACAGGCGCCGCCCATCGCTGGCGACGCGGCCGGATGGTGCCTTTCCCGCCATCGTCGCCCCTTTCGTGTCGATGCGCACGACATCGCCGTTCTCGATGACCAGCGCTTCGCCGACCTGACAATCCAATGCGAGATCGGCGTGAGCCGCGAGATGGCGCGCTTCGCCGTGCACCGGAATCGCCACACGCGGTCGCACCATCTGGTACATCCGCACCAACTCTGCCCGCGCCGGGTGCCCGGAGACATGGACGAAGTGGTCCGCCTCAGTGATCACTTCAACGCCGAGCCGGATCAACCCGTTCTGCAGCTGCGCGATCGCCTTCTCGTTTCCGGGGATGATCTTCGACGAGAAGATCACGACGTCGCCCTCTTCAAGCAGGATGTTGGGATGGTCCTCGCGGGCGATGCGGCTGAGCGCAGCACGCGGCTCGCCTTGGCTGCCAGTGCAGATCAGCAAAATTCGGTCGGATGGCACATAACCGGCCTCATCCTCGGTAAGAAAACGCGGCAGGTCGGCAAGGTAGCCGTTTTCGCGCGCCGCCTTGTCGATCCGCACCAGCGAGCGGCCCACTAGCGCGACGTCGCGGCCATGCGCCTGCGCGGCGCGAGCGATTGTGTGTAACCGGGCGACATTCGAAGCGAAGCACGCGACAGCGACGCGGCCCTGGTAGCGTCCGATCAACTCCTTGAGAGCTTCTCGGAGCTCGGCTTCCGAGCCGGACGCGCCCTCCTTCGTCGCATTAGTCGAGTCGCCGACCATGGCGAGAACGCCTTCGTCGCCGATTCGGATCAGCGCGGCTTCGTCGGTGACATCGCCAATCAGCGGCTCGGGATCGAGCTTCCAGTCGCCGGTATGCATGATCGTACCAACCGGCGTCCTGATCGCGACCGCGTTGGGTTCGGGGATCGAATGGGTCAATGTCACCAGTTCGAGGTCGAACGGGCCAATTTGAAACCGGCCCGAGAGCGGTATGACGGTAATCTCAACTTGGTCGAGCAGGCCGACCTCGGCGAGCTTGGCGCGCAGCAGCGTGGCGGTAAACGGTGTCGCCCAGATGGGGCATTGCAACTGTGGCCACAGATAGGGGATCGCACCGATATGATCTTCATGCGCATGGGTTGCGACGATGCCCAGGAGCTTGTCGCGCCGTTCAACGATAAATGCCGGATCCGGCATGATCACGTCGACGCCGGCATGCTCTTCGGAGCCAAAGGTTACGCCGCAATCGAGCATCAACCAGTCGCCGCGATAGGCGTAGAGGTTGAGATTCATCCCGATCTCGCCACTGCCGCCGAGCGGCAGGAAGAACACGCCCTTGTCGTCGCGCTCGATGGCACGGTCCAGCGGTGTGGCGCCTCCCGAGGAAGCCGGCGCTTTCATTGATTGCGGTTGCGCCGGAAGATCAGACGTAGCCCCCACAGCGTCAGATCGGGATCGACCTTGTCAATCATTTCCGTGGCGCCGGCGAAGAGCGGCGCTAGGCCGCCGGTGGCGACAACGCCCATTTTCTCACCGCGCTCCTCCCGGATGCGGCGGATCAAGCCCTCGATCAGCCCGACATAACCCCAAAACACACCAGACTGCATTGCACCGATAGTGTTGCGCCCGACCACGCTTGGGGGTCGCCCGATCGCGATATGGGGGAGTTGTGCCGCCGCCATTTCCAATGCCTGCAACGACAAATTGGGGCCCGGCGCGATGATGCCGCCGCAGTAATTGCCCCTTTTGTCGACAACATCGAAATTGGTCGCGGTGCCGAAATCGACGACCATAAGCGGAAGCTTGTAACGATCCTGCGCGGCGACGGCATTTGCCACTCGATCGGCGCCTACCCCTTGCGCCGGCATGTCAACATCGATGCCGATCCCCGGGTTGCAGTCGGCGTTGCCGACGACCAGCGGCTCGCTGTTGAGATAGCGGCGACAAAGCTGCAGCAGGTTGAAGCTCGCCTCGGGCACCACGTTGGCGACGATCGTCGCATCGATATCACCCGGCTTCAGCCCGGCCAGGGCCAGCAGCTGTGTCAGCCATACCGCGTATTCATCGGCAGTGCGACGGGCGTTGGTCGAGACTCGCCACGACGCTCTGAGCGTATCGCCTTCATAGACGGCGAAGACCGCGTTTGTATTGCCTGAGTCTATTGCCAGCAGCATCAGAAGGTCACCGGAAAGACTTCGCCAGCGGCAATGCGCTTGCTGCCATCCGGCATACCGAGCATCAGTGCACCATCGTCAGCGAGATCGAGAAACCGCCCGTCGAGCGTGTCTCGCTCCAGCCGCACCTGGATCGGGCCGCCAAGACCAATTGCTTGCGAAAGCCACGCTTTACGGACCGGTAAGAAGCCAACCTCCCGCCACGCGCTTATCCATTTGGCAAAAGACTCGGCGAAGCGCGTGAGGACGATTTCCGGCGCGATGCCGCCGCCCCCTTCTTCGGCTAGGGACGTTGTCGGGTAAGGTGTGTCGATCGGCGACGAAGCAAGGTTCACACCGATCCCGATCACCACGAAATCGGGGTACTCGCCCGCAACCATCTCGGTTTCGAGGAGGATGCCGGCGATTTTTTTGCCATTGGCCAATAGGTCGTTGGGCCATTTGCAGCGGACCGCAACGCCCGGCGCCAGCTCGCCAAGCGCAGCGGCCATCCCCAATGCCGCGACAAAACCTAGCTGGGCGGCTACTCCCGCAGGGCAATTGGGACGCAAGACTAATGACATGTGCAGATTACCCGGCGGCGACACCCAGGCGCGGCCACGCCGACCGCGGCCCGCAGTCTGGGTCTTGGCCCAAACGATCAGGCCCTCTCCGGCGCCGTCTCGGGCAAACCGCTTGGCCTCGTCACTGGTGCTGCCGATCGTCTCGTAGGCGATCAGCCGGTAGGGCGCAGGAAGCTGGAGCGCCTCGGCGTTCATTGACCGAAGAGAGAGGCCGCCGCTGCCGCGGCGCTGCCGGCGACGGGATCGGGCAGCAGGAAAAAAAACATCGTCACAACAGCCGTAACCAACAGCACCGCCTTTAGCTCGGGTGCGAGCGGCCGGTCGAAAGAGCCGACAGGCTCATCGAAATACATCACCTTGACGATACGCAGGTAATAGAACGCGCCCACGACGCTGGCGACGACGCCGATCACGGCGAGCCCGATAAGATGCACGTCGATGGCGGCAAGGAAGATGTAGAGCTTGGAGAAGAACCCCGCGGTGGGTGGGATACCGGCCATCGCAAACATGAAGATCGCCAACGCTAACGCCAGGCCCGGATGCGAGCGCGACAGCCCGGCCAGATCGTTGATCCCCTCGACCATCCGACCCTGTTGGCGCATGCAAAGGATGACCGCGAAGGTGCCGACATTCATGAACAGGTAGATCGCCATATAGATGAGGACGCCGCGAATGCCGGCGGGGCTCGCCGCGGCGACGCCGATTAGAGCGTAGCCAATATGGCCGATCGAGCTATACGCCATCAGCCGCTTAATGTTGGTCTGCGCGATCGCCGCGACCGCTCCCAACACCATCGAGGCAACCGACAAGAACACGATGATCTGCCGCCACTCAGCCAGCAGTGCGCCGAACGGCTCGATCAGAAAGCGCATGAACAGCGCGATCGCCGCCATCTTCGGCGCGACGGAGAAGAACGCCGTGACGGGGGTCGGCGCGCCTTCGTAGACGTCAGGCACCCACATATGGAACGGCACTGCCGAAACCTTGAAGGCGAGGCCGACAGCGACAAAAACGATGCCGATGATAAGGCCTGGGGACGGCGCACCCGTGCCGGTCAACAGCTTTGCCAACGCGGCGAAGCTGGTCGTCCCGGCGAAGCCATACACCATCGAGGCGCCATAGAGCAGCATCCCCGAGGACAGCGCGCCCAAGACGAAATATTTGAGCCCGGCCTCACTCGAGCGCACCGAATCTCGGTCGAAGCTGGCAACGACGTAAAGCGCCAAGCTTTGCAATTCGAGGCCGAGATAAAGCGTGATCAGGTCATTTGCCGAGACCATGACCATCATCCCGGTCGCGGCGAGCAAGATCAGCACCGGGAACTCGAACCGGCCGATGCCTTGCTCCTCGTTGTAGCGGATTGACATGACGACCGACACCGCGGAGCCGATCAGCACCAGTGACTTCATGAACGACGCGAAGGGGTCGGTGATGAACATACCGTAGAAGGCGATCTGCCGGGTGCTGCCAAAGCGCGCGGTCAGCGCCAGGATGCCGATCAGCACCAATACCGAGAGCCAAGACACCAGCTTAGTCGACTCCTCGCCGCGAAACACGCCGATCAGCAGCAGCAGCATCGCCGCGCCGGCCAGCACTATTTCCGGCAGAGCAGGTAAAAAATCGGGAACGATGGCGGCAGT
>DASYXG010000411.1:0-7866 GCA_035935235.1 Allostellaceae bacterium
AGATGGCCCGAGCGGGTAAAGACATACTGGATGCCCGAGGTGAGCTTCATCAGCGGGCTCGCCGCAAGATCGTTGAGTGTCACCTTCTGCGAGCAGCGCCAGACGAGATAGGTGTTGAAATGGTCGTGGAGGTGCTTGCCGACCCCCTCCATGTCGCGCACCACCGGAATGCCGAATTCCTGCAGCAACTCGCCCGGCCCGACCCCGGATAGCTGCAACAGTTGCGGCGAGCCGTAGACCCCGCCCGAGACGACGATTTCGCCCTTGGCCCAGGCGGTCTCTTTGCCGTTCGGCGTCTGGTATTCGATTCCCACCGCCTTGCCGCCCTCGAAGAGGATGCGGGTGGCATGCGCCTGGGTCGCGATCGTCAGGTTGGCGCGGCCCTTGGCCGGGCCGAGATAGGCGCGCGCCGACGACCAGCGCCGGCGGTTGGTGGTGGTCGTCTGGTAGTAGCCGACGCCCTCCTGGGTCGCGCCGTTGAAATCGTTGTTGGCCGGCACCCCGGCCTCGATCGCGGCCTTGACCATCGCGTCGCCGAGCACCGAGCGCACCGGGTTCGACACATGCAGCGGCCCACCGGCTCCGTGGAACTCGTTGGGGCCGCGCTCCTGGTCCTCGGCCTTCTTGAAGAACGGCAACACGTCGTCATAGCCCCAGCCCTCGCAGCCCTTCTGGCGCCAACCGTCGTAATCGGTCGGGGTGCCGCGCATGTAGACCATGCCGTTGATCGAGCTGGTGCCGCCGAGCACCTTGCCGCGCGGCTGGTAGAGGGTGCGGCCGTTGAGCTCCTTTTCCGGCTCGCTGTCGAACATCCAGTTCACCCGCGGGTCGGTATAGGTCTTGGTGTAGCCGAGCGGGATGTGGATCCACGGGTTGGTGTCCTTGGTGCCGGCTTCGAGCAGCAGCACCCGGTATTTGCCGCTCTCCGACAACCGCCCGGCCACCGCGCACCCCGCCGAGCCGGCGCCGGTGACAATGAAGTCGTACGTATTGTTGTCGGGCATATTCGTCCCCTCCGGGCTGGCGGTCGGAGGACGATAGCGAATGCCGGATGGATTATGGAAGGGTGCTGTCAACGACTGGGAGGTCTGGACAAGGCGGCTACAAACCTGCTGCGATGCCGATCCCCCTTAGCACAGAGGCGCAGAGGAGCTGCCCCGATGGCGATCATCGACTCCCAGGTCCATGTGTACGAAGCAAACACGCCCAAGCGCCCTTGGCACAGCGTGCCGAACTGGCCCGATCACGTTACCGGCGACGAGATGGTGGCGGCGATGGACAAGGTCGGCGTCGATGGCGCGATCTTCATCTCCGCCTTTTCCATGTACCAATACGACGCCAGCTATGCGGTGGAGGTGCAACGGGCCCATCCCGGCCGGTTGGCGCTCGTCAAGCCGGTCAACCCGGACGATCCGGCGGTGGCCGATGTCGTTGCCGACTGGAAGACGACACCGGGGACGGTCGGCATCCGCATCATGCTGACGCCGGAGGCGAAGCGCGCCCCGGACGATCCCGGCCTCGACCGCATCTGCCGCGCCGCCGTTCGCTACGATTTTCCGGTCAATGTGCTGTTCTGGGGCAATGTGGACGCCGGCGCGGCGCTGATCGACCGCCACCCCGACACGCGCTTCATCATCGACCATCTGGCGATCCTGCAGCCGCGCGTGCCGCCCGCCCCGCCGCAGCCCTGGGCCGATCTGCCGAAGGTGCTGGACCTCGCCAAGCGCAAGAATGCCGTGATCAAGGTGAGCGGCGCCTGCACCCTGTCCCGCGAGCCGTTTCCCTTCCCGGACATTTGGGACCCGCTGGCTCGCGTGTTCGATGCCTGGGGTTTCGAGCGCTGCCTGTGGGGCACGGACTGGACTCGCGCCTTCGCGGTCGTCAATTACGAGCAGGCCGTCGAGCCTTTCGTTCGAACTGACCGCCTGAGCGACAGCGAGCGAGCGATGTTGATGGGCGGCGCCTGCGCCAAAGCCTACGGCTGGTCGCCGAAGGGTTAGCCGCGCGTCACCAAGCACCGGCGAGCGATTTCGGACCTAGCTGTCGCCCATCCTCAGCGCCGCGATGAAGGCGGATTGCGGGATGTCGACCTGGCCGAACTGGCGCATCCGCTTTTTGCCCTCTTTCTGCTTTTCCAGCAGCTTGCGCTTGCGGGTCACGTCGCCGCCATAGCATTTGGCGAGCACGTCCTTGCGCAAGGCCTTCACCGTTTCGCGGGCGATGATGCGGCCGCCGATCGCCGCCTGGATGGCGATCTGGAACAACTGCCGCGGGATCAAATCCTTCAGCCGCTCGCACAGCGCCCGGCCGCGGCGCTCGGCCTGGCTGCGGTGGACGATGAGGCTCAGCGCGTCGACCGGCTCGCCGTTGACCAGAATGTTGAGCAGCACCAGATCGCTCTCGGCATAGCCGTCGAGCTGATAGTCGAAGCTGGCGTAGCCGCGGCTCACCGATTTCAGCCGGTCGTAGAAATCGAACACGACCTCGTTGAGCGGCAATCGATAGACCACCATCGCCCGGCTGCCGGCATAGGTGAGATCGAGCTGGGTTCCGCGCCGCTCCTCGCACAGCGCCAGGATCTGTCCGAGATAATCGTCCGGCACCATCACCGTCGCCTTGATCCACGGCTCCTCGATATGGTCGATCCGCACCGGATCGGGCATGTCGGCCGGGTTGTGCAGGGTCAGCACCCGGCCGTTGGTCTGGTGCACGCGATAGACCACCGACGGCGCGGTGGTGATGAGGTCGAGGTCGAACTCGCGCTGCAGCCGCTCCTGGATGATCTCGAGATGCAGCAGCCCGAGAAACCCGCAGCGGAAACCGAAGCCGAGCGCCGCCGAGGTCTCGGGCTCGTACTCGAAACTGGCGTCGTTGAGCCGTAGCTTGGCGAGGCTCTCACGCAGCTTTTCGTAATCCGCGGAATCGACCGGGAAGAGGCCGCAGAACACTACTGGCTGAACCGGCTGAAACCCCGGCAGCGGCTCAGCGGCCGGCTTGCGGTCGTCGGTGATGGTGTCGCCGACCCGGCAATCGGCGACGGTCTTGATCCCGGCGGTGATAAAGCCGATCTCGCCCGGCCCAAGCGACGGCACCGCGACCCCCTTTGGGGTAAAGACCCCGACCTGTTCGATGTTGTGCGCGGCGCCGGTCGCCATCAGCCGGATCTTCCGGCCCGGGGTCAGCGTCCCGTCCTGGACCCGCACCAGGATGACGACCCCGAGATAGAGGTCGTACCAGCTGTCGACGAGCAGCGCCTTCAACGGCGCGTCGGCATCGCCCTGCGGCGGCGGCAGCCGCGTCACCAGCGCCTCGAGCACGCCCTCGATGTTGAGCCCGGTCTTAGCCGAGATCAGCACCGCGTCGGCGGCGTCGAGGCCGATCACGTCCTCGATCTGCTCCTTGACCCGGTCGGGCTCGGCCGCCGGCAGATCGATCTTGTTGAGCACCGGCACGATTTCGTGCCCGGCCGCGACCGCCTGGTAGACATTGGCGAGGGTCTGCGCCTCGACTCCCTGGCTGGCGTCGACCACCAGCAGCGAGCCCTCGCATGCCGCCAGCGATCGGCTGACCTCATAGGCGAAGTCGACGTGGCCGGGCGTGTCCATCAGGTTGAGGACATAGTCCTCGCCGTCCTTGGCTCGGTAGTTGAGGCGCACCGCCTGCGCCTTGATGGTGATGCCCCGCTCGCGCTCCAGCTCCATCGTGTCGAGCACCTGGTCGCGCATCTCGCGCGCCTCGAGCCCGCCGCAGGTCTGGATCAGCCGGTCGGCAAGGGTCGACTTGCCGTGGTCGATATGCGCGATGATCGCGAAGTTGCGGATGTGGCTGAGCGGGGTCGTCATTGAGTCCCTTGGGCTGGCCGGGAACATAGGGGCGCGGCCGCCGCGGATCAACGCAAGGCGGCGCCCCGCCGAGACATTGCTCCCCAGCATCGTGCAATAAGCGAGTTTTCCTCCCCGTATCCAAAGCGGTGCGCGGTCGAGTACTCTCCGCGCGGTTAGAACCTTGCACGCGGCGCGGCAATGGCGACGCCTGATAACAAGCGAATCAAAAGCCTCGAACAGGAGAACGCCGAGCTGCGCCGCCAGCTCGCCGAATCGGCGGCACAGCAGGCCGCGACCGCCGAGGTGTTGGGGGTGATCAACTCATCGGCGGGCGAGCTTGCGCCGGTGTTCGATTCGATCCTGGAAAAGGCGCGACGGCTCTGCGGCGCGGCGCATGGCGATCTGTGGACGTATGACGGCGAGATGCTGCACCTCGCCGCGAGCCATGGCGAGCCCGAATTCGCCGCCTGGCTGCGGGCGCAGGGGCCGGTGCCGGTATGGCCCGGTTCGCCCGCCGAGCGCTTGCTGCGCGGCGCGGATCACGTCCAGTTCGAAAACCCGATCGAGGATGGGCTGTTCGACGCCGTTCCGGAATTCCTCGCGCAAGTAAAGCGGGCGCGCGTCCTCTCGACGCTGTTCGTGCCGATGCGGAAAGACAATGTCCTGGTCGGCACGATCATCGTCTACCGCCGCGAGGTGCGGCGCTTTACCGAAAAGCAGATCGCGCTTTTGCAGAACTTCGCTGCAGAGGCGGTCATCGCGATGGAAAATGCCCGCCTCATCACCGAGACGCGCGAGCGCACCTTCGACTTGCAGGAGTCGCTCGAATACCAGACCGCGATCAGCGATGTCTTGCAGGTCATCAGCCGCTCGACCTTCGATTTGCAGCCCGTGCTCGACACGCTGGTCGCGACCGCCAGAGGTTTGTGCAACGCCGATATGGCGATGATCTACCGACGCCAAGGCGACGCCTATCGGCTCGCGGCAAACCTCGGGTTTCCGGCCGAATACGAAGCATTTGCTCGCAACCTGTCGCTTACCGCCAGTCGCGCAAGCGTGACGCAGCGGGCGGCCCTCGAGCGCCGGATTAGCCATGTCCCCGACATCGCCGCCGATCTGGAATATGCGCTCCCGGAGGCGGCTCAGCTCGGGAAAGCGCGAACCGCGCTGGGTGTGCCGTTGTTGCGCGAGGGCGAGCCGATCGGCGTCTTTACGCTGGCGCGTGAGCGGGTTGAGCCGTTCACCGCGCGGCAGATCGAGCTGGTTCGCACCTTTGCCGACCAGGCGGTGATCGCGATCGAGAACGCGCGCCTCATCGCCGAGACACGCGAGGCCCTGGAACAGCAGACGGCGACGTCTGAGGTGCTAGAGGTCATTAACGCGTCACCCGGCGACCTTGGCCCGGTGTTCGACGCGATGCTGGAGAAGGCGATACGTCTCTGTGAGGCCGCTTTCGGGCATCTCTGGCTCTATGACGGCGGGCACTTCCGTTTCGTCGCGCAGCGGGGTGTACCACCCGAACTCGCCAAGTTTTTAGCGAACGCGCCCGTCGAGGCCGGGCACACCGCATCGCATCAACGGGTCTTGAACGGCGAGGATGTCGTTCACGTTCGGGAGCTGGTCAGAGATGAGACCTACCAACGCGGCAACCCCATTCGTCGCGCGCTGGTTGATCTTGGCAAGGCGCGTGCCCTTCTCTCAGTAGCGCTCCGACACGGCTCAAACTTGCTCGGGGTGTTTTCGGTGTTTCGCCGGGAGGCGAGCCAATTTACTGACAAACAAATCGTTCTTCTGCAGAACTTCGCGGCGCAGGCGGTGATCGCGATGGAGAATGCGCGGCTCATCACCGAGACACGCGAAGCCCTGGAGCAGCAGACCGCGACCAGCGATGTGCTCAAGGTCATCAGTCAATCGACCTTTGACCTCGAGCCTGTATTGCAAACCGTGCTCGACACGGCGATGCGGCTCTGCGGCAATAGCCAAGGGTCGATTTTTCGGCTGAGCGAGGATGGTCTTTATCGGCAGGCGGTCGGTTCCGGGATGCAGCCCGAATATTATGAGATCGAAGCCCAGCAGGAGATTCGTTCCGGCTCGGCGACGCTGGTCGGTCGCACCGCGGCCGCTGCCCGGCCTATTCAGATTGCCGACGCCTGGGCCGATCCCGATTACGCACCGAAGGATGACGCGCGCGTAGGCCAGTTGCGCAGCATGCTCGGTGTTCCGCTGCTCCGGGAAGGCACCCCGATTGGCGTGATCTGCACTGCCCGCACAATCGTCCAGCCGTTCACCGAGAAGGAAATCGAACTCGTCGCCACCTTTGCCGACCAGGCCGTTATAGCGATCGAAAACGCGCGGCTGCTGGGCGATCTTCGCGAACGCACCGACGATCTGACCGAGTCGCTCGAATACCAGACCGCGACCAGCGACGTATTGCAGGTCATCAGCCGCTCGACCTTCGATCTTGAGCCGGTATTAGACACGCTCTGTCAGACCGCAGCGCGGCTGTGCGGCGCGGAGATGGGGTTCCTCGCGATCCGCAGGGATGGAGCGTACCGCTATGTCGCCACATATTCCCTTACCGAAGAATGGGAGGTGATCGCCCGAGATCGACCATTGGCGCCCGACCGAGGAACCACGACCGGTCGCGCCTTGCTCGAGGGCCGCGTCATCCATATCGACGACGTCAACGCCGACTCCGAATACGCTTGGCCCGAAGCCGTCTCAATCGGCAAGGTTCGGACCACGCTCGCCGTGCCGTTGTTGCGCGAGGGAGAGCCGATCGGCGTGATTACGTTCGCGCGCCACCGCGTCGAGCCGTTTACTGAGCGACAGATCGAATTGGTGCGCACTTTCGCCGACCAAGCGGTGATTGCGATCGAGAACGCGCGACTCATCACCGAGACGCACGAGGCGCTTGAACAGCAAACTGCGACCGCCGAGGTGCTCGGCGTCATCAATTCCTCGCCCGGCGACCTCGCGCCGGTGTTCGACGCGATGCTGGAAAAAGCTCTGGAGCTATGCAGCGCCGCATTCGGTGTTTTGTGGACCTATGATGGTGAATTCACTCACGCCGCAGCCATTCGCGGGGCGACGCCTGCATATCGCGAATTTCTGAACGTGCCGCAGCGACCAGGGCCCGGCAGCGCCCAACTCCGCTTGATGGAAGGCGAGCGTTTCGTCCACGTTGCAGATTTGGCCGACAGCGATGATTACCGCTCGGGCCATGCTTTGCCTCGCGCCTTGGTTGATCTCGGAGGAGGGCGCGCCCTGCTGGCGGTGCCGTTGCGCAAGGATGGTGGCTATCTGGGGGCCATCATGATCTATCGCCAGGAGCCTGGTCCCTTCACCGACAAGCAGATCGCGTTGTTGCAGAACTTCGCGGCGCAGGCGGTGATTGCGATGGAGAACGCGCGGCTGATGACCGAGACGCGCGAGGCCTTGGAGCAGCAGACCGCGACTGCCGAGGTACTGGGCGTCATCAATTCCTCACCGGGCGATCTCGCCCCAGTGTTTGATGCGATTCTCGACAGGGCGCTGCGCCTGTGCGATGCGGCGTTCGGCACGCTGTTCACCCGCGATGGTGACGCGGGGCGCCTTGTCGCTTGGCGCAATGTGCCGGAGGCATTTGCCCAGTATCTCATTCATAATCCGATGAAGCTAAGGACGATCCTCGGCCCAAACTTTCGCGACGGGCCGGTTATTCACATCGAGGATCTCGCGGCCGGCGCCCCCTACCGCGACGGCATTCCGTTGGCCGCCGCTGCGATCGACCTCGGCGGTATTAGGGGCCTCCTTGTCGTCCCGCTGATGAAGGACGCCACCCTGATCGGGCTATTCGCGATCTACCGACACGACGTGCGGGCGTTTACCGAGAAGCAGATTGCGCTGCTGCAGACCTTCGCCGCCCAAGCGGTCATCGCCATCGAAAACGCCCGCCTCATCACCGAGACCCGCGAGGCGCTCGACCAGCAGACAGCGACCGCCGAGGTGCTGGGAGTAATCAATGCCTCGCCCGGTGATCTGACGCCCGTTTTCGACGCGA
>DASYXG010000412.1:0-5251 GCA_035935235.1 Allostellaceae bacterium
GCGATCGCGCGCAGCGACGGGGCGCGACCGACCCGACCCATGACGCTACCGCAGCCAAAACCCAGCCGCGACGACGCCGGCAAGCCGGAAGCAAGGGTTACGTAATCCATCTGTGTCAAGCTGCAAAATGTTCGAACGAGCCGTTGCTTACACGATGATCTGTCAAGAAATCCCTTCCGACATGTTCGACCACATCCCGGTGCTCGTCGTCGGCGCCGGCCCCGCCGGCATTGTCCAAGCGCTCGAGTTGCGCCGGCACGGTGTCGAGGTGACCCTGCTCGCCGGGGGGATGGACGGGTTTCGCGCCGATTTCCAGGCGCTCGCCGACGCCGAGATCGCCGACCCCGCGCGCCATGCGCCGATGCAGATCGCGGTGCGGCGCGCGCTCGGCGGGACCTCGCTGCTGTGGGGCGGGCGCTGCGTGCCATTCGACGATATCGACTTCGCCGACCGGCCGCATGTGCCGCTCGGCGGCTGGCCGGTCGGCCACGACGAGATCCGCCCCTGGTACGACACCGGTGTGCGTTATCTCAATGCCGGAACGCCCGAGTTCTCCGCTCCGGTGTCATCGGCCGCTGGGCTGGCCGAATGCCGGATCGACCGGCTCGAACGCTGGAGCGAGCGGCGCAATCTGCGCGATTTGCACGCCGCCGCGCTGACAAGCGATCCCGGCCTCAAAATCCTGCTCGGCGCGGTCGCGACAGGGATCGAGATCGACCCGGTCAGCGGCCGAGCGGCCGGTATCACCGTTGCTCTCCCTTCGGGACAGTGCACGACATTACGCGCGTGCATAACCGTCCTTGCCTGCGGCGGGCTGGAGACGGCCCGGCTGATGCTCGCATCGCGGATGGATCAACCGCGCCTCTTTGGCGGCGCGGAGGGGATGCTCGGCCGCGCCTACATGGGCCATTTCGAGGGCCGCATCGCCGATATCGTCGTCAGCCCAAGACTGCCGGATGACACCTTCGACTTCTTCATCGATGCCAGCGGCCGTTACGCGCGCCGCCGCATCACCATCGCAGCCGAGGCACAGCAGCGTCACGGCCTGCTCAACATGTGCGCCTGGCCGGACAATCCGTTCCTCGGCGATGCGGCGCACCGGAGCGCGATCCTGTCGCTTGCCTACCTGAGCCTCGCCACTCCCGGACTCGGTAATCTGCTCGAGCCCGAGGCGATCCGCCGGAAATATCTGGAGCACGGCGTCAGCGATGTGACGAAGCATCTTCGTAACATCATTTGCGGCGTCCCCGAGGCGGCTCGCGAGGCCGCGAGCTTTCTCTATCGGCGCTACGGCAGGACGCCGCGGCTGCCCGGGTTTTTCGTCCGCAACAAGGCGCGGCGCTACGCGCTGTTCTATCACGCCGAACAGGCCCCGAACCCGGCGAGCACCGTTAGCCTCAGCCACGCGCGCGACGCGCTCGGGATGCCGCGATTGCGGATCGATCTGCGCTACAGCGCGCTCGATGCGGAGTCGGTGATCGCTGGCCACGACCTCATCGACCGCAATCTGCGCGATGCTGGGCTCGGCCGCCTCGAATACTACGTCCCGCCCGAGGAACGCGGAGACCGGGTTTGGGACCAGATGACCGACGGCTATCACCAGATCGGCACGGTACGGATGGCTGCCGATCCCAAGCGCGGGGTGGTCGATGGCGATTGCCGGGTCAACGGCACGCCCAACCTGTTCGTCGCCGGCAGTGCGGTGTTCCCGACCTCGGGACAGGCCAACCCAACCTTGCTGATCGCGGCATTCTCGGCGCGCCTCGCCGCGCATATCGCCCGTCTTCTTACCGAGGCGCCCGAGGCCAGGTCTCGAGAGCCTGAAGGCGATACCTCATCAAGCGCTGTTATGCCTTCTTTTACGAGTGAGACGCAGACTGCGCCGGTAGCAGCGGCCGAGTGATTTGGCCCCGATCCTCCGCTCGCAGGGCGAGCCATCGGCAAGGATTAAAGGCGTGGAAGGCAAGGTCGTTATCGTTGGTGCTGGTCCCTATGGTCTGTCCATCGCCGCGCATTTGCGCGCCGAAGGCGTTGGCTTTCGCATCTTCGGCAAGCCGATGGACAATTGGC
Organism: Allostellaceae bacterium; assembly: GCA_035935235.1. Taxonomy (GTDB): domain Bacteria; phylum Pseudomonadota; class Alphaproteobacteria; order ATCC43930; family CGMCC-115725; genus DATARH01. Next base: position 2,071 of record DASYXG010000412.1, read on the forward strand.
AGACCAAGATGCCGGCCGGGATGTTGTTGAAGTCGGACGGTTTTGCCTCCAATCTGTCAGATCCTGACGCTTCGTATTCGCTCGAAGCATTCGGCGCCGAGCGCGGCTTGCATTACTCGGCCGAAGAGGAGCCGGTGCCGCGCGAGACCTTCATCGCCTACGGCCATGCCTTTCAGCAGCGCTTCGTGCCCGAGGTCGAGACTCACCTCGTCACCTCGATCCGCCGCTCCGGCCGCGAGTTCGCGGTTCAGCTCGACGACGGTGAGATCGTCGCTGCCGATAAGGTGATCGTCGGTATCGGGATCAGCGATTTCGCCTATCTCCCGCCGAACCTCGCTGAATTGCCCGACGAGTATGTCACCCACTGCTCGCGTCACGAGGACATGACGACGTTCCGCGATCAGGATATCGCGGTGATTGGCGGGGGCTCGTCGGCGATCGACGTCGCCGCCCTGCTGCACGAGGGCGGCGCCAAGGTGAAACTCGTCGCGCGGCGGCCCAAGCTGTTGTTCCACGGCCCGCCGCAACCGAACCGGCCATTTGTCGCGCGGCTGCGCGCGCCGCAGACGGGGATCGGCCCCGGCTGGCGCAGTACCTTTTACACGCGCGCGCCGCAGCTTTTCTACCACCTGCCTGCCGAAACGCGGACGCGGATCGTCAAGTCGTGGCTCGGGCCAGCTGGGGGCTGGTCGATGCGCGAACGGGTCGTCGGCAAGGTGCCATGCCTTGAAGGCTACGAGCCGCGAGGCGTCGCCATCAGCGGCGGACAGGTTCATCTGAGCCTTGCCGGATTGGACGGCTCGCAGCAGGTGATCTCCGCCGATCACGTCATCGCCGCGACCGGCTATCGCGTCGATTTCCGCACCGTCGGGTTTCTCGATGAAGCGCTGCGCACCGAGATGAAGCTGGTCTCCGGCATGCCGGTGCTGTCACCCCATTTCGAGACCTCGGTCGCGGGGCTTTACGTGGTCGGTCCGGCCGCGGCGCCCAGCTTCGGGCCGATGTTGCGTTTTACCTTCGGCTCCCGGTTCACCGCGCGGCGGCTGGCTCGCCATTTGGCGGTCACGAGGCTGCGCCGGCCGGCGATTCAGAGTCCGGCCCTGGCAACGCGATGATTTCGGCCGGCGGCAAGCGGACCGCCGTCAACGGGCTGATGATCGCCTTCGCGTTCACCCTGCCTTACCATGTGATGCGCACCGCTACCGCCGCCGGGATCCGCGTCCATGTGCTCGGCAACGGCGCCTCCGGCGGTTTGCGGTTGTCTCGCCATTGCCAGGCCTATCGCCGCTCGCGCTACGCCGGGGATGCGGAAACCCTGCTTGCCGAGATCGGCGAGTTGGTCCGCCGTTATCGGATCGAGATCGTGCTGCCGTCCGACGACGTGTCGACGCGTCTCCTCGCGGGGCTCGCCGACCGCTTGCCGGTGCCGAGCACTCCACTTCCGGCCGTGCCGACCTTCGATCTGCTGAACGACAAATGGAATTTCACCCAATTCTGTCTCGGGCATGGGGTGCGCGTTCCGGACGCATGGCTGTTTGATGACGCGGCAAGCCTGCGCGACGCCATTGAGCGCGGCGCGGTGACCCTGCCGCTCACGATCAAGCCGACCAACCGCTCGGGTGGGTATGGCGTTTTTCACATCCGCACGCCGGATGAGATTGGGCTCATCGACCGGGTCGATTACACGCCGGTCGTGGCCCAGCGTCATATCGTTGGCGAAGCGGTCAGCATCACCCTCTTTTGCGATCACGGACAGGTGCGGGCCCATGTCGCCCAGCAACGCGACAGCATCCGCTTTCGCGTCTTCGCCAATCCCGACCTGCTCGCCAACGCCTCGCGACTGGCGGCGCTCACCGGCTACAATGGGCCAGTCAATTTCGACGCGATTCTGTCCGACGCCGACGGGCTGGATTATCTGGTCGAGTGCAATCCGCGCTTTTGGTACTCGATCTATCTGGTGATGCTCGCCGGGCTCAATTTCGTCGATCTGGCCCTTGCCGGGCCCGGACCGGGAGTAGCAACGCTTCACAATGGAGAAATCCGCTTTGCCTTGCGAAAGACCATGACGCGGCCGTGGCGGGCGTCGCGTCTGGACTGGAAGTTCGTGTCGTACAATCTGAGCGACCCGGTTGCGTATCTGGCGCTGCGCGCCAATTCCTACGACGACAGCGAGGTCGCGGTAGCCGTCGGCAAGACGAGCGAGTATCGGTCCATCGAGCGGTCCGTCCCGATCAATGTAGCCCCGGCGCAAACGCAGGGTGGCACGCGTCGCAGTGCGGCCGCGCGACGCCCTGCGCCGGTCGGCAAGGCTTCGTGATCCAGGCCGTTCGATGACCGACCCGCTCGTTCAGGCCGATACGGCGCAGCTCTTCCGTAGCGTCCGCGCTGCGCGGAGTTGGTTGCGCACGAGCGCGGCCGGTAACGCCGCGCCTTCGGCTACCGGCTGCGTCCTGATGAAGACGGGCAAGCGCGAGCCGCCGGTCTTCATGATCCCCGGCGCGACCGGGAGCGTCCTGCAGCTCGCCCCGATTGCCGCCGCGATGCAGATCGCGGCCCCGGTTTATGCGATCCGCCCGCGCGGCATGGCCGAGGAAGAGCTTGCCTTAGAGCATCTCGACGAGATGGCGGGTCATGCGATCGGCCTGATGCGCGCGGCTTGGCCGCAGGGCCCGTATCTGCTGGTCGGTTATTCGGCCGGTGGGCTGGTCGCGCTGGAGATGGCGCAGCAGCTCATCGCCGCCGGCCGCCAAGTGCCGCTTGTCGTGCTGCTCGACACCTATCCGAGCCGCGCCGTGTGGCCGCTCGCGTGCCACCTCGACATCCTCGCCCGCCAGGCGCTGAACGCGGTCTGGTCGCTGCGTAAGTGCACCCTCCGGCAGGTCGCGGGCGAGGTCAGCCGCCGCATGCGCAGCCTGTTCCAATATCTAACCGCAAGCGGCCTGAAATTGGTCGCGCCCCCACCCCTTGTCGCCGAGGGGATCGACGCTGCATCGCGCCGGGTTCACATCGCGACCTACAATGCCGGCGAGGCTTATCGGCCACGGTCCTACGGCGGCAAAGTGGTCTTCATGCAGCCCGCAGAAACACCGGGACTGGAGCCGCGCAAGCCTCGGCAGGTTTGGGGCCAATTTCTCGATGACTTGGAAATCCGCCGCGTGCCGGGCTCGCATCTCAGGATGGT
>DASYXG010000413.1:0-2245 GCA_035935235.1 Allostellaceae bacterium
GACGGCCTGCAGATCCCGGTGGTCGTGCCTGGGTTCAGCAGCACCTACTCGATCGGCGGCCACAGTGGTAAGTCGGTACTGGCCTTCGACATCGCCATACCGGGCCGCTACCGGCTCAGTGCCCAATACGCCAACGGCAACAGCGGGCCGCAAACCGTGCTCGCGATCAGCCGGGGATTTGTCGGCAGGCTGATCGCCACGATATTTGGGGCGATCGCGTCTGTATTCGCCGGGTTCATCATCGGGCTGGTGCTGGTGCTAACGACCTACTTCCGGCGCCGCAAGATGCTGCGTGCCGCGCAAGCGGGGACGCAACCGGGCTGAAACGTCACCGCGTTTGTCTGTTACTAAGATGAGAGAGCGATGGAGAGATTTGTCACCAGCGACGGTATCGGCCTTTCCTACTACACCGACGATTTCACCAATCCGTGGCGGCGGGTGGAGACGGTGCTGTTACTGCATGCGGCGATGGGGAGCGCTCGGCGCTATTTCGGCTGGGTCCCGCATCTTTGCCGCGATTATCGCGTCGTGCGGCTCGATTTACGCGGTCACGGTGCCTCGCAGGTGCCGCGGGCAGCGGAGGCGCTGACCCTCGAGCGCCTCACCCGCGATATCGAGGAGCTGCTCGATCATCTCGGTTGCACAGCGGCGCATATCGTCGGCAATTCTGCCGGCGGCTATCTCGGGCAACAGCTGGGGATGACCCGGCCGCAGCGGGTCAAGAGCCTCAGCCTGTTCGGCTCGACCCCGGGCCTCAGGAACAGCCAGGCGCCAAGCTGGATCCCGCAAATCCAGGCGAAGGGGCTGCGTGGCTTTCTCGCCGAGACGATCCGCGACCGGCTCCCGGCGGACGCCGACCCCGGCCTCATCGAATGGTTCCTCGACGAGGCGGCGAAGAATGACCCGGCCTATATCAGTAAGTTCGTGCTGTTGATGGCGAGCTACGATTGGAGCGGCGAGGTCGAGCGCATCGAGTGCCCGACGATGGTTGTCATTCCCGGCGCGGAAACGGTCGGCTCGATCGCCAATTACGAGCCGTTCCGCCGGCTCAGGGATGTCGAGTTCAAGACCTATGAGGGCATGCCGCACAATATCTGCGACGCTGCGCCCGACCGCTGCGCCGAGGATGTGCGGGACTTCCTGCGGCGGCGGTTTCCCGCGGGCTGACCGGGATGTGCAACCTCTACTCCTATACCAAGAGTCAGGACGAGGCGCGGCGGCTGATGTGGGTGCTCAACGACCGCACCGGCAACCAGCCGCCCTTGCCAGCGATCTTTCCCGACCAGATGGCGCCGGTGGTGCGCACCGGGCGCGACGGGCTGCGCGAGATGTTGCCGATGCGCTGGGGTCTGCCCTCGCCGCAAGCGGGCGGACGGCCGGTCACCAATGTCCGCAATGTAAAGAGCGCCTGGTGGCAGCCTTGGCTCGAGCCGCGCTGGCGCTGCCTGGTGCCGGCCACATCGTTCTGCGAGTGGACCGACATTGCGCCGAAGGTGACGCATTGGTTCGCGCTCGATGGTGAGCGGCCGCTCTTCGCCTTCGCCGGCATCTGGCGGCCGTGGACCGGCGAGCGCGGCAAGGACTCGGGTGAGCATCTGCTCTACGGGTTTCTGACAACCGAGCCGAACGCGGTGGTGCGGCCGATTCACGCCAAGGCGATGCCGGTGATGCTAACCACGCCGGAGGAATGGGAGGTCTGGCTGAGGGCGCCCGCCGGCGAGGCGCTGGCGCTGCAGAAGCCGCTGCCGGCCGAGCGGCTGCGGATCGTGGCGAGCGGCGATAAAGAGGACCCGCCGGCGGGCGCGGCACCCGTGCCGAAGGCGGAGCCTAGGCCTGAGCGTGCGCCGGAGTTGCCGTTATTTGCGTCGCGGCTATAGTCCCGCGCCGGCAGTGGGTTGCACAATGTTCGGTTCCACACGGGCGGGTGTGGCGGAATGGTAGACGCGGCAGACTCAAAATCATTCACAAATGATATTCCTCAAAATAACTCCCATAAATATCAATAAGTTATATAGATACACCCCCGAAACAGTCGTTTCACAATCATTACACATTAATTGACCCTTTAAGCCTTTGCGCTTAAGATTGGCGCATGACGGTCACCCACGCACTCATCGACGGCAAGCTGCACGTGTACAGGCGCGAGAACAGCCGCTTCTGGCAATGTTCCAGCTTTCTCGCCGGCCGCAATCATCGCAACAGCACCAAGACCGACAGCCTTGAGCGCGCCAAGATCGTCGCCGAG
>DASYXG010000414.1:0-8421 GCA_035935235.1 Allostellaceae bacterium
GCGCAATCGGCGCTGGCCGATGTCAGCGACTACCAGCTCGCCGCCGCCTATCTCTCGCTGACCGGGAATATCACGACTCAGGCGATCACGGTCGCCGGACTGCGGGCGCAGATCAAAACCGTCGAGGACATCCTCGCCGACGACGAAAAGAACCTGAGCCTCGTCAAGACCCAACAGGCCGGCGGTACGGCGACGATGGTCGACGTGACGACGGCCCAAACCCAACTGGCCAACGACCGCGCCTTACTCCCGCCGCTGCGCCAGCAACTGAGTGTCGCGCGCGATGCGCTCACCGTTTATGTCGGTAAGACACCGGCCGATTGGCGACCGCCCGACTTCGATCTTAAGAGCCTTGCTCTGCCGACAACCGTGCCGGTAAGCCTGCCCTCGTCACTGGTGCGGCAACGCCCGGACATCCTGGCCGCCGAGGCGCAGCTTCATGCCAATGCCGCGCTCGTCGGCGTCGCCACCGCGAACCTCTTTCCGAACTTCACGCTGAACGCGAATGTGCTGCAGAGCGCCACCAATCTCGGCAATTTCTTCTCGGGCGCCTACACCGCCTACAACCTCGGCGCCGCCATGGCGGCGCCTATTTTTCACGGCGGCGCGCTGCAGGCGCAGCAGCGCGCGGCCAGGGACGCGTTCGATGCGTCCTGGGCGGCCTATCGCGGGACGGTGATCACCGCCTTTGGCCAAGTCGCCGACCTGCTGCAGGCGCTCGCGCATGATGACGAAGCGGTAAAGACGCAGCGCGCGGCGCTGGCCTCGGCCGAGGAGGCGCTAAAACTCGCCCGGCTCAGCTATCAGGCCGGCAACTCCACGCTGCTGCAGCTGCTCGACCCCGAGCGCCAGCGCCAACAAGCGCAGCTCGGTGTCGTCCGCGCCGAGACGCAGCGGCTGATCGACACCGCTCAGCTCATGGTCGCGCTCGGCAGCGGCTGGTGGAACACTCCGCCCTCCGAGCCTGGCCCCGGACCTGACCCGCACGCCGTCGCCCCCGGCTCGCCGACGTCAACCGCCGCACCGCCCGAGACCGTACCGCCCGACTCGGGCCCGTTCTGGGAAAGGTGGTTCAAATAGCCCTGGCCGGTGACGCCGCCGACTTTCGACGCCCTTGGCGTCACTTATCCAGCCACACGTCCTCGAACCGCCAGCCGTTGTAGATGCTGTTCGACATCAGCTTTACGTTCTTGACCTCGGGCCGCCAGCAAGTGGCCTGGCGCATGGCGTAAAGGATCGGTCGCACGACCCGCTCCTGCAAGCTGGCGTCCAGCTTCCAGACCATCTCCTTGCGCTTCTGCGGATCGGGCTCGGCCGATTGTTGGTCGACCATCTTGTCCCAGTCGCGGTCGCAGGTGTGGGTGTAGTTGCGGTTCGAGTCGCAGACGTAGTTTTCATAGAAATTCTGGTCGGGATCGTCGAGGCCGCTGCCAACGAGGCTCTGCGCCATGACGAAATCCGAGCGCACCAGCTTTGGCAGCCACTGCGCGGTTTCGACCAGTTCTATTTCGCCGTCGATCCAGATGTTTTTCAGCTGATCGATGAGGATCGCCGCCGGGTCGCGGTAGATCGCCAAATTGCGCGCCGAGATCTTGACCGCGAGATGCTTGTCCGGTCCGTAGCCGAGTTTTTGCATGAGCGCCTGCGCGGCGGCGCGGCTCTTGGCGACATCGGGATCGTAGCCGGGCAGCTTTTGCATCATCTCCTTCGGCATCGCCCAAACGCCTTCCGGCCCCGGCAGCATCGCCGTGCTGATGTCGCCCTGGCCTTCGCCAAGAATGTCGATCAGCGCCTTGTGATCGATCGACATCGCGATCGCGCGGCGCAGATCGAGATTGTCGAAGGGTGGCTTTTGGGTGATCAGCAGATTGGGCGCGACATTGAGCGGTTCAGTCTCGCAGATCGCGGACGGCATTTGGCTCTGCACGTCCTTCAGCATCGGGATGGTGACCTCGTAGGGGAAGGTCATATCGAAATTCCCCGCGATGAAAGCGAGGATTGCGGTCGAACGGTTGGGGATGATCGTCCACTCGATGGCGTCGAGATACGGCAAGCCCGGCTTCCAGTAATTGGGGTTCTTGACCACCTTGATCGACTGGTTGGGCTTGAACTCGGCGAACATGAAGGGGCCGGTGCCGATCGGGTGCTGGCGCATCTGCGATGCGGGAACGTGGCAGGGATAGACCGGGCTGAACCCCGAGGCCAGCAGCGCGAGGAATGAGGGCTGCCGCCGCTTCAGGTGGAAGGTCGCCTGGAAATCGCTGTCGGCCGTCACCTTGTCGAGATTGATCCACCAGGCCTCGCGCGCATTGAGACGCAGCTTGTCGTCGGCCTTTCCCTGCAGCAAATCCCAGGTGCATTTGACGTCGTTAGCGGTAAACGGTTTCCCGTCATGCCACTTGACGCCCTGGCGCAGTTTGAAGGTGAGCAGGGTGCCGTCATCGTTCCACGACCAACTCTCGGCGAGGTCGGGGACGATGTCGTTGAGCGTATTCTCCTTCTGGTTCGGATCGAAGACGACAAGGTTGTTGAATACCCCCATCATCGGCGCAACAACCGAGATGGTGCCCTCTTCGTAGATCGACATGTTGGCCGGGCTGTCGCGGTGATAGACGCGCAGCGTGCCGCCCGGCTTTTGCGCAAAGGCACCCCCCGTGAACACCAGCGCCAAACCCATCGCGATCATCCCGGCGCGCGCGATGTGCTTCATGCTGCTTCTCCTCCCCAACCTTGCCGGCAACGCCGAGTATCGTTAGCCATACTATCGAGCTAGACGGATTGTTTCGTGAGTGATTTTGCAACGCTGGCAGACGCCTTCGCCAGCCGCGAGCTGTGGCAGATCGTCGGGCTCTCCTTGACGGTGAGCGTCAGCGCGGCGGGCATCGCTACGCTGTTGGGGTTGCCGTTCGGCGCAGCGCTGGCGGTTTGGCGTTTTCCCGGGCGAGGCGCAATCGTCGTCGGCGCCAACGCGCTGCTCGGCCTGCCGCCGGTGGTGGTCGGGCTGGTGCTCTATCTGTTGTTGTCGCATTCGGGTCCCCTTGGAAGCCTCGGCCTATTGTTTACCCCCGGTGCGATGATCGTCGCGCAGACCGTGCTCGCGCTGCCGATCGTCACCGCGCTCGCGCACCGCGCAGCGGAAGAACGCTGGGCGGAATACGGCGATGCGCTGATGGATCTGGGCGCCAGCCGGATCGCCGCGCTGCCGGCGCTGATCGCGATGGCACGCGCAGCGATGCTGACCGCTGCGCTCGCGGGATTTGGCCGGACGGTCTCGGAAGTCGGCGCCATCATCATTGTCGGCGGCAATATCGCCGCCTATACCCGGACGATGACCACCGCGATCGTGCTGGAGACCAGCAAGGGCAACCTGCCGCTGGCGCTCGGCCTCGGCATGGTGCTGATCGGACTGTCGACAATGATTTGCGCGAGCGCTTTCGCCCTTGTCGGGCGCGCGGGTTGGAAACCGGGAGGCGTTTAGTGGTTCGGAGATTATGGTTCGCCATTCTTGCCGCGGCTGCGCTGTTCTCAGCTGGCGGCACCAGCGCGCAGACACAAGCACCGGAGACGATCACCCTCGCGTCGACGACCTCAGTCGATAATTCAGGATTGCTCGCGGCGATCCTGCCGGATTTCACCAAGGCGACCGGCATCACCGTGCACGTGCTGGCGCTCGGCACCGGCCAGGCGCTCGACACCGCCCGCCGCGGCGACGCCGACATCGTCCTCGTCCACGACCCGGAGGCGGAGCAGAAATTCATCGATGATGGTAACGGGCTGAGCCCCAAGCAGATCGCCTGGAACGACTTCATCATCGTCGGGCCTGGCGACGATCCTGCCCACGTCGCCGGCGGCAAGAATGCCATTATCGCGTTGACCGCAATCGCCACCAAAGAAGCGAACTTCGTCTCGCGCGGCGACAAGAGCGGCACCAATGCGCTCGAATTGCGCCTGTGGAAACGCGCCGGGATCGATCCTAAGAGCGGCGCCGGCAGCTGGTACAAGGACATTGGCGGCGGCATGGGCGCCGCGCTCAACGCCGCCGCGGCGATGCCGGCCTACACGCTGTCGGATCGCGGCACCTGGCTCAGCTTCAAGAACAAGGGGCCGCTCAAGATCGCGATCGAGGGCGATTCGGCGCTGATCAACCGCTACGATGTCATCGAACTCAACCCGAAGACCCATGCCGGCGCCAAACTGGCGCCGGCACATCAGCTCGCGGCATGGCTCGCGAGCCAGGCAGGTCAGGACGCGATCGGCGCCTTTCGGGTTGGCGGAGAGACGCTGTTCAACCCCTCCGCCGCCGACCCGAAATAGCGGCCGCTGCTAGGACCGGGGGTTAGTAACGGTCCCAATCGTGGTGCCAATGGTGCCGGCCCCAATAAGGGTGCCAGTAAGGATGGGAGCAACGCACGCCCCACGGCGTATCCCAGCAAGCCGCGTTGGTGGTGGTCGCGGTGGTGGCGCCAAGCAGCAGCACCACGGCAAGGGCGCTCAAAATCGTCTTCATGGCCTCACCTATCTGTTGCCAGATGATGCCAGAAAAACGGAACACCCTCGTTTCCTGTTCCCAGAAAATCGATTGATCCAGGATGGGTTAGGCAGCGGCAAGCTGGCGGGGTCGATAAATCGAAAGATGGTCGACCCGGGCTACCGGCCTGGTTTCGTTTGCCAAAACCAGCGCGTCGATATCGACGAATGCATGACCTTTGTGTTCGTAATTTCCGGTCACGCGGGCACGCACGCTGAGGGTTTCGCCGACCCGAACGGCGGAAAAATGCCGGATCTTGCTGCCGACATGCATCCACGGCCCGAAGGTGACGTTGCGGGTGAGCGCGAAATTGCACATGCGCAGCACGACGACCGGGTGAACCAGCCCTTCCTTCTGGTAAAGCGGCGAGGTCTCCCGGACATCCTGGAGATATTGCGCGGCGAGGTCTGGGGTCGCCTCCAGGGGCACCATGCCGAGCCACGTGCCGACGGCTAACGACTGTTCGTCGGCGGTCGGGCGCGACGAGCGCTCGGCCACCTGACGAAATTCGGCGAGTGCCGGCGGGGCGACGGCTTGAGGCAGCGCCGCGGCCCCGGTCGCGCACAGCACGCCGCGGCATTCAAGTCGGATGTCGAGGCCGCCGCCCTCTTCCGTCGCGGTGACGGTGACGTGGTCGCCGTCATAGGTCGGCTTGGAAAACCGGCATTCGGCGGTGCCGTGCTCGAGCCAGTCGCAGCCCCAACGCTCGACCGGCAGATGCGTCATGTAGGCGTAGACATCGACCCCAGGAACCAACCCGCCGCCAAAGCCGAATTTCTTGGCGACCGCGTCGTCGTGGATCTTGTTCTCCGAGACCTTGGCGGTGTTGTAGGCCTCGACATGATAGGGGGCGAGAGGGGGCATGGCGGCCTCACTTGCTCTTGTCGGCGAGGACCGAATTGGTCTTCTCGATCGGCACCTTAGGCTGCTCGACCCCGGCGCGCTCGACCTGGAGGATCATCGGCGAGCGGCTGTCGCGCTGCTGCCAGCCGCGCCCCATCGCCTCGGTCAATTCCTCGAGGGTCAGATTGGCCAGGCGCATCGGCACGCCGATCTCCTTGCCGAGCCCAACCGCGAGCGAGACATCCTTGTGCAGCAGCCGGAGCGCGAAGTCAGCCGGGTCGTACTGGCCGGCGAGGAACTTACCCAATCGGTCGAAGGTGCGCGCACGCCCGGTCGCGCCCTGACGCACCGCGTCCCACATCTCGAACGGGTTGACCCCGGCCTTGATGCCCATGGTGAAAACCTCGGCCAAGGCGACGCTCATCATGGCGCTGGTGCAATTGTGCACGAGCTTGACGATCGTTCCGGCCCCGATCGGGCCGATATATTTGGCCTGATCACCCATCGCGCCGAGCACCGCCTGATAGCGGCCGAACTGCTGCTCGTCGCCGCCAACCCAGATCGCCATCTTGCCGGAGGCCGCGCCGCCCGGGCCGCCACTCACGGGGGAATCGAGCATGTAGAGGTTCTTTTCGGCGAAAGCGGCGTTGATCTTGCGGACGACCGAGACCGAGTTGGTCGACATGTCGAAAAAGGCCGTGTCGGGCCTCATGCCCTCGATCAGCCCGTTGGGGCCGAGCGCCACCGCCTCGACATCGGCCGGCACCGGCAGCGAGGTGAATACCACCTCCGACTGCTCGCCGACCGCTTTCGGACTGTCGGCCCAGATGGCGCCTTTCGCCAAGTAGGGCTCGGCCGCGGCGCGGCGGATGTCGTGGACGACAAGCTGATGCCCTGCCTTCTGCAGGTTGGCGGCCATGCCCTTGCCCATCATGCCGAGCCCGATGAAACCGACCTTCATGTGCTGTTCTCCACTTCATTTTTTTCCGTCATGCCCGGGCTTGTCCCGGGCATCCACGGATCCTGCGGTTGAAAACGTGGATGGCCGGGCTTGTCCCGGCCATCACGGCAGACTAGTGGCTCTCGCGATGTCGCAGCTGGTTGTTGACCCGGTGGTCGCCGGCGAGCCAACGCTTGAGTTCGCTATGGGCGTCGGCGCGGCGCAGCGCGTCGATCTCGGCGACATCAGGCGGGTCACAGGTAAATTCGAGGATCATACCGTCAGGCGATTGCGTGTAGATCGATTTGCAATAGCCGTGATCAGTCTCGCGGAATTGCTCGCCGGCGGCGTCGAGCCGCGATTTCAGCTCGTCATAGGACCGATCGCCCACCTTCAACGCAATGTGATAGTGGCTGCCGACCTTGGGTGGCGATTTCGCCTGAGTCAGCTCGTACATCTCGGGGTCGGCGAACTGAAAGAAGGCGAGCGCGCCACCGTCGGCGAGGCCGAAGAAGGTGTGGCAGAAATCGACCTCGCGGCCGAGATCGGCGCGATAGGTGCGCTCGCACCAGGTCGCGACCAGCGGGATCCCAAGAAGATCTTCGAGGAAGCGGCGGTTGGCCTCGTGATCTTTGACGACATAAGCGTTGTGGTGGAGACGCAGCGGCAACTCACCGAGAAGCTTTGCCTCGGTGCGCGGCCTGGCTTCGATCGTGTCCATCGGCTCCTCCCTTGCGGCTAGTCCGAGCATATTTGCGACACGGCGGCGCGGCAATTGGTAACGGTTTTCTCAGAATTTTCGGCGATATTGAGAGAACGCCCAATAGGCAGATCAGGCTCGTGACCGACCAATCTCTCCCGCTCTTTGGAGCCGGCGCCACACCGCAAGTACCTTGGACAAGTGTGTTCAGAATCTGGTGGCTGGTGACGTGGCGCGCGACGGTCGGCAGCATTGCGACCGGCATGAACTTCGCCATCGCCATCACCGTTCTCAGCATCACCTTCGGCTGGCCGCCGCTTGTCCGCACCATGCTGATCGCCGCTATCAGCGCGGTCGTCGTCGTGATCTGGCACTTTGTCGCGGTGCGTATCGCCCTTGAGAAGATTTACGCGGATTTGCGCCTGCGCCCCTCGCACCTGCCTTGATGTAGCGGCCTACCCCGGCTCCAATGCGCCGTCGCATTGGAGTGAAAGATGACCCTGCCGCTCGACAAGACGCTCAAGGTCGGCATCCAGAACATCCATCGCCGCACCGAGCCGGCAACCGAGCCGTGGCGGCCAACGATCGATGAGCTCACCAAGCTGGTCGGCCAGGTCGATCGCTGCGGCTATGATTCGCTCTGGGTCGGCGACCACCTCGCCTTTCCGATGTCGATCCTCGACCCGCTCCTGCAACTGGCCCAGGCCGCGGTGATCAGCCGCCGGTTGCTGCTCGGCACCAATGTCTACCTCGTCCCACTGCGCGCACCGGGGCCCATCGCCAAGCAGGTCGCCAGCCTCGATCACCTTACCGAGGGAAGGCTGATCTTCGGGGTCGGGGTCGGCGGCGAGTTCCCCAAGGAGTTCGCGCTCGCCGACGTGCCGCACAACGAGCGCGGCGGGCGCTTGTCGGCGGCGATCCCGCTGCTGCGCGAGCTGTGGAGCGGCAAGCCGGCCAGTTATAGCGGCAAGTATTTCGGCGCATTCAACGATGTCCTCATGCAGCCGCCGGCGCGGCAAGAGGGCGGACCACCGATCTGGTGCGGCGGCCGCGCCGACGCCGCGCTCGCGCGAACCGGCCGGCTCGCCGACGGGTACATTTCGTATGTCATCACCCCGCAGACCTACCGCGAGGCGGTGGAAAAGATCGAAGCAGCGGCCGACGCGGCCGGCCGCGCGGTCGAGCGCTTCGGCACCGGACATCTGCTGTTCACCCGGCTCGACGACACCTACGACGAGGCGCTCGAAAAGGCCGTGAAGTCGCTCTCCTATCGCTACAACATGGATTTTCGCCGCGCCGCCGAGCGCTACGCCGCGCTTGGCCCGCCCGAACAGGTGGCCGAACGCGTCCGCGACTTCTGGGATGCGGGCGTTCGGCACATCGTCATCGACTTGGTCGGCCCCTATGAGG
>DASYXG010000415.1:0-9953 GCA_035935235.1 Allostellaceae bacterium
CTTCTCGAACAGGTCGTCCGGCGGCGCCAGCACGATCACCGGCACGTTGTCGTCGATCAGCGCAATCGGCCCGTGCTTCATCTCGCCGGCGGCATAGCCTTCGGCGTGGATATAGCTGATCTCCTTCAGCTTTAGCGCGCCTTCGAGCGCCAGCGGGTAGGCGCTGCCGCGGCCGAGATAAAGCACGTCGCGGGCCTGGGCGATCTCCTTTGAGATTTCGCGGATACGCTGGTCATGGTTCAAGACCTCGGCGGCGCGCGAGGGAATCTCGGCGAGCTGCTTGGCGAGCGACGCCTCGCCAGCCTGGTCGATCGTGCCGCGCGCCTTGGCCAGCGCCACGGTCAGCGCCGCCAATACCGCGAGTTGCGTGGTGAAGGCCTTGGTCGAGGCGACGCCGATCTCCGGTCCCGCCAAAGTCGGCAGCACGATATCGGCCTCGCGCGCGATCGAGCTTTCCGGCTGGTTGACGACCGCAATGATCTTCTGCCGCTGCTCGCGGCAATAGCGCAGCGCCGCCAGCGTGTCGGCGGTCTCACCCGATTGCGAGATGACGATCGCCGCCCCGCCCTTGGGCATGTCGGGCGCGCGATAGCGGAATTCCGAGGCGATATCGACTTCGACCGGGATGCGAGCGATGCGCTCGAACCAGTATTTGGCGATGAGACCGGCGTTGTAGGCCGTGCCGCAGGCAACGATCGTCGCCTTGGGCAAGTCGCCCAGAGCAAATGGCAGATCGGGCAGGTGAATGGTGCCGGTGGTCGGATGGATGAGCGCGTGCAGCGTGTCGCCGATCACCGCCGGCTGCTCGAAAATCTCCTTCTGCATGAAATGGTGGTAATTGCCCTTGCCGATCAGCGCGCCCGACACCGCGGTGTCGTAGACCTTGCGTTTCGCCTTCGCACCCTTCTCGTCGAAGATGGTCACCTCGCGCGAGGTCACGATGGCCCAATCGCCGTCCTCAAGGTAGGCGATCTTGCGGGTGAGCGGCGCTAGCGCCAGCGCGTCCGAGCCGACGAACATCTCGCCGTCGCCATAGCCGATCGCCAGCGGCGGCCCCTTGCGGGCGCAGATCAGCAGATCGTGCTCACCGGCGAAGAGGAAGACGAGCGCGAACGCGCCGTCGAGCCGCGGCAACGTCTTTGCCACCGCCTGCGCTGGCGTCGCGCCCTCGGCGAGGTAGCGGGTTGCCATGATCGCGACCGCCTCGGTGTCGGTGTCGGTGTGGAAGCTGTACCCGAGGCCGGTCAGCTCCTGCCGCAGCGCCTGGTAGTTTTCGATGATGCCGTTATGGACAACCGCGACCTTGTCGGTGGCGATCGGGTGCGCGTTTTTCTCGATCGGCAGGCCGTGCGTCGCCCAGCGGGTATGGGCGATGCCGATGGTGCCGAGCATCGGCTCGCGGGCGAGTCGCTCGGCGAGATTGTTGAGCTTGCCCTCGGCGCGGCGGCGCTCGATGCGGCCGTCGATCAGCGTCGCGATGCCGGCGGAATCGTAACCTCGGTACTCCAGTCGCCGCAGTCCTTCGACCAGCTCGCTAGCGACCGTATGCATCGAGATAATTCCAACGATTCCGCACATCAGTTTTTCTTCCCACGCAACCGTGCCCGCAGTTCAGCCGCTCGGCCCGGCTTGTCGACTTGCCGGCCACGGGCGATGGTGAGTGCATCCGCAGGTACATCCGACGTAACGACGCTGCCCGTCGCCACATAGGCGCCGTCGCCCACCGTCACCGGCGCAACCAGCGCGGTATTCGAGCCGATAAAGGCGTTCTCGCCGATCACCGTGCGGTGCTTGCCAAAGCCGTCGTAATTGCAGGTGATAGTGCCGGCGCCGATATTGGTCCCGGCGCCGATATCGCTATCGCCGAGATAGGAAAGATGGTTGGCCTTGGCGCCCCTTCCGATCCGCGTCGCCTTGACCTCGACGAAATTGCCGACATGGACATCGCGTTCCAGCACCGCGCCGGGACGCAGCCGCGCGTAGGGGCCGACGATCGCGCTCTCGCCAATGCTGGCGCCGTCGAGGTGCGAGAACGAGCGGATGCGCGCATTGTCAGCGACGCTGACCCCGGGTCCGAAGACGACATTGGGCTCGACGACGACATCGCGGCCGAGCACCGTATCGGCGGAAAGAAACACCGTCTCGGGCGCGATCAGCGTGGCGCCGGCTTCCATCGCCCGCCGGCGCAGCCGCTCCTGCATCAACGCCTCGGCCGCCGCGAGTTCGGCGCGGGTATTGACGCCGATAACCTCCTCGGCGGGCAATTCGGCATATGTGACCGCGAGGTCGCGCCCGCGGGCGATGGCGACGATATCGGTCAGGTAATACTCGCGCTTGGCGTTGTTCGTGCCGAGCCGGTCGACAAGGTCGAACAGATGCTCGGCGGCGATCGCCATGATGCCGCCATTGCTGAGGGTGATCGCATACTCTTCTGGAGACGTGTCCTTGGCCTCGACGATGCGCTCCACCCCGCCATCCTCGCCGAGGACAAGCCGGCCATACGGCGTGTGATCGGCGGGGCGCATTCCCGCAACCGCGACCGCGGCCTTCGCCGCGCGGCGCGCGTCGATGAGGCGCGCGATCGTCTCGCTCTGCAACAAGGGGGCGTCGCCATAGAGGACGATCACATCGTCCAGTCCCGCGAGCGCCGCCTCAAGCGCCGGACGAGCGGTTCTGACCGCGTCGCCGGTGCCGCGCGACGGATGTTGGATGACCGTCTTTGCCGGGGCGACCGCCTTGGCCACCGCATCCTGTCCTTGGCCGAGCACGACGACCGTCTCGGCCGGCGACAGCGGCGCCAACGCCGCCAGCACATGCGCGATCATCGGCATGCCGGCGATCTCGTGCAGCACTTTGGGCACGACGGACCGCATCCGGGTCCCTTCCCCGGCGGCGAGAATGATGGCGGCAAAGGACGGCGTCATCGGCGGCTCACGGATCACCAACTACGACCGCCCAGCAAGGTTGCACGGGTGCGACATGCTGCCAACACACAGATTATTGCCGAATATGACGCCGGCACGGCTATCTTGCGGGCGATGAGCCGGTTCCTCCTGCTGTTCGACCTCGACGGAACACTGGTCGACACACTTCCAGATTTGACCAACGCTGTTAACGAAGCCTTGCGCGAGCGCGGATACGCACCGCTCTTGCCGCAGGAGGTTCGGCCGATGATCGGCGACGGCATGGCGATGCTGCTCGGCCGCGGCTTTGCTGCGCGCGGCGGCACGGCGGCTGAAGCGCAGGCCATGTATCAGCGTTTTCTTGAGATTTATCAGGGTGTTGCGACCGAAAACAGCCGCCCCTATCCCGGTGTTCCAGAGACACTGGCGGCGTTGCGCGAGTGCGGTTATCGCACCGCCGTCGCCACCAACAAGCCGCAACGCGCGACCGAGGAGGTGTTGAGCGGGGTCGGCCTCGCACCCCTGTTCGACGGCGTCGCCGGCGGCGATCGCTACTCCTATCGCAAGCCCGATCCACGCCATTTGCTCTCTCTCGTCGAGGAGCTCGGCGGCGATCCGGCCCGCGCGGCGATGATCGGCGACAGCGAAAACGATGCCGCCTCGGCTCGCGCCGCCAAGCTGCCGCTGCTGCTGATGCGCTACGGCTACGCGCGAATCGACCCGGCCGAGCTTGGCGCCGATTGGGTGGTCGACCGCTTCGACGAGTTGCCGGAGGCACTGGCCATGCTCGGTCTTCAGCCCTGAACCTTTCTTGACAGCGATCGGGGCGGCTCCCTAAATGCCGCACCCAGCAGACGATCCGCTGGTCACGGGCGCGTAGCTCAGCGGGAGAGCACACCCTTCACACGGGTGGGGTCGTAGGTTCAATCCCTACCGCGCCCACCAGTGGCCGGCCAGATCGACCGGACGAGCCTGTTACCAACCCGCGCCAATGGGGCTATTCTCCCGGCAATTGAAGCGAGGAGGACGCCTATGCGCCGTGCCGTCATCGTCTCCACCGCGCGCACCCCGATCGGCCGGGCGTATCGCGGCGCCTTCAATGACACCCAGGCGCAGGCATTGGCCGGCCACGCGATCGCCGAGGCGGTGAAGCGCGCCAAGGTCGATCCGGGCGAGATCAATGACGTGATCATCGGCGCCGCGTTGCAGCAAGGCAGCCAGGGCTCCAACGTCGCGCGGCAGAGCGCCTTGCGCGCCGGCTTGCCCGACACCGTCGCGGCGATGTCGATCGACCGGCAGTGCTCGTCGGGCATGATGGCGATCGCCACCGCGGCCAAGGAGATCATGCATGACGGCATGACCGTGGCGGTGGGCGGCGGAGTCGAATCGATCTCGCTGGTGCAGAATGAGCACCTCAACCGCTACAAGGCCCAGGATCCCGATCTCATCGCCCTGTCGCCGGCGATCTACATGACGATGATCGAGACTGCCGAGACCGTCTCCAAGCGCTATGGCGTTTCGCGCGAGGCCCAGGATGAATACGCGCTGCGCTCGCAGCAGCGCACCGCGGCGGCGCAGCAAGCCGGCCGCTTCGACGACGAGATCGTGGCGATGCCGTCGGTGATGCTGGTGACCGACCGCGAGAGCGGCGAGGTATCGCCGAAACCCGTGACCCTGTCCCAGGACGAGGGCAACCGGCCCGACACCAATCTCGAAGGGCTTGCCGCGCTGAAGCCGGTGTTCAAAGACGGGTTGACCATCAAAGAGGGGTACTACATCACCGCCGGCAACGCTTCTCAGCTGTCGGACGGCGCTTCGGCGGCGGTGCTGATGGAAGAGAGCGAAGCAGAGCGTCGCGGACTCCAGCCGCTCGGCGTCTACCGCGGCATTGCCGTCGCCGGCTGCGGTCCCGACGAGATGGGGATCGGCCCGGTCTTCGCCGTACCCAAGCTGCTGAAGCAGCACGGCCTCAAGATGGACGACATCGACCTTTGGGAATTGAACGAGGCGTTTGCCTGCCAGGTGCTCTATTGCCGCGACACACTCGGCATCCCGCATGACAAGCTCAACGTCAACGGCGGCGCGATCTCGATCGGCCACCCTTATGGCATGTCGGGCGCGCGGATGGTTGGCCACGCGCTGATCGAAGGCAAGCGGCGTGGCGCGAAACTCGTCGTCTGCACGATGTGCGTCGGCGGCGGGATGGGCGCCGCTGGACTGTTCGAGGTCGCATAGCCGTGGTCGCTCGACTTCTCGCTACCGGCGCGGCGCTGCTGCTGGCGGGTTTCGGGTTTTTCGCCAACCCGATCACGGCCGACCCGCTGAGCCCGTTCGGCATCGTCTTTCTGCTGGTGTCGGGCGTCATCTGGTTCGGCTGGGACATGATCCAGGACGCTTATGCCTATCGCGAGGAAATCGCCCCCAACAACGCCCGCGCGTTTCTGCAGACGGTGCGGCTGGGGCCGGTCTTTGTCAGCCGGCTGGTTCGCAAGAACACCGAATAGCGCGCCGCGAACGGTCGCCGCGGCGCTTCGAGGACATTGCCATGACCCTGCTCGAACAAATCGCCGAGAAGATCGTCGCGATCCGCTACGAGGATTTGCCGAGTGAGGCCGTCTTTTGGGCCAAGGCGGCAATCCTCGATACGGTCGGTGTGACGCTTGCCGGCTCGCGCGAGGACTGCACCCGCATCGTCGAGCAGGTGCTCGCGGCGGAAAGCCACGGCGGCGACAGCCTTGTCTTCGGCAGCGATCGCCGCGTGCCGCCGCTGGTCGCGGCGCTGGTCAACGGCACCGCCGCGCACGCGCTCGACTTCGACGATGTCAGCAATTCGCTGGGCGGGCACCCGTCGGCGCCGATCCTGCCGGCGATCTTCGCGCTCGCAGACACCAAGGATTGCGCCGAAAAACCAATTGGAGGCCACGCCTTTATCGCCGCCTATGTCGCCGGGTTCGAAACCGAGACGCGGATCGCCCGCGGCGTCCATTTCCATCACTACGAGAAGGGCTGGCACCCGACCGCGACCCTTGGCGTATTCGGTGCCGCCGCCGCCTGCTGCCACCTGATGCAGCTATCCGTGGCAGAGACGGCGACGGCGCTTGCCATCGCCGCGTCGTTTGCCAGCGGCGTCAAGGCCAATTTCGGCACGATGACCAAGCCGCTTCATGTCGGTCACACCGCGCGCAACGCGCTCTTCGCGGCCCAGCTCGCGAAAATCGGATTCACCGCGAATAGCGGCGCGATGGAGCACAAGCAGGGCTTTCTCGAGGTTTTCAACGGCGCCGGCACCTACAACGCTGAGGCGATGCTCAAGGATTGGGGCAACCCCTACGACGTCGTCCGGCCCGGGCCGGGGTTCAAGCAATACCCGTGCTGCGGCAGCACCCACCCGCCGCTCGACGCGCTCTTGGCGCTGCGCGCGGCGCACGCGATGCCCGCCGAGAAGGTTGTGCGCATCGACTCTTGGACGCATCCGCGCCGCCTTGCTCACACCAACCGTCCCGATCCCAAATCCGGGCTCGACGCCAAGTTCTCCGTCCAATACTGCCTCGCCCGCGCGGCGTTGCAGGGCCAAATTCGGCTCGAGGATTTCGAGGGCAATGCCTATGACGACCCGGCGGTGCGGGCGCTGATGACCCGCATCCACGCCGCGCCGCATCCCGATGCCGGCACCGCCAACGAGGAAGCGCTCGGCGCCGAGGTGCGCGTCACCTTCGACAATGGCGAGGTCATCGCCAAGAAGGTTTCGGCCGCGCTTGGCCGCGGTCCCGACAACCCGATGCCGGCGGGCGCTCTCACCGCCAAGTTCGTCAACTGCGCCAGCCGCGCGCTGCCACCCGCGGCGGTCGCGCGGCTGCAGCAGATGTTGGAAACGCTGGAAACCGCGCCCAGCGTCAAGGCGGTGGTGGCGGCGATCGCCACGCCCGGCCGCCTCGCGGCGGAATGACGAGAGCAGCCCAACTTACCCAGGCTCTCGGGCTCACCGTTCAGCTTCGGGGATAGGCATGCGCCAGCTGTTGATGGCTACCATCTTCGGCGCGGTTATCGCCTGCTTCGGCGCCGTCGCGGCGGCGGCCGACGCCCCGACCCTTGCCAGCGCGCCGCCGGTGGTCGTCAAGACCGAACCGCAGGCTGGTACCAGCGATGTCTCCGCCAGCCTGACCGAGATCCGCGTTACGTTCAGCAAGCCAATGCGGGACAAGAGCTGGTCGTGGGTGATGGTGACCCCGGACGCATTCCCGAAGATGACCGGCGATCCACATTTTTCTGCCGATATGACGACCTGCGTTCTGCCCATTGCGCTCGCGCCTGGTAAGACCTATGCGATCTGGATCAACGCTACCACGGGGCAAAATTTCCAGGACGCCGACGGCCACAAGGCCGTGCCCTATCTGCTGATGTTCAGCACCAAATAGAGGGGGTCGCCGATTTTGTGCGAAAACTGTGATCTAGGTCACAGCAGCCGCCACCGATGCGTCCTACGTACCGGTATGCATCCTTCGATGCATTCTCCCCCTTAAACTTCCCGGCGGTTTCGACCGCCGGGCTTCTTTCCGAGAACGGCACTCGGCTACAGCGTCTTCTCCATGAAGACGCTGACCCCGTTATCCGGGTAGCCGCCGAAGGGGCCGCGCTCGTGAAACCCGTTGCCGCGGTAGAGGCGCAGCGCCGCTTGGTTGAGATTGCCGGTTTCGAGCTGGATGATCCGCATCCCCTCCTGCCGCGCCGCGGCCTCGGCCGCCCGCAGCAGCGCGAAGCCGACCCCCTGACCGCGCGCCGCGTCGGTCACGAAGCAGCGCTTCAGCTCGCCCTTGTCGGGTCCGGTGCGCACCAGCGCCATGCAGCCCAACGCATTGCCGCCACGGCGGGCGACAAAGAACCGCACATGCCCGGCGAGCAGCTCCGGCATGTCGATCATGTGCCGGTGCTCGGGCGGATAGAGCGAGGCGGCAAATGCGTCCGACTCGCGCAGTAGCATCGCCGCCTCGGGCCGGTCGGGGCGCTCCTCCGCGATTTGTATGTCCGTCATTGCGAGGAGCCCCCCGGCGACGAAGCAATCTCCATCGGATTAGCCTCGCAGGGAGCGAGATTGCTTCGCTGCGCTCGCAATGACACCCGTATTCACTCGGCGGCTTGCCGCAAGGGCCGGGTCGCAGCCTCCATTTGCCGGTCATAGGCCTCACGCCATTCGAGCCCGGCCTCGGTGAGGAAATCGCCGCTGCGCACCGGGTACATTTTCTCCGGATCGTCGACCCCCGGCGGCACCGTGCCGTCTTTGGCCAGCGCCCGCACCACCGCGAGCAGCCGCCGCCGCGTGCGCATGATCATCATGTCGCTGGGACCGAGATGCTCGAAGAGATGGTCGGTGATCGGTCCCATGCTCTCGGTCACCGCCTGATCCTGGGCGTGGATGCCGGTGATGCCGGTGTAGTTTCCGCCGGTCGCTTGCGCCGCCCGGTCGATCAGCCAATCGTTCTCCTCCCGGCCCCTGATCCGCCAGCGCCCATACCAATCAGTGGTGTTCGGCAGATAGTCGAAGACCCGCTGGAAGCCCGGCATCATGTTGCCCTGCTTGTCGGGCCCGACCGAGGGCGGGTGCTTCTTCCACGTCAGGCTGATGAACATTGTGTGGGTGTCGTCCATCGGAACCCAGGCGCGGTTGTGCAAATGCTCGGAGAACTGGCCCTGCGGCGTCTGCGTCCAGAACGGCAGCATGTAGTTGGCGAAGCGCCAATAGGTCTCGCCCGGCCGCCCATCGCGATAGGCGGCATACATCGTCCCGACCTCGGTATCGGCGACATGGTAGTCCGGGGCGCGATTGGTCACGGTGTAGCGGAAGAGGCTGTCGTCCGGCACTTGGTCGGGGCTGATGCCGCCGGCGTGCAGGAAGCCGAAATGGCAGGTGTCGATATCGCCTTCGAGCGCCTGCAGCCAGTTGCATTCGCGCTGCACGAAATTGATCGTGACCTCGGCCTCGGGCAGCAAGGTCGCCTCGATCTGCGGCAGCGGCGGCGCTTCCTTGCGCTCGCCCATATAGATCCAGATAAGTCCGTTGCGCTCGACCGACTTGTAGGCCTTGGCGTGGACCAGATGCTTGAAGTCGCGCTCCGGCGGTACGCTCGGCATGTCGACGCAATTGCCCTCGGTGTCGAACTTCCAGCCGTGATAGACGCAGCGCAGCCCGCCCTCCTCGTTGCGCCCGAGGAACAGCGAGGCGCAGCGATGCGGGCACTTATGATCCATCACGCCGATCGTGCCGGCGCTGTCGCGGAAGGCGATCAGCTGTTCGCCGAGGAGCATCAACCGCATCGGTTCGCCGTCGCGCTTCAGCTCCGACGACATTGCCGCCGGCATCCAGTATTGCCGCATCAGTCTGCCCATCGTCGTGCCAGGGCCGACGCGAACCAGATCGTCACTGTCTTTGCGGTTCATTGCCGATTTCCTCCATCCGCAGTGCGATGACGCTTTTACGGAATTTCGATCCAGCCTTTGCGGTGATAGTGCATTACCAGCAGGATCGGCGCCAGCGCAGCAAAACCTGCCCACAGGATCGCGCTGACATAGGGAATTTCAGAAAAGCCCACGTGGTATTTGTTGTCGATGTGGCTTATCTCGAGCAGCGGCGCCGCACACAGCGCCATGAGAAGCCCCTCGGCTCCAGCTCCCTTTTTCCAAAAGAAGAACGGGTCGAAGATGAACGCCCATAACACCGATTGGGCACCGACCACTTCGGTGAGTTTTGAAGACGGCTCTTGGAAACGGCGCTGCTGCGCGTAGACCGACAGATCAATCATCGGAGCCGCGCGCATCGGCACCATCTTCCCTATTCGGTCCCGTCGACGGCAACCGCAACGGTCTTCGCGGTCTTGAAGCGGATGTCCTTCAGCCCGGCATAATCGGGGTCGGCAAAGAAATTGCGGATCGCCTGGCGATTGGGAAAGCGGAACAACACCAGGCGATGCGGCTGCCAGTCGCCCTCGATCACCTCGAATTCGCCGCCGCGCACCAGGTATTCGCCGCCGTGCTTGGCGATAAAGGCGCCCACGCCCT
>DASYXG010000416.1:0-13905 GCA_035935235.1 Allostellaceae bacterium
TGTTGCTGACGCTGCCCGCGGCGACGGCGCTGGCCATCCTCGCATTGCCGATCCTCGAGGTCTTGTTTCAGCGTGGCGCGTTCGGTCCGGGTGAGACCGCGGCAACGGCGTCGGCGTTGGTCGCCTATTCCGCCGGGTTGCCGGCCTTTGTACTAGTCAAGGTGCTGGCCCCGGCTTTCTTCGCCCGGCACGACACCAAGACGCCGGTCAAAGTCGCGATCCTGTCGCTCGCCACCAATCTCGTGCTGACGCTGATCCTGATGCAGTTCCTCGCCCATGTCGGCGTCGCCATCGCGCTGTCGGCGGCGGGTTGGCTGCAGGCGGCGATCCTCGCAGCGGTGCTGGCGCGGCGCGGCGATTTCCGTTTCGACGGCAGGGCCCGCGCCAATCTGCCGCGCATCGCCGCCGCGACCATCGGAATGGCGGCGGTACTCATCGGCCTGCGAATAGCTCTAGCGCCGCTACTAACAGCGACGGCGGCATGGCGGCTCGCCGCGCTGGGCGGGCTGGTCGCCGCCGGGCTCCTCGCCTTCCTGCTGCTGGTCCTCGCGTTCGGGGTCACCGGTTGGCGCGAGTTGCGCGGCCAGTTCGGCCGTCAACCAGCTTGATTATCATCCGTCGCAGCGATAACCACCCGCCATGAACCGCATTTTTTCCGGCATTCAGCCGACCGGCAATCTGCATCTCGGAAATTACCTCGGCGCGATCCGCAATTGGGTGGCGCTGCAGCACGATTACGAGTGCATCTTCTGCATCGTCGATCTCCACGCGCTGACCATGCCGCAGGACCCGCTCGAATTGCGCCATTCGACGCGCGAGGTGACGGCGGCCTACATCGCCGCGGGGATCGATGTCGAGCGTTGCATCATCTTCAACCAAAGCATGGTGTCGGCGCACGCCGAACTCAGCTGGCTGCTCTCCTGCCTGACCCCGCTCGGCTGGCTCAACCGGATGACCCAGTTCAAGGAAAAGGCCGGCAAGCAGCGCGACCTCGCCGGGCTCGGGCTTTACGCCTATCCGGTGCTGATGGCGGCTGACATCCTCGGCTACAAGGCGACCCACGTTCCGGTCGGCGAGGACCAGAAGCAGCATCTCGAGCTGGCGCGCGACATCGCCGGCGCCTTCAACCGGCGCTACGAAGTCGATTTCTTTCCGCTGCCCGAGCCGCAAATTTTCGGCACGGCGACCCGGGTGATGAGCCTGCGCGACGGCACCAAGAAGATGTCGAAATCCGATACGTCGGATTACTCGCGCATCAACATGACCGACGATTCCGATGCCATCGCGCTCAAAATCCGCCGCGCCAAGACCGACCCCGAGCCATTGCCCGCGACGGTCGAGGCCCTCGAAAAGCGACCGGAGGCCGACAACCTCGTCGGCATCTACGCCGCGCTCGCCGACCAGACGCGCGAAGCTGCGCTAGCCCAATTCGCCGGGCAGAACTTCTCGGCGTTCAAGGAAGCGTTGACCGAAGTGTCGGTGTCGACCCTCGGCCGCATCGGCGACGAGATGCGCCGACTGATGGCCGATCCCGGCCATATCGACACCGTATTGCGCCACGGCGCCGAGCGTGCGGCGGCGATGGCGACGCCGATCCTGCGCGAGGTACAGGACATCACCGGTCTGCTCCGGCCGTAAGCCCGGCTTACGTCTTTTCCCATCTGATTGAGCGGGGTAAGCTTTCCGACCACGCTTCTTCGCAACGCAGCGGCGAAGGGGTGGGATTCAACCGCAACTTGGCTCTCTGCCGCCATGGATGTTTACCTGCCGATCGCCGAGGTATCGCTGGACGTATTTGTCCTGCTCGGCATCGGCGCGGTGGTCGGGTTCCTCTCGGGGGTATTCGGGGTCGGCGGCGGCTTCCTGTTGACGCCGCTCCTGATCTTCGTCGGCGTGCCGGCGCCAGTGGCGGTCGCCTCGTCGGCCAATCAGCTCGTCGGCGCCTCGGTCTCGGGTGTGTTGGCGCATTGGCGGCGCGGCCATGTCGACTTCAAGATGGGGTTCATCCTGCTGATCGGCGGCCTCGCCGGCTCCATCCTGGGCATTTATCTGTTCGCGCTGTTTTCCCGGCTTGGCCAGATCGAGCTGGTGATCTCGCTGTGCTACGTCGTGCTCTTGGGCGTGCTTGGCTTCATGATGGGTGTCGAGAGCCTGAGGGCGATGCTGCGCCAGCGGCATTCCGGCACCGCTCGGCGCAAGCTGCATCGCCATACCTGGCTGCACGGCCTGCCACTCAAGACCCGGTTCCGCAAATCTCAGCTTTACATCAGCGCGCTCTTGCCGATCGGTCTTGGGTTTTCGGTCGGCGTGTTGAGCGCGGTGATGGGGATCGGCGGCGGGTTCCTGATGGTGCCGGCGATGATCTACACGCTGGGCATGCCGACGACGATGGTGCCGGGGACGTCGCTGCTGCAGATCATCTTCGTCGCCGCCAACGTGACGCTGCTGCAGGCTCTCACCAACCACACCGTCGATGCGGTGCTGGCGCTGCTGCTGCTGATCGGCGGGGTGATCGGCGCGCAATTCGGCACCCGCTTTGGGACGAGACTGCGCGGCGAGCAGCTGCGCTTCCTGTTGGCGCTGATCGTCCTCGCCGTGGCGGCGCAGCTCGCGCATGACTTGACGATCCGCCCGAGGGACCTGTTCGTCATCCCAGTGGATAACCGGTGACGTTCCGGCTCCGCTTGGCGCTCGCCGTCGGTTTGATCGTTGGGCTGTCACCTATGGCCGCGCGGGCCGACATCGTCGCCGATCTCAGCAGCCACAGCATCGCGATTACGACCGGCTTCACCGGCGCCTCGGTGGTGCTGTTCGGTGCGATCGACGGGCCGGGGGACGTCGTCGTGATCGTTCGCGGCCCGGAGCGCGACCTCACCGTATGGCGCAAGGGCAAGATCGCCGGCATCTGGGCCAACACCGAGGCGGTCGCCTTTGCCAGCGTCCCAACCTACTACGCGCTCGCCGCCAGCAAGCCGCCCGATGAAGTCCTGTCGCCGGCCGCGGCCGCGTTTTATAGGATCGGCGTCACCAACCTCAAATTCACACCGAAATCCGAAGTTTCGCCCGAACAAACCCGACTCTTCACCGATGCCCTGATCGCGGTGCAGGAGAAGGCCGGGGTGTTTTCGCCGAGCCACGCCAAGATCGCCTTTCTCGGCGAGCGGCTATTCCGCACAACATTCAACTTTCCCGCCAACATCCCGACCGGCGTCTATCTCGTGCAGGTTTACCTGGTACGCGACAAGGATGTGGTCGGCGCGCAGACGACGCCGCTGATCGTCTCAAAGGTCGGGGTCGACGCCGCCGTGTTCGATTTCGCTCACACCCGCTCGCTCGCCTATGGCGTGATTGCGGTGATCATGGCCGTGATGGCAGGATGGCTGGCGAGCCTGCCGTTCCGCAACGCCTGACCCCTGCTGAGGCTCACGCCGATGCCCGAAGCCGCCCAAACGCGCGTGTTCCTCGTCGTCGTCGACGAGACCGCGGAACATCGGCTGGCGGTGCATTACGCCGCGCGGCGCGCCGCACACACCGGCGGCCGCCTCGCCCTCCTTCATGTCGTCGAGCCGGTCGAGGTGCAGCACTGGATCTCGGTCCAAGAGCTGGCCCGAGAGGAGCGCCGCGAGGCCGCCGAACAGTTGATGCAGAAACTCTGCGACGAGGTGCTGCCGATCGCGGGCACGGTGCCGGTCGTCTATATCCGCGAGGGCCGCGCGCAAGACGAGCTCGTGGCGCTCATCAACGAGGAACCGAGCATCTCGATCCTCGTCCTCGCGGCCGGCACGAGCCAGGCCGGTCCCGGACCGCTGGTCTCTCATCTGACCGGCAAGGCCGCGGCGCGGCTGCGCATTCCGATCACGATCGTGCCCGGCGGGCTCACGCTTGAGCAGATCGACGCGCTGACTTAGGCCGAAACGTCCAGCGGACTTGGATTTCTCGGCACACATGCCCATTCTATACCCAGCTACCCGCGCATACCGCCGACGGAGCCCGTTGATGTTCATCCAGACCGAGCAGACACCAAACCCCGCGACGTTGAAATTTCTCCCCGGGGTCGGGGTGATGCCGTCTGGCACCGCCAATTTCACCAGCAGGGAAGCGACCTCGCGCTCGCCGCTAGCGGAACGTCTGTTCGGCCTGCCCGAAGTCAGCGGGGTCTTTCTCGGCGGCGATTTCATCACCGTCACCAAGACCGACGACAGCGACTGGTTTCAGGTGAAGCCGGCGGTACTGGCGGCGATCATGGAGCATTTCACCACCGGCCAGCCGGTCATCACCGGCGCGGTTGACGAGCCGGCGGCCAACGAGGGGGAAGACGACGAGATCGTCTCGGCGATCAAGGAATTGCTGGAAACCCGGGTCCGTCCGGCAGTCGCCCAGGATGGCGGCGACATTATCTTCGAGGAATTCTCCGATGGAATCGTCTACCTGCACATGCAGGGCTCTTGTTCCGGTTGCCCGAGCTCAACCGCGACCCTGAAGGCCGGCATCGAGAACATGCTGCGCCACTACATCCCCGAGGTGCTCGAAGTCCGCGCCGTCTAGCCGGCGCGGTCGCTCCGCTCGTCCCTCCATGCCGGTTGTGCTGGCGTTCGACACCGCCGGCTCGGCCTGCTCTGTCGCGGTCGGGCGGGACGGCGTTTTGCTTGCACACGAGCGCCGCGAGATGCGTTACGGCCACGCCGAGGCGCTGCTGCCGATGATCGATCGAGTGATGGAGGTGGCCGGACTCGGCGCGGCCGACCTCGATGTCGTCGCGGTTTCGACCGGTCCCGGCGGGTTCACGGGCATTCGCGCCGGGCTTGCCGGCGCCCAGGGATTGGCGCTGGCGACCGGGGCAAGACTTGTCGGTGCTAGCAGCTTCGCGGCGGTGGCGGCGCTGGTCGCGGCGGCGGATACATCGTTGCTGGTCGCGCTCGACAGCCGCCGCGTCGATCCCTACGTGCAGCTTTTCAACGCAGCGGGCGAACCCGCCAGCGAGCCTGCGGCAGTGTTGCCGGAGCATCTCGCCGCCCATGTCGCGGCTTCGATCGGGGGCTCTCACCTGCGCATAGCCGGCGACGCGGCGGAGGCAGCCAGGAGCGTGCTGGGCCGCAGGGACCACGTTGAAGTGCTGGCCGATACGCCTCCCGATGCGCGCGGCGTCCTCGCGGCAGCGCTCCACCAGCGCGCAGGTGCGGCGGAGAATGTGGCGCGCCCGCTTTATCTGCGCCCGCCCGACGTCAGCTTTCCGAAAGCGCGGGCGTGAGCCGCCACATCGAGCCGTTGCCGGAAGGCGCCGCAGAGCCGCTGGCAATTCTGCACAGCGCTTGCTTTCCCGACGATCCGTGGCAAGCCGAAGCGATGGCGCGGCTGATCGCACTCACCGGCTCGTTCGGCTGGTTTGCCTGGCAAGGCGCAAGTCCGGCCGGCTTTATCCTTGTCCGCGATCTTGGCAACGAGTGCGAGATCCTCTCGCTGGGGGTCGCGCCGCGCTGGCGACGGCTCGGCATCGCCCAGGATCTGCTGCGCGCCGCGATCGACGAGACGCGGGCGCGCTCCCGCCCCTCACTCGTCCTCGAAGTCGCCACCGACAACGACGCTGCGAGCGCGCTCTACGCTGGGTTCGGCTTTGTCGCGGTCGGCCGCCGCGCGCGTTACTACAAGCGTCCCGATGGCCGCGCCGACGCGCTGATCCTTCGCCTAACGTTGCCGCCAAAGCCGATCGATCCATGAACTCGCGGATATTGCAACGTAGCGGGAATCTTCTGAGCAGACTCTTGCCGAAGGTGATTGATCTAACAGGATTCCGCAAATACCGGATTGCGCGTCTCTGTTCCATTACTTATGCTTCTAGTATGGGCGAGGGATAGGAAGAGCAACATGGATGAGAGTGAAAATACGGGGGATTTGCTGGCGCTCACGACGGAAATCGTAGCTGCCCACGTATCAAACAATACCGTCGCGGTCGGCGATCTCGGTCAACTGATTAATCAAGTGTATCAGTCGCTCGTCCATATCGGGACCGCTCCCGCGGCCCCAGCAGCGCGGCCGCAACCCGCGGTCAGCGTCAAGAAATCGATCCAACCGGATTACCTCGTTTGCTTGGAAGACGGCAAGAAGCTGAAAATGCTCAAGCGCCATCTCAAGACCGCCTACAATATGACGCCCGAGGCCTATCGCGAGCGCTGGGGATTGGCGTCGGACTACCCGATGGTAGCGCCCAATTATGCCCGCCAACGCAGCCGCCTGGCGAAGGAGATCGGCCTCGGCACCAGAGCGCGGCGCGGGCGCGGCTGACACGCCAGCGCGGAACAGCCCAACTGTTGGCGTCGTAGGCTCAACCGGCGCTTTCCGCTATACTGGTCCGGCTAGCTCCAGCCGGGACCGCGTTCGATGACTTCACGCCTCGAGCAGCTCTGTGAAAAAAAAGGGCTGAAGATGACCGAGCAGCGCCGGGTCATCGCCCGAGTGCTGTCCGATTCGGACGATCATCCGGATGTCGAGCAGGTTTATCGCCGCGCCACCGAGATCGATCCGCATATCAGCATCGCCACAGTGTACCGCACCGTTCGGCTGTTTGAGGAAGCTAACATATTGGCGCGCCACGACTTCGGCGACGGCCGGTCACGGTATGAGGAGATGCCTGGGACGCATCACGATCACCTCATCGACCTGCAGAGCGGCCGCGTCATCGAGTTTCGCAATGATGAAATAGAAAAGTTGCAGCATTTCGTCGCCGAGCAGCTCGGCTACGATTTGGTCGGGCATCGGTTGGAACTTTACGCGGTGCCGCGCGGCGGCCAACGCAAGCGCGGACCCAACGACAAGGATGCATGAGGCCATTGCTCTCAATCGTCAGCTGCCACCGTTGGAAGTGGCCCGCGTGATTACCGGCAATTTAGTCGACTCCCGCACACCGCCCCTCGACCGGGTGTCGCGTCTTGACGATAGGCCGCAAGGCCGCATCGTCGATATTGTCGCCGGTCCGCTGCAAGTTCGCCTCGCCGAGAGCGCGGCGGATATCGACGCCGCGCAGGCGCTGCGCTACCGCGTCTTCTACGAGACGATGGGGGCGCATCCGCTACCGGGTATGACCGGCCTGCGCCGCGACCGCGATCCGTTCGACGAAATTTGCGATCACCTGCTTGTGCTCGACCACAGCCGCGGCGACGGCGCCGAGGCGATCGTCGGCACCTACCGGCTGATCCGGCGCGATGCTGCGCGGCGCTGCGGACGGTTTTATTCAGCCGCCGAATACGATATCTCGCGGCTCATTTCCTATCGCGGCGAAGTCCTTGAACTCGGCCGCTCTTGCGTCGACCCCTCGTACCGGACGCGCCCGGCGATGTCGCTGCTGTGGAGCGGCATCGCCGCCTATGTCTTCCATTACGACATCGCGCTGCTGTTCGGCTGCGCCAGCCTGCCGGGGACCGATCCCGACGCGCTGGCGGCGCCGCTCTCCTACCTGCATCACCATCACTTGGCTCCGCTCAGGCTGCGGCCGCGAGCGCTCGAACAGCGCTATGTCGAGATGAGCCGCCTCCCCGCCGATGCTTTCGATCCGGTCCGCACGCTTGCCACGCTGCCGCCGCTGATCAAAGGCTATCTGCGGCTCGGCGGGTTTGTCGGCGAGGGCGCGGTGATCGACGAACAATTCAACACGATCGACGTTTGCGTCGTGGTCAAAACCGATTTGGTTGCGGAGAAGTATTCGCGGCATTACGAACGGCGCTCGAAGGACAATTGGGCCAAGGAAAATTGGGCAACTTAGAGCGCATGGGGTCGAACACGCTGCGTGTTTGGCGGGCGTGCGCCTATTTCACCTGGACCGTGGCGCTGATGCCGGTGCAGGCCTTGGGGCTGCTGCTGCGCCGCGGTTGGGTCGCGCAATTCCCCTGCTTTTATCATCGCCAGTGCTGCCGCATTCTCGGGATCAAGGTGAAACGGATCGGCTTTCCGGTCGATGACCGTCCCGTGCTGTTCGCCGCCAATCATACCGGCTATCTCGATATTTCCGTGCTCGGCTCGGTCATCCCCGGTTCGTTCATTTCCAAAAGCGAGATCGCGAAGTGGCCGCTGTTCGGCTGGCTCGCCAAGTTACAGCGTTCGGTCTTCGTCGATCGCCAGGTGCGCAGCACCGCGCAGCAGCGTGACGCCATCTTCGAGCGGCTGGCCAGCCGGGACGCGCTTATTCTCTTTCCCGAGGGCACCAGCGGCGATGGGAATTTCGTGCTGCCGTTCAAAAGCGCTCTGTTCAGCACCGTCTTCAATCATCGGGACGACACGGCGATCGCGGTGCAGCCGGTCTCGGTCGCTTACACACGGCTCGACGGTTTGCCGATCGGCCGTTTTTTGCGGCCCTTTTTTGCCTGGTATGGCGACATGACGCTGCCCCCACACCTATGGCGCGTGCTTGGCCTTGGCAGGATCGAGGTGGTCGTCGAGTTTCATCCGCCCGCCGCCGTCGCCGATTTTGCGTCGCGCAAGGAACTCGCCCAGTTCTGCTATGATCGGGTCAGCGCCGGGCTCGGCCGTCATCTGGCTGGGCGCCACGATGAACCAGCGGTTTCACGGCAGCCGCGGCCGGAGCCGCAATTACCTACCGAGATCCCGTTGTCGGCGACCGGCTGATGACGAAACGGGTCTTCATCAAGACCTATGGCTGCCAAATGAACGTCTACGACTCGGCGCGCATGGCCGATCTCGTGGCGCCGCTCGGCTACGCGCCGAGCGAGACCGCGGCGGGCGCCGACCTCGTCATCCTCAACACCTGCCATATCCGCGAGAAAGCGGCGGAAAAGGTGTTCTCCGAGCTGGGCGGCATCCGGCGAATGAAGGACACCAGGGAAAAGCGCGGCGAGCGCGTGATCGTCGCCGTCGCCGGCTGCGTCGCTCAGGCCGAGGGCGCCGAGATCATGCGGCGTGCCCCGTTCGTCGACATGGTTTTCGGACCGCAAAGCTATCACCGGCTGCCGGAAATGGTGGCGCGCGCCACCCGCGAAAGCGGCGGCATCCTCGAAACCGACTTTCCCGCTGAAGCGAAATTCGATCGCCTGCCAGAGCCCGGCGGGTCGACCGAAGTCAGCGCACTGCTGACGATTCAGGAGGGTTGCGACAAATTCTGTACTTTCTGCGTGGTTCCCTACACCCGAGGCGCCGAGTTTTCGCGTCCCGCCGCGCAGGTGATCGCCGAGGCGGGGAAACTTGTCGCCGGCGGGGCGCGTGAAATCACCCTGCTTGGCCAGAACGTCAACGCCTATCACGGTCGCGCACCCGACGGCGGCGAATGGGGGCTGGGTGAGCTGCTGCGCACCCTGGCGCGAACTCCGGGGCTTGACCGGTTGCGCTACACCACCTCGCATCCGCGCGACGTCGATGACACGCTTATCGCCGCGCATCGCGACCTGCCGCAGCTGATGCCGTTCCTGCATCTGCCGGTGCAAAGCGGCTCCGACCGCGTGCTGGCGGCGATGAACCGGCGGCACACCGCTGGCGACTATCGCCGCGCGGTCCAAAAATTGCGCGATGCGAGGCCGGATATCGCCTTTTCATCCGATTTCATCGTTGGTTATCCAGGAGAAAGCGAATTGGATTTCCGCGCCACGTTGGACCTCGTCGCCGAGATCGGCTTCGCTCAGGCCTACTCCTTCAAGTATTCGCCGCGCCCGGGCACCCCGGCTTCCGCCGAAAGGCAGCTCCCCGAGCCGGTCAAGGGCGAGCGGCTTGCCGCACTACAGGAGCTGTTGCGGGAGCAGCAGCGAGCGTTCAACGATGCGGCGGTCGGCGCGACGATGCCGGTATTGTTCGAGAAGGCGGGCCGGCATGCGGGTCAGCTGATCGGGCGCAGCCCCTGGTTCCATCCGGTCCATGCCGACGCCGAGCCCGATCGGATCGGCGAGATCGCCCCAGTGCGCATTGTCGGAGTGCGCTCCAACAGCCTTACAGGGACCGTGGATGATGTCCGGGCGGCGGCGCAATGAGCGCGGTCTCTCCCGATCTCGTCGGCAACCCACCGGGGGCACGCGCCCAGATCGAATTCGATGACAATTTGCTGCTGCCGCTGCTCTACGGCGAGCGAGACGCGCATCTCGACCAGATCGAGCGCCAGCTTGGCGTCGCGCTGGTGCCGCGCGGCAACCGGCTGGCGATTTCCGGCACGGCGTCGGCCACCGAGATCGCTCATCTCGCACTGTCGCGCCTCTACGAGCAGGTGAAGCGCGGCCAGGAGGTCGATATCGCCGCGGTCGATGCCGCCTTGCGGTTCGCGCAGGCGGAGCGCGACGACAAGAATCTGAGTCTGTGGCGTGAAGATGCCAGCTTCCGCACGCGCAAGCGCCGCATCGCCGCGCGCACCGCTGGTCAGGCGCTTTACGTCAAGGCGATGCGCGAGAACGAGCTGGTCTTCGGCCTCGGCCCCGCGGGTACCGGCAAGACTTATCTTGCCGTCGCCGCCGCGGTCGATCTGCTGATGACCGGGCAAGTCGAGCGCATCATCCTATCGCGGCCGGCGGTGGAGGCCGGCGAGCGGCTCGGCTTCCTCCCCGGCGATCTGCGCGACAAGGTCGACCCCTATCTGCGTCCAATCTTCGACGCGCTTAACGACATGATCCCAGCGGATCAGCTGCAGAAGCGTCTCGGCACCGGGGAGATCGAGGTCGCGCCGATTGCATTCATGCGAGGCCGCACCCTGTTGCGCGCGTTCGTCATCCTCGACGAAGCGCAAAACACGACGCCGGTACAGATGAAGATGTTCCTCACCCGGCTCGGCGAGGGGTCGCGGATGGTGGTGACCGGCGACCCCACGCAAATCGACCTTCCGGTGGGGACAAAATCGGGCCTCGCCGATGCACTTGAGGCGCTCGACGGGATCGAAGGCGCCTCGGTCGTTCGCTTCACCGAGCGCGACGTGGTTCGCCACCCGCTTGTGGCGCGTATCGTCGGCGCCTACGACGCGCGCGACAGAGCGTCTCGCAAGGCGAAATGATCGACGAAGCCGCTCTCGCGGTCGAGGTAGCGGCCCCCTGCCCGCTCTGGGAATGCGCGTGCGCCGGCGCCGCGGACTTGGCTGCGACGGCGGCACGGCTGGCGCTGCAGCGAAGCGAGGCGCCGCCCGCGTCCGTGGTCGATGTGACGCTTACCGACGATGCCGCGCAGCAGACGCTGAATCGCACTTGGCGCGGCAAGGACACCTCGACCAACGTGCTCGCCTTCCCGGCGGCCGATCCCGCGATTCCGCCACCGGACGGGGCGCCGCTACTGCTCGGCGATATCGTCCTCGCTTATGAGACGGTGGCGCGGGAGGCGCTCGAACAACACAAGCCGCTGGCCGATCATTTGCGCCATCTTGTCGTGCACGGCGTCCTGCATCTGCTCGGTTACGACCATGCGGAGCCGGCCGACGCCGCTGCGATGGAGACCCGCGAAATCGCGATTTTGACCGAGTTGGGGGTGCCGAACCCGTATCATGATATTATGTGATAGCTGAACCCGGGCACTTGGTTGATGACCGACATCGAGCCGCCTAGTAGCGACGGCCAGCAAGAACATCATGGGTCAATAGCGCGCCTGCGCGGCCTGTTCCGGCTGCTGTGGCGTTCGCGCGACCCGAGGGAGGCGATCGACGCGATGATCGCCGCCCCCAGCGACGAGGACGACGAAAGCCCGATCACGCCGCAAGAGCGCATGCTGATCGGCAACGTCCTCAAGGTCCACGACCGTAGCGCGGCCGACGTTATGGTGCCGCGCGTCGACGTTATCGCCTTCGATATCGAGCGGCCGTTCGATGAGCTGGTCAAATTGATGATCGAACACGGCCATTCGCGCGTGCCGGTCTATCGCGAGACACTCGACGACGTGCTTGGCTTCGTGCATGTCAAAGACGTGCTGGCGCCAGTCGCGGACCGCCGCCATGTCAAGCTCGCGCCGATGCTGCGCAAGGTGCTAGTCGTGGCCCCGTCTCTGGCGGTGTTCGATCTCTTGGTGCAGATGCGCCAGACCCGTACCCACATCGCCATGGTCGTCGACGAGTTTGGCGGCATAGACGGGCTGGTGACGATCGAGGATTTGATCGAAGAGATCGTCGGCGAGATCGAGGACGAGCACGACGTCGACGACACCCCGATCCTGATCGACCGGCCGGATGGTAGCGTCATCGCCGATGCGCGCATCCCGATCGAGACGCTCGAGGAGCAGCGCGGCACCACCTTGCGCCACAATGGCGATCACGAAGAGGTCGATACGCTGGGTGGCCTGGTGTTCGCGCTCGCCGGGCGAGTGCCGCGTCGCGGCGAGGTGATCCCCCATCCCGGCGGGATCGAATTCGAGGTCCTCGACGCCGACCCGCGCCGGATCAAGCGACTACGTGTGCGCGGCCTTCCTGCCGCTGTCGCCGGCAAATGAACGAAACGCCAGAACTCTCGGCTCTGCGCGTCCCGCCGGGCGCGCAGCTCGCGACCCCCTTGTGCCGCATCGCGCAGGAAATGGCTGCGCTCGCCGGTTGGCGGCGCTACCTGACGGCGCTGGCGCTTGGCGCCCTGCTCGCCGCCGGCTTGCCGCCGGTCGATATGACGCCGGTGATCTTTATTGTCTTCCCGCTCTATCTCTGGCTCGACGAGGGCAGCCCGTCCCCCTGGGCCGCGGCGAGGCTCGGTTATGTCTTCGGCATGGGCTACTTCACCGCCGGCTTGTACTGGATCGCGGTAGCACTCTTCGTCGACATCGCCCGCTATTGGTGGGCGCTGCCATTCGGGCTGTTTGGCATGCCAATCATCCTCTCGGCCTTCACTGCGCTCGGCACCTACGCGGCCGGTTTAGCGCGGCTCCGGTTAGGGATGACCGGCCTCACGCGGATTTGCGCCTTCGCGGTGACGTGGGTCATCGCCGAGTGGCTGCGCGGGCATGTCTTTACCGGCTTTCCGTGGAACCTGGCCGGCTATGTCTGGGCCGGCGGGTTTCCAGGCGCCCTCGTCATGCTGCAGACGACCGCTTGGGTCGGCATTTACGGCCTTAGCTTTGTGACGGTCCTCGCCGCCTGCCTGCCGGCAATGTTCGGGACGCCGTCGCTGACCCCTTTGAGCCCCCTTCGGCGCTTTCTGCCGGCGATTGCCGCGGCGGCGCTGATCCTGGTTCCCGCGGCTGCCGGAGCGTTGCGGCTGAGCCTCCTGCCATCGGCGACGACCGATACATGGCTGCGCCTGGTGCAGCCCTCGATCGCCCAATCCAGCAAGTGGAACGCCGCCGAAGCCGAGGCAAATTTCCACCGCTTGATCGAACTCAGCAACGCTCCCGCCGACCACAAGCTCGCCGCGGTGATTTGGCCGGAGGCGGCAGCGACCTACCTGCTGGAGCGCGACGCCCCCCATCGCGACGCCATCGCCGCCGTCGCCCCGCCGGGCGGGTACGTCCTCACCGGCGCGCTGCGCGGGCCGCCGCCGCCGCTTCCGGTGACGGCGGTGTGGAACAGCATCGACGCGATCGACGGATCGGGCCAAATGGTGGCCCAGTACGACAAGGCGCATCTGGTGCCCTTTGGCGAATACATGCCGCTCAGCAAGTGGCTGCCGATCAAGAAATTCACCCCCGGTGTGATCGATCTGAGCGCCGGCCCGGGACCACGGACGCTCAAGATCGGCAGTCTCCCGTCGTTTTCGCCGCTGATCTGCTACGAGGCGATTTTTCCTGACGCCATCGTCGACCCGCACGACCGCCCGTCCTGGATCCTCAACGTCTCCAACGATGCCTGGTACGGGCGCAGCGCCGGTCCCTACCAGCATTTCGCGATGGCGCGGACCCGTGCCGTCGAGGACGGGTTGCCGCTGATCCGGGTCGCCAATAACGGCATCACTGGGGTCGTCGATGCGCAAGGCCGGGTATTGGCGCATACCCACCTTGACGACATCAGCTATGCCGATGTCGCGCTGCCCG
>DASYXG010000417.1:0-2666 GCA_035935235.1 Allostellaceae bacterium
AGTGCAATCGAAGGACAAGGTCAAGATCATCACCGTGCGTGGCACGGCGTTTCCGCCGGGCGCCGCCGAGGGTGGCTCGGGCGCGGTGGAGGCGGTGAGCGGCGCGGGCTCGGCCGGTCTTTCCGAATTCGTCAGGGCCGAGCTGTCGAAATCCGAGCGGCCCGAGCTCACCAGCGCCCGGGTCATCATCTCGGGTGGGCGCGGCATGCAATCGGGCGACAATTTCCACCTGCTCGAAGCGGTCGCCGACAAATTGGGGGCGGCAGTGGGCGCTTCGCGCGCCGCGGTCGACGCCGGGTTCGTGCCCAACGACTACCAGGTTGGGCAGACCGGCAAGATCGTCGCGCCGGAACTCTACATCGCGGTCGGCATTTCCGGCGCGATCCAGCATCTCGCCGGCATGAAGGACTCGAAGGTCATCGTCGCCATCAACAAAGACGAGGAAGCGCCGATCTTTCAGATCGCCGATTACGGCCTGGTCGGCGACCTCTTCAAGGTCTTGCCCGAGCTCGACGCCGAACTCGCGAAGACCCAGAAGTGAGCGAACTCAACCGCATCGGCGTCATCGGCGCGGGGCAGATGGGCCGGGGCATCGCCCATGTCTGCGCCCTTGCCGGGCTCGATGTGGTGCTGACGGATATCAGCCCCGAGGCGCTCGCCCGCGGGGTCGAGACCATCGGCGCCAACATGTCGCGCCAGGTCGCCCGTGGGCGCATCCGCGAGGAGGACAAGGACGCCGCGCTCGCCCGCATCCACGCGGCCGCCGACTACGCCGCGTTTGGCGATCGCGACATGGTCATCGAAGCCGCGACCGAGAAGGAAGACGTCAAGCGCGAGGTCTTCAAGACCCTCGTGCCGTGCTTGAAGCCCGACGCGTTGATCGCCACCAACACCTCATCGATCTCGATCACCCGGCTCGCCTCGGCGACCGACCGGCCGGGCAAGTTCATCGGCATGCATTTTATGAACCCGGCGCCGGCGATGAGCCTGGTCGAGCTGATACGCGGCATCGCCACCGACGAGACGACTTTCGTCGCTACCCGCGATCTCACGCTGAAGCTGGGCAAGACCCCGGTCGCCTCCGAGGATTATCCGGCCTTTATCGTCAACCGCATCCTGCTGCCGATGATCAACGAGGCGGTTTACACGCTTTACGAAGGGGTCGGCACGGTCGAGGCGATCGACACAGCGATGAAGCTTGGCGCGAATCACCCGATGGGCCCGCTCGAACTTGCCGATTTCATCGGCCTCGACACCTGCCTTTCGGTGATGCAGGTGCTCTACGAGGGGCTCGCCGATTCGAAATACCGGCCGTGTCCATTGCTCGTCAAATATGTCGAGGCCGGGTGGCTTGGCCGCAAGGCGGAGCGCGGCTTCTACGACTATCGCGGCGATAAGCCGGTCCCGACGCGGTAGTTTTTCGCGAGCTGCATCAATGGTCTGCGTCCTTCGAGGCGCGCCCTGGCGGGCGCTCCTCAGGATGAGGTTAGGTCTTCGATGGCATCGAAAACGCGCCTCATCCCGAGGCGCCGCGCGCAGCGAGGCCTCGAAGGACGAACCAGCACCATCCAGCGCGAAGAATGCGCCCGCGAAATCTTGTCGCTCCGCCGCCGATCCGCTAACAATCCGTCATAATCCCGTGCTACTCGGGGTTTGAACGCGGGCTTCATAGTGGTGAGTGAATGCTCGATAGCTGCCCGGCTTTGGTGCTCAACGCGGATTTCCGTCCGCTCTCCTATTTCCCGTTGTCGCTTTGGTCGTGGCAGGACGCGGTCAAGGCCGTCTTCCTCGAGCGCGTCTTTATCGTCGACCATTACGACACCTATGTGCGCAGCCCGTCGATCGAGATGCGGCTGCCCAGCGTCATCGCCCTCAAGGAGTACGTTCAGGCGGCGCGCAACCCGGCCTTCACCCGGTTCAACGTGTTCCTGCGCGATCGTTTCTCGTGCCAGTATTGCGGCGAGCCGTTCCCGTCGCACGATCTGACCTTCGATCATGTCGTGCCACGGTCGCGCGGCGGACGCACCGTGTGGGCCAATGTCGTGACCGCCTGCTCCTACTGCAATCTGCAGAAGGGCAATCGCCTACCCGAGCAGAGCGGCATGTACCCGCGCCACCGTCCAGTCCAGCCATCCTCGTTCATGCTGCAGGAAAACGGCCGCGCTTTCCCGCCCAACTACCTGCACGATTCCTGGCGGGACTATCTCTACTGGGATACCGAGCTCGAACAGAGCTGATTCTTTTCAGGTGGCGCCCATCTCGCCCGCGACACGCACCCTGACGCGCAGTGCATTGCCGGGGAGGTAGGCGAGCGGCATGTCCTCGACCTCGATCGTCGCTATTGTCGCCGGGTCGGCGCCGGCGGAACGAGCGCGCGCGACGGCCTGCGTTTCGGCCGCGGCGATCGCCTCGGCGCGGCTCATGTCGCGGAAAATCTGATCGGTTTCGCCGCTGACTTGCGCGACTGCGGCGC
This sequence comes from Allostellaceae bacterium, assembly GCA_035935235.1. Lineage (GTDB taxonomy): Bacteria > Pseudomonadota > Alphaproteobacteria > ATCC43930 > CGMCC-115725 > DATARH01. The sequence goes on from DASYXG010000417.1 coordinate 2,474, forward strand.
CGACCGCGTTGGCGCAATCGCCGTGTGGCACGCGGATCACCTCGGCGATCCCGGCGAGCCGCTCTGGCACCAGGAAGGCACCGCCGCCGACCGCGATCAGGGTCACGTCGCCGGCCTCGGTCTTCGTCCGGTCGATCGCGTCTTCGAGTTTCTCGCGGGCTTGGCGGAGCACCCCGTCGGCGACCTCGGACGG
>DASYXG010000418.1:0-4383 GCA_035935235.1 Allostellaceae bacterium
TCCTCGAGCTCGTCGATCGAGCGCGCCAGCACCGCATAGTCGGCGGTGCGCGGCGCGGCGAGGCGCAGCGCCGGGTTTCCCGTCGGCACCGCCGCCTCGGCGTCGTGGAACAATTCCTCGTGGAGCTTTTCGCCGGGTCGCAATCCGGTGAACGCGATCGCGATGTCCTGGTCGGGGACGAGGCCGGCGAGGCGGATCATCTGCCGCGCCAGATCGACGATCCGCACCGGCTCGCCCATATCGAGCACAAAAATCTTGCCGCGCGCCCCGTTCTCGTCGGCGAGGCCGACCGTGGCCGAGGCTTCGAGCACCAACTCGACCGCTTCGCGCACGGTCATGAAAAACCGGCTCACCTCGGGGTCCGTCACGGTCAGCGGCCCGCCGCCGGCGAGCTGGCGGGTGAACAGCGGCACCACCGAACCCGTCGACCCCAGCACATTGCCGAACCGCACCGTGACAAAGCGGGTGGCGCCTCGGCCGCGCGCGACCCCGTGGAGGTCGAGCGCCTGGCAGAACGATTCGGCGACGCGCTTGGTGGCGCCCATCACGCTGGTCGGGTTGACCGCCTTGTCGGTGGAGATTTGCACGACGAGTTCGACCCCGTGCGCGCGTGCCGACTCCGCGACATTGCGGCTGCCGACGACATTGGTCAGCACCCCCTCGACCGGGTTCTGCTCGACCATGGGTACGTGCTTGAGCGCGGCCGCGTGAAAGACGATCTCCGGCCGCTCGGCATCGAGAACCTCGTCGACACGGTGCCGGTCGCGCACGTCGCCCAGTAACGGGCGCACGACCAGCCCGGGAAACCGCTCGTGCAGCTCGGTATCGATCGTGTAGAGCAGATATTCGCCGTTATCCAAAAGGATCAGCCGCGACGGCCCGTAAGCGGCGAGTTGACGCGCCAATTCCGAGCCGATCGTGCCGCCCGCCCCGGTGATCAGGATGCGGCGTCCGCGGATCAGCCGCGCCATCGCCTCGCGGTCGAGCACCGCTTGCGGCCGGCCGAGCAGATCCTCGATCGCGATTGGCTGGATTTCCTCGGTCTCAACGAAGCCCTCGCGCAATTCGGTGGCGCGCGGCAACCGGGCGAGCGGAATCGCCAGCGCGTCGGCGCGGTCGAGCAAATCGCGGATCGCCGCGCCATCGAGCCCCTGGGCGGTGACGATGAGTTTTTGCGGGCGCCGGCCGCGCCGGTCGAGCATCCGCACCACCGACTCGAGGTCGTCGATCGTGCCCAGCACGCGCACGCCGTAAATCTGCCGCCCAACCCGGGCCCGCGTGTCGGCGAGCATCCCGACGACGCGGTAGACCGCGTTGGGATCGCGCATCGTCTCGCGGATAAAGGTGTCGGCGCCGTCGCGCGCGCTGATCAGCAGCACCGGCACGATCTGCGGCGCGGACCGCTGTTCGAGCACGTGGTCGAGGCCGCGATCCTTGAACAGCCGGTAGCTGAGACGCGGTCCGCCCAAAAGCGCGATCAGCACCAGCCAGTTGATGAACAGGGTCGAGCGCGGGAACGTCTCAAGCCGGGTGACGAGAAACATCACCGGCAGGAAGATCAGCACGGTCAATGTCGCGGCCCGGGCGATGTTGAACAAATCGGGTAGCGAGGCGTAGCGCCAGATGCCGCGGTAAAGCCCGGTCATCAGGAACACCACCGCGGCGATCGCGGTGAACACGCTGCCGTAAAACAAGGTCAGGCGCGGCTCGTAAGAAAGAAACTCGCCGCCGATGCGCAAATAAAAGGAGAACGCGAAGGACAAAGCTGCCATCGCGACGTCGTGCAGAAAAGCGAGAGCGGCGCGGCGGTTGCCTGGCAGCAAAATCACGTGAGGGTTTCCTGAGATCGCGATCTCGGTATAGCAAAATTCGGCCGTCGCGGAAAACCGCGCTCGCCGTGCCCACGCCGCCGGAGTGGAATGAACAAGTTCTGGGCGGTGAGGCCGCAGCGATTACAATGCGCTGATGGACCGCGCTTTCCTCTACCGCTTGTTGCAGCCGGGGTCGGGCACCGCCGGAGCTCGCCTGTTGCGAGGCACACACCACGCGATGGTCGCGGCGGGAATCGGCGTGATGCTCGCGATGACCGTCCCGGCGCTGCGCGGCGATTACGGGTCATGGCTTACCGGGGCTTTTGACGTGATCGCGGCGTTCTTTGTCGGCGATTACCTGTTCCGCCTCTATATCGCTCCGGAAGCGCCGGGCGGCGCGCATCGGGGCGACCTGCGAGCGCGGCTGTCCTGGGCCGCCTCGATCGGCGGCGTGTTCGACCTTTTGGGGGTAATGCCGGCGCTTGTCGCGGTTGTCGGCTACCGCGACGCGAGCCTTTTCGGCTTTGTCTGGGTGTTCAAGCTGGTGCGCTATTCGCCCGGGCTGACGATCTTGCAGCGCGTCGTCACCCACGCGCGGCACGCTCTTTTGTCGGTGCTGCTCGGTGTCTTCATCGTGCTGCTGGTGGCGGGCAGTCTTGCCTATTTGCTGGAGCGCAATGCACAGCCCGAGTTTTTCGGCTCCATTCCGGCCAGCCTGTGGTGGGCGATCGTCACCTTGACCACAACCGGTTACGGCGACGCTGTGCCACACACCGTCGCCGGGCGGATGCTCGCTGGGGTGGTGATGGTCTCGGGCATCCTGGTCTTCGCATTGTGGGCCGGCATTCTCGCGACCGGTTACGCCGAGGAGATGCGTCGGCGCGAGTTTCTGCGCACCTGGGATCTCGTTGCCAAGGTGCCCTTCTTTCATAACCTCGGCGCGACGCTGATCGCCGAGGTCGCACGGTTGCTGCGGGCTCGCGACTACCCCGCCGGCGCCGTGATCATGCGGCGCGGCGAGCCCGGAGACTGCATGTTTTTTGTCGTCGAGGGCGAGGTGGAGGTGCTCCTCGAACCCAGGAGCTTGAAATTTGGCGCCGACTATTTCTTCGGCGAGCTTGCGCTTCTGACCGGCGCCCCGCGCAACGCGACGGTGATGACGACGCGGCCGTGCACATTGCTCGCTCTCGACATCGTCGATTTTTTCGAGCTGCTCGGCCGCCAGCCGGAATTGGCCAAGGCGATCCACGAGGAAGCGCACAAGCGGCTCGGGCCGGGTGCGCCGATGCATGCGACCTTGCGGGCGATGATCGCCCGCGACAGCGAGGCGGCATCGTGATGCCGGCGGCCATTCCGCCCCGGCGGAATTTGCACTAAGACTCGCGCCAGGATCAGTGGGAGGGTCGCCGATGCCAAGCAAAACCCAGGTCATCGCCCTCGAGGAGCATTACCTCGATCCCGAGCTCGCGACGCATTTCAAGGGGCTCGACGCGGTCCCGCCGCGCAATGCGCCAACCCTGCCGAAAGTGCCCGAGCGGCTTTACGATTTGGGCGCCTTGCGGCTCAAGGAAATGGACGAAGCGGGGATCGACTTCCAGGTGTTGTCGCATGCCGCGCCCTCGCTACAAAAACTCGATGCCGAAACCTCGGTGCGACTCGCCAAAGGGGTCAACGATCGGCTGCAACAGACCGTCCAGGCGCATCCCGGCCGTTTCGCCGCGTTCGCCGCGATCCCGACCCCTGACCCGAATGCTGCCGCCGACGAGTTGGAGCGCACGGTCACGAAACTCGGGTTCAAGGGCGCGATGATCCATGGTCTCACCAACGGGCTCTTCATCGACGACGAGCGCTTCTGGCCGATCTTCGAGCGGGCCGCGGCGCTCGACGTGCCGCTCTATATGCACCCCTCGATCCCCGACCCGCGGGTGATCGACGTCTACTACAAGGATTACGTCGAGAAATTCCCGACCATCTTGCGCGCCGCCTGGGGCTTCACGGTCGAGACCGCGACCCAGGGCGTGCGGCTCGTCTTGAGCGGCGTGTTCGAGAAATATCCAGGTCTCAAGATCATCCTCGGCCATCTCGGCGAGGGGCTGCCGCTTTACCTGTGGCGCGTCAACATGGGCTTCGCGCGGGACGGTCGTGGCGCCACCTGGTTCCGCGATGCCTTTACCGAGCATTTCTGGGTGACGACGAGTGGCTTCTTCTCCGACCCGGCGCTGCTCCACTGTATTCAGGAGATCGGCATCGACCGGGTGCTGTTCTCGGTCGATTATCCCTTCGTCGATAACCCGCCGGGAACCAGCTGGGCCGAGCGCCTTCCGGTCTCGGCGGCGGACAAGGCGAAGATCCTCAACGGCAATGCGAAGCGGCTGCTGAAGCTCTAGGGAAACGCGCGAGCGGGGGCTAGGCAATGCGGGTTCTTTGCGTCCATCCCGGTCCGCTGATGTACACGCGGATCTTCCTGCGACTCGAGCCGCTAGGGCTCGAATTGATCGCTGCCGCGGTGCGTGAGGCCGGTCACGAGGTCACGCTGATCGATCTGCAGGTCGAAAGCCACCGCGACTTTTTC
>DASYXG010000419.1:0-8429 GCA_035935235.1 Allostellaceae bacterium
TGCTTCCTGGTCGGGAGTGATTGCTAGAACGAACCGCCAGCGCCTGTCACGCCCAAAGCGCCGCCGGCTGCGCGCTAGCATCAGCCGCTCGAAGTGGAGCGCCGCCACCGCGCCGATCTCGCGCGCCAGCCGGCTCTTGCCACCGCCGAGCCGCGGTGCGCGGGCGAACAGGATCAGGGTGCGCATTGAGCCCGCCATCTTCTCACCGTCATGCCCGGACTTATTCCGGGCATCCACGCAACTTGTCGCTTCCCGTGGATGGCCGGGCTAAACCCGGCCATGACGGAGGGAGAAGGCTTACCCATAAATCTTTGCGATCCGGGCCGGCGGGACGCCGAGAAAATACAATGCCAGGCAGAACAGGTTGCGCAGCGCCCGGCGCCAGTACCCGTCGCGCCGGTAGCGGCGCGCCGAGGCAATGATCGTCGCGTCGAGCGGCTTCAGCCGCCCCCGGCCGAGCCGCCGCGCCAGCGCCACATCCTCCATCAGCGGGATCGCCGGATAGCCGCCTGCCGCCTCATAGAGCGATCGGTGAATCAACAAGCCCTGGTCGCCGTAGGGTAGCGCCAGCGCGCGGCTCCGCCACGCTGCCAGCCGCTCCACACGGCGCGCCGCAGCGGCCGGATCGTCGAGCGCGAGAGCAAAATAGCTCGCCCGGTGCTCCGCGCCGGGCGCGGCGATAAAGGCGCGAATCGCCCTTTCCCACCCTGGCAGCAACCGGCAATCCGCGTGGAGGAACAGCAGCCAGTCGCACCGCGCCGCCCTGGCGCCGGCGGCGAGTTGAGTACCCCGGCCACGCGACGCCTCGATGACCCGCGCTCGGGCGCGACGCGCGATCCGCGCGCTCGCGTCGCGCGACCCGCCATCGACAACGATGACCTCGCCAATCAGCGCCACACCGGCCAGCGCCGCAAGTGCGAGCGGCAGCTCCGCCGCGGCGTCGAGCACCGGGATGACCACCGATATTCGAATATGTTCTTGTATTGTTCTCACCGAAATGCCATATTGGCGGGCATGGATATGCCGGCCTCCCCCACGCCGCGCAAGGGACGCGGTTCCGTCACCAACGCGAGCGGCCGCTTCGAGCGCGAGGAGCGGGTCGTGTTCGACGACGGCTGGAGCGTGCCCGGCGCCGAGCCAGAGCCGATGCCGCTCGCCACGCGGCTGCAGATCGACTCGACGCGCACGATCATCGCCCGCAACAACTCCCCCGATATCGGCTTCGACCGCTCGATCAACCCGTATCGCGGGTGCGAACACGGCTGCATCTATTGCTATGCCAGGCCGAGCCACGCCTTTCTCGGCCTGTCGCCGGGCCTCGATTTCGAAAGCCGCATCTTCTACAAGCCGCGCGCGGCGGAGCTGCTCAAAGAGGAACTGAGCAAGAAAGGCTACACCTGCCGGCCCATCGCGCTAGGCAGCAACACCGACCCTTACCAGCCAGCCGAGCGCAAACTTGAGGTCACTCGTTCGATCCTCGAAGTGTTGCGCGATTTCCGCCACCCGGTGACGATCGTCACCAAAGGCGCCCTCATCCAGCGCGATATCGACATCCTCGCCGAGATGGCGGCGCGGCGCCTCGCCTGCGTCACCGTGTCGGTGACGACGCTCGACCGGGCGCTGGCGCGGGTGATGGAGCCGCGCGCCGCGACCCCGCGGCGCCGGATCGAGACCATCGCCGCGCTGGCAAAGGCCGGCATCCCGACCGGCGTCTTGTCGGCGCCGATGATCCCGGCGCTCAACGATGCCGAGATGGAGGACATTCTGGCCGCCGCCAAGGACGCCGGCGCGATCACCGCAGGCTACACGATGCTGCGCCTGCCGCTGGAACTGAAGGCCCTCTTCAAGGAATGGCTCGAAGCGCACGTCCCGAACAAGGCCGCGCACGTGCTCTCGCTGGTCGCCCAATCGCATGGCGGCAAGCTTTACGATTCGACCTGGTCAAAGCGGATGATCGGCTACGGGCCTTACGCCGACATGCTGAGCATGCGGTTCGACCGCGCCTGCCGCCGCCTCGGCCTCGACCGGCGCCACACCGAGCCGCTCGATGTGAGCTTGTTCCGCGTGCCGGCACGGCAGAGCAACCAGCTCGCCCTGTTCTAATCGGCCGCCGCAAACCGCTATTTGCTGCAGATTAGCTGTTCTAGCAGCGGCGGCGACGCACAGCGGCCATTCGGCTACTGTGCTCCGCGTCAAGCGGAGGCGGCTTCATGGCGAGAGAACGGCGGCTCGAAGCACACCAGGTCGAGGCGATCTTTCGCGCCTTCGCCGAGGTCATGCGCGAGCTGCCGCCCGACACCGAGGCCGGCTGGCTCGACGGCGAGGGCGATCTACGCCTCGCCCCCGATATCGGCCGCAAGCTGCGCACCGCGCGCAGCGTCCGCGACCTCCTGCGCCAGATGCGCGAGGCGCGGGACGAGACCTAGATCACCCCTTCGTCCTTCAAGCCCGCGACATCGCCGGCGCCAAGGCCGAGCCAGGAGCCGAACACCTCGTTGGTGTGCTCGCCCAGCAGCGGCGAGCGGGTGATTTGCGGCGGCTTGCCGTCAAAGCGCACCGGAAAGGTCGGCATGCGGAAATCGCCGTTCGGGTGGTGCTGCGTCTGAATGATGCCGCGGCTTTGGAACGTCGGCTCCGCCAAGAGGTCGCCGGTGTCGTACACCGCGCCGCTGGGAATCCCGGCCGCGCCGAGGATCTCCATCGCCTCCTTCTTGGTGTGCTGCCGCGTCCACGCCGTTACCATCGCGTTGACTTCGTCGTTGTGATTCATGCGCTTGTTGCGATCGATAAACTCCGGGTCGTCGGCCCATTCCGGCCGTCCCATGATCGTCGCAGTGCGGCGCCAGTGCTCCGGGTTGTTGTGGCTGTTGAAGACATAGACCCAATCGTTGGGCCCGCCCGGCTTGCACGGAAATATGTCCGACGGCGCCGGCCCGCCAAACCCGGCGCGGCCGCGCTCTTGCGGCTTGCCGGTGCGCGCGTGATTGACGAAGGCGCCGCGCGTGTAGTTGAGCTGCGCGTCCTGCATCGCGACCTGGAGCCGCCTGCCCTTGCCGGTTGTGTTGCGTTCGTAGAGCGAGCTGACGATGGCGATGCACATCAGCATGCCGGTGCCGGTGTCGCCGAGCGTCGCACCAGGGCGGATCGGCCGGCTGCCGACCTCGCCAGTGATCGCCATGTTGCCGCCGGCGGCCTGGGCGATCATGTCGAAGGCGAGATTGTGCTCATAGGGGCTGCCCTCGCCGAACCCTTTGACCTGGGCGTAGATGAGGCGCGGGTTGATCTTCGACAGCACGTCGTAGCCCAGGCCCAATTTCTCGATCGTGCCGGGTGCCATGTTCTCGATAAAGACGTCGGCTTTCGCCGCCATCTCCTTGACCAGCTCGAGCCCGCGCGGCGACTTCAAATTGACCGTCACCGACTTCTTGTTGGCGTTGTAGACCATGAAGTAATAGGCGTCAGCGCCCGGCTTGGGTCCGGCGCCGAGGATGCGGCCCGGCTCGCCGCCCTTCGGATTCTCGACCTTGACCACCTCGGCGCCCAATTGCGCCATCACCTCGGTGCAGGTCGGCCCTGCCTCGAATTGAGTCAGGTCGAGCACGCGGACTCCCGCAAGGCAATTGAGTGAGGCGGCTGCGTCGGTCATGGGTCACGTCCTTCGTCGGTGATGTGCTAACGATAGCGAAGCCGAGGGAGGGAAGCCATGCACCTTAGGCTCTACGAGAACTACCGCTTCGTGCTCTACGCGCCGTTCTACGCGGCGCACGCCACCGGAGCCTATGAGGCGGAGGGGCTTGAAGTCGAACTGCTGCCGTCGCCCGGCCCGGGCAGAGCCGAGGCGGCGCTCGTCGCCGGCGAGGCCGATGTGATGTGGATGGGCCCCATCCGCATTATGAAGGCGCACGAGCAGGAACCCGCTTCGCCGATCACCGCCTTTGCCGAGGTGGTGTGCCGCGACCCGTTTTCGCTGGTCGGCGCCGCCCCCAATCCCGATTTCGTGCTCGCCGACCTGCTCGGCAAGCGCTTCGCCAGCGTCAGCGAGGTGCCGACCCCTTGGCTCTGCCTCGCCGGCGATCTGCATGAGGCCGGGATCGACCCGGCGCGGCTCGAACGGGTAGTCGGCCGCACCATGCAGGAGAACGTCGCCGGCCTTGCCACCGGCGACATCGACGTGGCGCAATTGTTCGAACCGTTTGTCGAGCTGGCGTTACGGCGCGGTGCACATTGGTGGCTGCCCGCAGCGGCGCGCGGCCGCTGCAGCTACACCGTGTTCGCGGCAACGCGCGAGCGCCTCGCGACCGACCCCGAACCGTTCCGCCGCATGGTGCGGGCGATCTACAAGACGCAGAAATGGGTGGCGTCGGCGCGGCCGGAGCAACTGGCGGACACAATCGCCCCCTATTTCCCGGCGCTCGACCGCTCGGTACTGACCGGGGCTCTTCGCCGTTACCGGGCGGAGGGTGTTTGGGGTACCGACCCGGTGCTGCCGGAGGAAGGCTTCGACCGGTTGCGCCGCGCGCTGCTCACCACCGGCTTCCTCAGCCGCGCGATTCCCTTCGCCGATTGCGTCGACAACCGGTTGGCACAGGAGGTGATCTCCTAGCGCACGCCGGAGCCGTGGAACGGCTTTTCCGCGTCGGGTTGGTTGATCGGCGCGGCATCGTTGAAGGCCGGGATCGCCATGCAGGTTTCGAAGATGCGCATGACGCGTGGATAGGCGTCCAGGGGCGTATCGAACGTCTTGGCGGGCGTCACTTGGGTCACGAGGCCGATATCGGCGAGGGTCGGCTGGTCGCCGTGACAGAATTTCCCGGTCTCCTTGTGTTCCGCGAGCAGGGTTTCCATCGCTTGCAGGCCGACCCCCATCCAGTGCTGGATCCAGCCGACCATTTTTTCCGTCGGCAGCTTCAGTTCGTCGACCAGATAGTGGCGGATGCGCGGCACCAGCAGCGGGTGCGAGTCGGCGATGTTGATCAGCGCGAAGCCGCGGCACCAGGCGCGCGCGGCGATGTCCTTCGGCAGCAGCGGCGGGTTGGGGTATTTCTCCTCGAGGTATTCCAGGATCGCTAGCGACTGGAACAACTTCACATCGCCGTCGATCAGGGTCGGGACCACCATCTGCGGGTTGATCGCCTTGTAGCCGGGATCGAACTGGTCGCCCTTTTCGAGGTGCAGATAGGTGTCCTCGTGGCTCAGGCCCTTGAGGTTCATCGCGATGCGCACGCGGAAGGTCGCCTGCGAGCGATAGTAGGTATAGAGCTTCATTCCTGCCGCCTCCCCGACGGATTTGTGGCCTGATGATCGAACTGCCGCACGATAGCGCAGCCCCGAAGTCGATGCTGCTCTCGGATACCGACCGCCGGATTTTGTGATCGACCGGAGCCGCCTAAGCCGGTCGCAAGGCCGAGGCTCGTCGTCGCGAGGATGAGAGCGGCTAGGCCAGCGCCGCTCGCACCGCCGCCAGCCGCTCCAAGGAGCCCAGAACCTTGGGCTGATCGTTGGTCAGATGCCGCACGAGAATGTCGGTGTATCCAAGTTCCCCAAAGCCCCGAAACTGTTCCGCGACTTCGTCGACCGATCCGGCGATCAAGGCTTCTCCCGGAACGCCGCGATAGCCTTGGCCGACCGCGTGCTGCAGCACCGCTCGTGCCTCCGACGACGACTCGCCAACGTAAACGTCGCGCCGCAAGACGACGGCGCCTGGTTGTCTGCCATGAGCGGCGCAGCGTTCACGATATAGATCGGCCTGCGAGCGCGCCTCGTCGCGGGAGAGGCCGGGGCTTGCGATCCAACCCTCCGCCAGTCGCGCCGCCCGGTCGATCGCCGGCGGTGCGCTCGCGCCGATCCAGACCTCGACAGGCTCCGCCGGACGCAGCACCAAGCTCGCTTCGGCCAACCGGAACCGCCCGGAGGAACTGACGGTCTCGCCCGCCAATAAGCGTCGGACGATGTCGAGAGCTTCCTCGAACGATGACGGCCGCGTCCTGAAGTTCGCGCCCATCGCGGCAAAGCGGTCCTCGCCCCAGCCGAGTCCGCATTGCATGATGAAGGGGCCTTGAGCGATGGCGGCCAATGTGCCGATCTGCTCGGCCACCAGCACCGGGTGCCACAGAGGCAGCAGGAACAGACACCCGGCCGGAGCCGTGCCCCATTCCGCAAGAAGCCGCCCGAGCATCGGCGTGTTCTGGTAATACGGCGTAGGCGAAACATGTTGATCGCCGATGAAGAGGGAAGCGAGGCCGGCGCGATGTGCCGCCGCCGCTCGCTGGATCATCCAGGACGCTCCTTGGCGCGGATCTTCCACGTTCTGGTGATTGCTCGTGAGAGAAATCCCAATTCTCATCCGATCTTCCTTATCCGCCAGCCTCAGACCTCGATCAGACCCAAGCGCGCCAGCAAAGCCAAGGGCAGACTACCGAGGTGAAAGCGGCGATCCCAAATCGCAATGGGAAGAGTGCTAGCCCATGACGCCCGGTCTCGTTAAGGATAGTACTGAAATACAGGGGGAATGGGGCGGTTGACGATGTCTCGGTGGACGAAGGTCTGCTTTGCGGCCTTCCCGTTTTGGTTATGGGCGAGCTCCATCCAGGCAGCGACGGCCCTGATAACCCCGCAAGAAGCCCTGCTGCCGCCGTCTCCGGTTCTCACACAACGAGGTCCGGCCGACGGCCCCAAGGTTGAGTTGACAGGGCCGGACGGCAGCATAGCCAGCGGGGCGCCCTTCAGCTTGAGCGCCGTCTTCAAGCCGCGCCCGGACACAAGCATCGACCCGAACTCGGTGCACATAATCCTTTTGCGGGGCGACGGTGTCGATGTCACCGATCGCGTGCGAACCGCGGGGCGGATCGATCAAACCGGGATTGATCTGGAGGGATTAGTAGCGCCTCCCGGCGAATATCGCATTCGCGTGTTGGTCGACGACACAAACTCACGGCCGGGCTTCGCCGATATCACTCTCAAGATCGACAGCCCCCACTGAAATACCCGCTAACGATCGACCGACAAAGACCATGAAACCGACATTGTTCGCCACGGGCCTTATAGGCCCTCTGCTGGCGGCGCTGCTCTGCTTTTGCGCGGTTGCCGGACAAGCCCAGACCTTGTCTGGGGTCGGCCAGGAGGTTGATCTGGGCGCCAACCTCACCGGCGAAGATTGCCGGCTGCGCCAGATCGAGACATCCGACAAAAAACCGGGCAAACAGGATTACGGCGTGTTTTGTGAGGGCTGGACGCTGTCGAGCGGTTTCTTGGTCGCCTTCAACGCCACCGGCAAATTCAACCCTGCCGAGTTTCTCACCAAGGGTAGCTATGCCGACCAATTGGCGATCCGGCTGGCGGAATGTTCTGCGGCGACGCCGGCGAAGATCGCCGACCGGTTCGCCGGCGCGGTGCGTTTTTGCCGCCGTCGTGACGGCGGCTGGCCTGTGGTTGTCGGCAGCACGAGTACGGGCGGTCGCGGCTACCTCTTCGAGATGTTGCCGACCAATGTGCCCCTGGCGGAGCGGGCGATCGAAGCGCTGGCGACAAACACGGCGGTCGTCATTAAACCGGCGCCCCGCACCGCTCTGATCCTGCAGTTTGAAAAGGCGCTCAGCGTCTCGGCGTCGCAGTTTGGCGTTGGCGATATCGGCGCGGTCCGTCAGCTCTCGACGCTTGGCGAGGAGGCCGAGTGGGCGACCCGGTTCGTCGAGGCCGAGCGGGCATGGACCAAGGTGCTCGACGTCATGCAGCGCGTTTTTGGCGCGAATCACCCAGACAACGGCCGGGCGATGATCAATATGGCTCTCGCCATATATCGCCAAGGCAGAGTCGCCGACGCGGCCGAGCTCCTGAATCGGGCGGAACCCTTCGTCAAGCATTCGCGGCGGCCCGACGACTATCCCGAATGGCTGACCTACCGCTCGTATATCGAAGCTCGCGCTGGGCGTACCGATGTCGCGCTTGCCTTGGCGCAGGAAGCGCTCAGCCGGCGCCGCGCCCTCTTTCAGGAGGCGAACGGGCTGACCGGCCCCTTAGGTCAGGGCGTCAAGTCTCTCTACGCCGCTTCGGTCGGTCACTCCGACCTGGTTCTGGCTCGCGCTTATAACGGGCTCGGCCGGTACAAAGAGGCGATCGCCGCGTCCGACGAGGGCGTGCGCAATTACGTCGTCGCCTACGGCGACACGCATCCGATGATCGGCTGGACCTACTATGAACTTGCGGTGGCGAATCGCGGAGCCGGGGACCTCCCTCACGCTCGAGATGCCGCCGCCAAAGCACTGACACTGCACGAATATCTATACGGTGACAGTGGACCGGTGTTTCTCGATGCCGTGCTTTCCGGTCGGCTCGCGGTGCAAGAGCAGCGCAATCAGGATGCGCTCGACTATTTTCAGCGCGCGGTTCGCGCCGCCCAGGCGTCATCGGACATCCCCGTGGTCCCCGCGGAC
>DASYXG010000420.1:0-4754 GCA_035935235.1 Allostellaceae bacterium
CGCCGCTGGGCTGATCTTGACAGCGGTCGGAGCGGGCGACGGGCTTCCAGCCGAGAGCCGCGACGCGCTGACCCAGATTATTCCAGTCGCCGACCTGACATCGCGCAGCGTCTGTGCCTATTTCGCCGGATTGTTGGCGGAAGGCCTCGGCCGGCGGCTGGTGCTGACGGCGGAGCCGGGGCGATTCCAGGTGAAATGCGAAGCGGGCGCCTAGGCGCCCGCTTCATCAGCCCGGCACTCTCGCGATATCAGGCCGTTTTGAGCTCGGCCATCCCCTCGACCGGGTCGCGCAGCACGTAGCCGCGGCCCCAAACTGTCTCGATGTAGTGCTCGCCGCCCGTTGCCTGCGCGAGCTTCTTGCGCAGCTTGCAGACGAACACGTCGATGATCTTCAGCTCCGGTTCGTCCATGCCGCCGTAGAGATGATTGAGGAACATCTCCTTGGTCAGCGTCGTGCCCTTGCGCAGGCTCAACAGCTCGAGGATTCCGTATTCCTTCGCCGTGAGGTGCAGCGGGTTCTGGTCGACGCTGACGACGCGGCTGTCAAGGTTAACCAGCAGCTTGCCGGTGCGAATCGTCGACTCGGGGTGACCCTTGGAGCGGCGGACGATCGCCTGGATGCGGGCGATCAGCTCGCGGCGGTCGAATGGCTTGGTCAGGAAGTCATCGGCGCCGAAGCCGAGACCCTTGATCTTGTGGTCGAGCTCCACCAGGCCGGAGAGGATGAGGATGGGGGTGCGCACCCGCGCGGCGCGTAGCCGGCGTAAGACCTCATACCCGTCGATATCGGGCAGCAAGAGGTCGAGAATGATGATGTCGTAGTCGTAGAGTTTGCCAATCTCCAGGCCATCTTCGCCGAGATCGGTCGTGTCGCAGATGAAACTTTCCTTGCGCAGCATCAATTCGATGCTGGCGGCGGTCGCGGCATCGTCCTCAACTAGCAGTACGCGCATGGCAACGCCTCCGGGGAGACCGGGCGGCGTGGGGCCGCCGTCCTCGTTAACCAGTATTACCGCAAGCGGTTAACAAAAGATTATTTCCCGCATTTTCCGACGCCCTCCGCGCGAGCGCGAACGCGTTTAACCTGATTTTAGCACCGCTGCGAAACCATTCACAGGCGTGCGCCCGATGGGCCCATTCCATCCGGTGCGCGAGGTTGGCAACCGGGGAATTGTCGAATGAATGGCCGACAGAACCTATACCGTCTTCAGCATTGGCTGCTCGCCGAGCGGCAGCGCTATCTCGGCGATCTCGAAACGCTGGCGGCGCGGTTGCGGGCGGACGTGGAGAACCTGGCGCGCGAGATTGACGAGGCCGGCAGTTCCCGAGCGAGCCCGGAATTAAAGGCGGTCTATCCGATGTTCGTCGGCCCGCTGGTGGAACGTCGCGACAAGCTGGTTCGCACGATCGCGGAAATCGAAGCCCAGATCGTCGAGGCGCGCGATGCCGTCGCCACATCGCAACAAGAGGTCAAGGTATACGAGGCGTCGGGCGCCTATCGCGGTTTTGCGTTCGAGGACCGGCGCACCAGGCGATCTCGGCGAAGCGCCTAGCTTCCTATCGGTTAATTCGACGCGATCAATAGATCGCGAACATTTCGTCCCGGACTGCCGAAACCCCGGGTACGCCCTCGGCCAGCGCAGTCAACGCCTGGCGCTCCGAATCGGAGCTTATCAGCCCCCAAAGGTGAACGACGCCGTCATTGACGGTGACGTTTCGCTCGCCGAAGTCGGTCCAGTGTTGCTGCTCGAGGCGATCGAGCACCGCGTCGCGAATGCGGCGATCGGAGTCCTCGCGACCCTCTCCGGTTGTTGCCGCGGAGGCGAGCGCCTGGATCAAGTTGCTGCGGCTGACCACGCCGACGAGTTTGCCGTCGCGCACGATCGGCACGCGCTTGATGCGTTGACGCTCGAATAGCGTCGCGATCTCGGCAAGCGGGGTATCCTCGGTGGCCGAGACGACACCCTTTGTCATCACCTCGCTGACCTTCTTGCCGTGCGACTTGGCGAATTCCGCGGCGAGGGTGGTGGCCGCGGTCAGGGATTCTTGCAGCCAAGGCCGATGCCTCTCAGTGCCGATCTCGACGCGATGCAGCAGGTCGGCCTCGCCGATGATGCCGACGAGCTCGCCGCTCGCATCGACAACCGGCAGGGCGCTGATATCCCGCTCCGCCAGCAGCTTGATCGCATCGACGACATCGGTCTCGGGATGCACCGTCACGACGCCGCGAACCATCACATCCGCCGCCTTCATAATTGTCCCCTTTTCCGCAATCGTCCGTCGAACTCAGAAGATGTGGATGAACAGCGCGAATAGGCTGGCGGACAGCATGATCGCCGCCGGAAGGGTCAAGACCCACGCCAGGGCCAGGTTCTTCACCGTCGCCCATTGCAGTCCGGAGCCATTTGCCGCCATCGTTCCGGCGACGCCCGAGGTCAGGATATGCGTCGTGCTGACCGGCAGCCCGTACATATCGGCCGCGGCGATCGTGCCCATCGCCACCAGCTCCGCCGATGCGCCCTGCGCGTAGGTTAGGTGCTCCTTGCCGATCTTCTCCCCGACAGTGACGACGATCCGCTTCCACCCGATCATCGTGCCGAGGCCAAGGGCAATCGCCACCGCGACCTTGACCCAGCTGGGGATGAACTTGGTCGAGTTGTCGAGCGACTTCTTGTAGGCGTTGAGCTTGGTGACGTCGTCGGCGGTGAGGTCGGCTGCCTTGTCCTTGGCCAAAAGCCGCAGCGCCTCGGACACCAGATACATATCGTTGCGGGTGTTGCCGACCAGATCGTTGGGGATTTTGGCCAGCGACCCGTATTGCTTCACCTGATTGGAGATGTCGGCGATGAGGGCGGCGAGCGAGGGGTAGGTTCCCTCGGAGATCTGGTGCTGCGCCACGTAGAGCGTGACCGCCGGGCGCGGGTTGCCGAGGACGCTGTAACCTGCCGCCTTGGCGTTGACGACCCCGGCCGCCGCCGTCGAGCTCTGCTCGAACGTCGCCACTTGGCTGTCCGGCAGCGCCTTGTTCAGGGCATAGGTCGTCGGGACCGTGCCGATCAGGATCAGCATGATTAGCCCCATGCCCTTCTGCCCGTCATTCGAGCCATGAGCAAAGCTGACGCCAGTGCAGGTGAGGATCAGTAGCCCACGGATCCACCACGGTGGCGGAGTCCCGCCCGCGGGCGCCTTGTAGAGCGACGGAATTCGAATCAGCATTTTGGCGATGAGCAGCACGCCCGCCGCCAGGATGAACCCGACCAGCGGCGAGAACAGCAGCGACTTGATGACGCCGACGGCCTGCATCCAATCGACACCGCTCGTGCCGCCGCCAGATCGAGCCATGAGCTGGTTCATGATGCCGACGCCGATGATCGAGCCGATCAGCGCGTGCGAGCTCGAATTCGGGATGCCGAAATACCAGGTGCCGAGATTCCAGATGATCGCGGCGATCAGCAGCGCGAAGACCATCGCAAATCCGGCATCGCTGCCCACCTGCAGGATCAGCTCGACCGGCAGCAGCGAGATGATGCCGAACGCCACCGCGCCGGTTGATGTCAGCACCCCGGAAAAAATTGAACGCGCCGGACCACACCACCGCGACAGTGGGTGTCAGCGAGTGCGTGTAGATGACCGTCGCCACCGCGTTTGAGGTGTCGTGAAACCCGTTGCACATCTCGAAGCCCAGCGCGATCAGCAGCGCGATGCCGAGGAGGATATAGGGCAGAGCTGATTTGGTCGGCGCGGAGGCTAGGTCACCCCATAACTGGCTGCCCGCATAGCCGACGCCGACGGTCAGCAAAATTGCGATGATCCAGCCGAACAAGCCGCCGCTGCCCCGCGACGAGATGCGTGAATCGTAGAGCGAGGCAGTCGACATCGGAGGCTCCGGCGGGCTGGGGTTCGGCGAACCCTACAATCCTCGCGATGATCGATTTGTGATCCATGGATGAAGCTATTGTGACAGACGGTAAGCTGCGCTCCGCGACGCCTTGCATGATTTCCCGGCGGCGATAGGGTGCTTCACTGTTTTGACGTTGCTGAGGTCGGTTTTGACGTTGCTGAGGTCGGTAATGAGCTTGCCGCGAAAATCGTTCGAGCCGGATGCCACTGCGCCGCTCGACGGCATACGGGTCATCGACATGTCACGGCTCGTCGCCGGCAACGCCGTGTCTTCGCAGCTCGCCGATTTTGGCGCCGAGGTGATCAAGATCGAGGATCCCGGCAAGGGCGATCCGCTGCGCGCCTGGCAGACCAACGGGGTCAGCGTCCATTGGAAGCTCTACGCGCGCAACAAGAAGAGCGTCGCCTTGAGCCTGCGCCCCCCGCGAGGCCGCGAAATTCTGACCGACTTGATCTCGACCGCCGAGGTGCTGATCGAGAATTTCCGCCCCGGCACACTGGAAAAAATGGGCTTGGCGCCGGCCGAGCTGCACAAGCGCAACCCGCGCCTTGTGATCGTTCGCGTCTCCGGCTGGGGCCAAGACGGGCCCTACAAGGATCGCCCCGGCTTCGGCACGCTGGTGGAGAGCATGTCGGGCTATGCCTCGCGCACCGGCTTCGCCGACCGCGAGCCGGTGCTGCCGCCGACGGCGCTCGCCGATATGGTCGCCGGGCTCTACGGCGCGTTCGCGGTGATGGTGGCGCTGCGCCGGGTCGAGGTCGAGGGCGGCGCCGGCCAGGTGATCGACCTGCCGCTGATCGACCCGCTGTTCTCGTTCATCGCCACTGAGGCGCCGATCTACAACCTGACCGGG
>DASYXG010000421.1:0-34158 GCA_035935235.1 Allostellaceae bacterium
GGTGTTCGCACGCGCGGCGCGGCGTCCGGTGGAGGTTCCGCAGGAACTTGCGGATCGCGTCGAGGCTCTTCTGGTCCGACGCTGTTGTGAGGCGCTCGGGCTGGCGCGGCGGGCAGGATCTGCGGTCGCCGGGTTCGAGCGGGTGAGCGATGCGGTGCGCCGCGGCGACGCGGCGCTGTTGTTATTGGCGCTGGACGGCGCCGAAGCCGGCCGCAAAAAGCTGGCCGGGCTGGCGCGGAACATCGTGTCGGCGACGGTGCTGTCTGGTGACGAGCTGAGCTTGGCTTTCGCGCGTGAGCGTGTGGTGTTCGCCGCCGTGGGGCCGGGGCCGCTTAGCTCCCGGCTGTTAATCGATCTCCGGCGTCTTTCCGGATTTCGGCCGGCGGCGGTGATGGACGAGTTAGAATTAGCTTCGGTTGGACCGGAGCGACGGGATGGTGGTACGAGAGAGCATGAGTGACGTAGACCAAGAACAGAAGCGACCCCTGACCCTGCGGACCGGCGGCACGCTCGGCTTGAACCGGCCGTCCGAGCCGGGCCAAGTCAAGCAGAGCTTCTCGCACGGGCGTTCGAAGGTGGTCGCCGTCGAGGTCCGCAAGAAGCGGATCATCGTGCCCGGGGCAACCGCTTCCGAGCCCGCGAAGGCCGAGACCGCTGCGGCGCCTGTCGTTGCGCGCGCACCGCTGACCATACCGACGCCAAGTGCGCCGGCCACCCCGACCGAGCGTGAAACTGCGCCGCGGGTCGTCCAGATGCCGCGGGCGCTTACCGCGGACGAGCGTGCTGGCCGCTTACGCGCCGTCCAGCACGCACAGCAAGCGGATGTCGAAGCGCGGCAGCGCGCCGCGCTCGCCGAAGCCGACCGCCGTCGTGAGGAGGCCGCGCGCGCAGCCGAGGAAGCCAAGCGCCAGGCCGAGGAAGACGCGCGCCGGAAGGCCGAGGAAGAGGAAACACGCAAACGCGCCGACGATGAGGCGAAAAAGCGCTCCCAGGACGCGGAAGCACAACGGAAAGAGGAAGAGTCGCGACGCGAAGTTGCCGAACGCGCCGGCCAAGCCGCCGCCGCCAAGTTCGCCGCGCTCGCCGCCGCGGGCAAGGCGGCGATGCCCGCCGAGGAAGAAGAGGAACCCGCGACCTTCCGCCATGGTCGGCCTGACGCACGGCGACCGGCGACCCCGGTTCGGCGCAACGAGCCACGTCGCCGCGATGGCAAGCTGACCGTCACCCGTGCCCTCTCCGATGAAGAAGAGCGCACGCGCAGCTTTGCCTCGGTTCGCCGCGCCCGCGAGCGCGAGCGGATGCGAATGCACGGCGAGATCGATCAGGCGAAAATCGTCCGCGAGGTTGTCATCCCCGAGACCATCACCGTGCAGGAGCTGGCCAACCGCATGGCCGAGCGCGGCGTCGATGTCGTCAAGTCATTGATGCGCATGGGCGTGATGGCGACGGTCAACCAGATCATCGACGCCGATACCGCCGAACTCGTCGTTTCCGAATTCGGCCACCGCTTGCGTCGCGTCGCTGAGTCCGACGTCGAGATCGGCATGCGCGGCGAAGCCGATGCGCCCGAGATGCTAGAAGCCCGCGCTCCGGTGGTCACCGTGATGGGCCATGTCGATCACGGTAAAACCTCACTGCTCGACGCGCTGCGCGAAACCGATGTCGCCAGTGGTGAAGCCGGCGGCATCACTCAGCATATCGGCGCCTACCGCGTCACGCTGAAGAGCGGCAAGCAGATCACTTTTATCGACACGCCCGGTCACCAGGCATTTACCGCGATGCGCGCCCGCGGGGCCAATTCGACCGACATTGTCGTGCTCGTCGTCGCCGCCGACGATGGGATCATGGAACAGACGGTCGAAGCCATCCGCCACGCCAAGGCGGCCGAAGTGCCGATCATCGTCGCGATCAACAAGATCGATCGGCCCGACGCCAAACCCGAGCGCGTGCGCCAGGAACTGCTGCAGCACGAACTCGTCGTCGAGGAGCTCGGTGGCGAAGTGCTCGATGTCGAGGTTTCGGCGACCAAGAAGACCAATCTCGACAAGCTCGAGGAAGCGATCCTGCTGCAGGCCGAGCTTTTAGACCTCAAAGCCAACCCGAACCGGCCGGCCGAGGGTGTCGTGCTTGAAGCCGAGCTGGAACGCGGCCGCGGTGCGATCGCCACCGTGCTGGTTCAGCGCGGCACCTTGAAGGTCGGCGATATCTTCGTCGCCGGCGCTGTCTGGGGCCGCGTGCGGGCGCTTGTCGACGACCGCGGGCAGAACCAGAAGGAGGCCGGCCCCTCGACCCCGATCGAGGTGCTCGGGCTCAACAGCACGCCGCTTGCCGGCGACGATCTCGTCGTCGTCGAGAGCGAGAGCCGGGCGCGCGAGATCGCCGAGTATCGCGACCGGCTGCGCCGCGAGAAGGCGGCCGCGACGGCCGGGCGGGGCACGCTTGAGGAAATGTTCTCGCAGATCACTGCGGGCACTGCCAAGGAATTGCCCATCGTTATCAAGGGCGATGTCCAGGGTTCGGTCGAGGCGATCACCGGCTCGCTCGAAAAACTTTCCACCGACGAAGTCGCGATGCGTGTTCTGCACTCTGGGGTCGGCGGGATCAACGAAAGCGATGTGATCCTCGCGAAAGCCACGGGCGCCGTCATCGTCGGCTTTAACGTCCGCGCCAATCCGGCCGCGCGCGACCTGGCGCGGCGCGACGGGGTGGAGATCCGTTATTACGCGATCATCTACGACGTCATCGATGACATGAAGGCGGCGCTGTCGGGAATGCTGTCGCCGACCCTGCGCGAGCGCTTCCTCGGCAATGCCGCGATCCGCGAGGTCTTCAACATCACCCGCGTCGGCAAGGTTGCCGGCTGCATGGTGACCGACGGCGTGGTCCGCCGTGGCGCCAAAGTGCGCCTGTTGCGCGACAACGTCGTGATCCACGAAGGCAGTCTCAAGACCTTGAAGCGCTTCAAGGACGAGGTCCGCGAGGTCCGCGACGGTTACGAATGCGGCATGGCCTTCGAGAATTACGAGAACATTCAGGTCGGCGATACAATCGAGTGCTTCGACGTCGAGGAAGTCGCCCGCGCGCTGTAACCGGCCAAGATGCCCCGCCGCGAACATGCTGAACGACGAGCCGAGCCGAGCCAGCGACAGCTGCGCGTCGGCGAGGAGCTGCGCCACGCGCTCGCCCAGCTGCTGCGGCCCGGTGAATTGCGCGATCCGGCGCTCTATGACGCCAACGTCACCGTGACCGAAGTGCAGGTCAGCCCCGATCTGCGCAATGCCACGGCATTCGTCATGCCGTTGGGCGGCACCAACGCCGCCGACATCATCGCGGCGCTGCGGCGGAGCGCGCCGTTCCTCAAGGGCCGCGTCGCACGCTCGGTACAGCTGCGCCTCGTTCCAAACCTCAGCTTCGCGCTCGACAGCGCTTTCGACAGCGCCGAGCGGATCGCCGCCGTCTTGCACAGTGAAGCGGTCGAGCGCGATTTACAGGACAAGGATGCCGAGTGAGCACGGTCTCAACGGCTGGCTCGTCATCGACAAACCGGCTGGGATGACCTCGAGCAAGCTAGTTTTGCGGCTGCGTCATGCCACCGGCACGAAGGCGGGGCACGCTGGCACGCTCGATCCGCTCGCCACGGGAGTGCTGCCGGTCGCGCTCGGCGAAGCGACCAAGACCGTCGGGTTCGTCTCGAAGGCGACCAAACGGTACAGCTTTCGGGTACGCTGGGGCATTGCCACCGACACCGACGATACCGAGGGAGAAGTCGTCGCCGAGAGCCCGGTTCGCCCCGATGAGGCAGCGATTACGGCAATGTTGCCGCGCTTTGTCGGCATCATCCTGCAGCGACCGCCCGCCTATTCCGCGATCAAGGTCGCCGGTCGCCGCGCTTATGCCCTGGCCCGCGCCGGCAAGGCACCGCGCCTCGTCGAACGCCCGATCGAGATCGGGGAGCTTCGTCTCACCGCCGTGCTGGACCGCGACCATGCCGAATTCGAAGCCGTTGTCGGTGAGGGCACCTATATCCGCTCGCTCGCCCGCGACCTCGCCGAGGCGCTCGGCACGCATGGTCATGTCGCCATGCTGCGCCGTCTCGCGGTCGGGCGCTTCACCGAAGCCCAAGCAATTTCGCTGGATTTGGCGACTTCGCTTGGGCATAGTCTCCCCGCTTCCGGGCATCTACTGCCGATCGAGGCGGCGCTGGACGACATCCCGGCGCTGGCATTGACGGCAGCCGAGGCAGCCCGACTTCGCCATGGCCAGCCGATTGTGCTGACCGAATGCGAAGGCGCCCGCCTCGACCGGTTTGACGACGGCACGATCGTCGGCGCGCGGCACGACCAGCTTTTGATCGGGCTGGCGCGCATCGAAAACGGACGTCTGCAGCCGGTTCGGATAATC
The DNA here is from genome assembly GCA_035935235.1 of Allostellaceae bacterium. Lineage (GTDB taxonomy): Bacteria > Pseudomonadota > Alphaproteobacteria > ATCC43930 > CGMCC-115725 > DATARH01. The sequence continues at coordinate 4,402 of DASYXG010000421.1, forward strand.
AATCGCTGAAGAAAGGGCCACGATGTCGATTACTGCGGAGCGCAAGCAGGCGCTCATTGGCGAGTATGCCGTCAAGTCGGGCGACACCGGGTCGCCCGAGGTCCAAGTGGCGGTCCTGTCAGAACGAATTCGCAACCTGACCGACCATCTCGGAACGCATAAGAAGGACTTTCACTCACGGCGCGGGCTGCTCGTGATGGTTGGCCAGCGCCGCCGTCTGCTCGACTACCTTAAGCGTGCGGACGAATCGCGATACGAGACGCTGATAGGGCGCCTCGGGCTGCGGCGCTGACCTGTTGGGAAGACGCAGCAATCGCTCCCCGGCAACGATGCCGCCTGCGATGGGCGGCGCCAGCGGCCGGCTCATGAGTTCTGACATCGTAAGGACGCGGCCAAGGTCGATGACCGTTGGGCCGCACAAGAAACGCCGGCAGCACGCGGGGGAATCCGCTCCCGCGAGCGCTGCCGCCTGTGTTCGCAAAGGATGAACGATAATGTTTGAAGTTTACCGTAAGGAATTGGATTGGGGCGGACGCCGCCTTGTGCTCGAGACGGGCAGGATAGCCCGCCAGGCCGATGGCGCGGTGCTCGCCACCTATGGCGAGACGACAGTGCTGTGCACCGCGGTCGCGGCGAAGACGCAGCGCGCTGGGCAAGACTTCTTCCCGCTGACCGTCAACTATCAGGAGAAGACCTTCGCCGCCGGAAAGATCCCCGGCGGCTTCTTCAAGCGTGAAGGGCGCCCGTCAGAGAAGGAAACCCTGGTCTCACGCCTTATCGATCGGCCGATCCGGCCGCTTTTCGTGCCGGGCTTTCTCAACGAGACTCAGGTCGTCTGCACGGTGTTGAGCCACGACCTTGAGAACGACCCCGACATCGTCGCGATGGTCGGCGCCTCGGCGGCGCTGACCATCTCCGGTATCCCCTTCATGGGACCGATCGGCGGCGCGCGCGTCGGCTACGTCGACGGGAAGTATGTCCTGAACCCGACAGCGGCCGATTTGGAACGGTCCGAGCTCGATCTGGTCGTTGCCGGCACCCAGCAAGGCGTGCTGATGGTCGAGTCAGAAGCTCAGGAACTCTCCGAGGAGACGATGCTGGGCGCGGTGACCTTTGGTCATAAGAACTTCCAGCCGGTCATCGAGGCGATCATCGAATTGGCCGAGACCTGCGCCAAGGAGCCCTGGGCGATGGCCGAGGCACTGCCTGGGAAGGCAGCCATGGAGGACGAGCTGCGTCAGCTGCTCGCCAAGCCGCTCGACGCGGCCTATCGCGAACGCGGCAAGCAGGAGCGCCAGAACCAGCTCGACGCTGCGAAGAACCTGGCGCTGGCGAAATATGCCGATGATCCCGCAAAGCAGACTTTTGCCGGCAAGTTCTTCAAGGAGCTGGAGAAGGAGATCGTCCGCGGCGCGATCCTGCGGGGCGATCCGCGCATCGACGGTCGCGATACCACGACGGTGCGGCCGATCAGCGCCGAGGTCGGCGTGCTTCCGCGTACCCACGGCTCGGCTCTGTTCACCCGCGGCGAGACCCAGGCGCTGGTCGTCGCCACGCTTGGCACCGGCCAGGACGAGCAGATCATCGACGCGCTCGAGGGTGAATACCGCCAGCATTTCATGCTGCACTACAACTTCCCGCCCTACTCGACTGGCGAAGCAGGCCGCATGGGCTCGCCGGGACGCCGCGAGATCGGCCACGGCAAGCTCGCTTGGCGGGCGGTGCGCCCGATGCTGCCGACCAAAGAGAGCTTTCCCTACACCATCCGCGTCGTGTCGGAGATCACCGAGTCGAACGGCTCGTCATCGATGGCCTCGGTCTGCGGCGCCTCGCTGTCGCTAATGGACGCGGGTGTGCCACTGGCGCGACCCGTCGCCGGCATCGCGATGGGCCTCATCAAGGAGAAGGAGGGCTTCGCCGTCCTCTCGGATATCCTCGGCGACGAGGATCATCTCGGCGACATGGATTTCAAGGTCGCGGGGACCGATCGCGGTGTCACCGCCTTGCAGATGGACATCAAGATCACCTCGATCACCGAGGAGATCATGCGCATCGCGCTCGATCAGGCCCGCGACGGCCGGGCGCATATCCTCGGCGAGATGGCCAAGGCGTTGACTGGTGCGCGCGACGAGGTCAGCGAGAACGCGCCGCGTATCACCACAATGTCGATCCCCAAGGACAAGATCCGCGAGGTCATCGGCTCGGGCGGCAAGGTCATCCGCGAAATCGTCGAGACCACCGGCGCCAAGGTCGACATCGACGACGACGGCACGATCAAGATCGCCGCAGTCGACGCGGGCGCGGCGCAAGCGGCGATCGACTGGATCAAGGGCATCGTCGCCGAGCCGGAACAGGGCCACATTTACAATGGCAAGGTCGTGAAAGTCGTCGATTTCGGCGCTTTCGTGAACTTCCTCGGCGCCAAGGACGGGCTCGTCCACATCAGCGAATTGGCGCAACAGCGGGTCGGTAAGACCAGCGACGTCGTCAAGCTCGGCGACACGGTCAAGGTCAAGGTTCTCGGCTTCGACGACCGCGGCAAGGTGAAGCTGTCGATGCGCCAGGTCGATCAGCAAACGGGCGAGGACCTCGGCCCTCAGCGCCGTGAGCAGCCGCAGCCGGCACCGGCCGGCGCCGCGGCGAAGTGAGGGTATAGGCTCAATCCCGTCCTATGCCGTCATCCCGGCGAAGGCTGGGGGTGGGTGGTCGTGAGCATCGCTGACTTGAACCTTCCCCCTGTCATCGGCCATCGCGGCGCGGCCGCCCGCGCACCGGAAAATACGCTCGCCGGCTTCAGGGTCGCCAAGTTGCTGGGCTGTCGCTGGGTCGAGTTCGACGTGCGTCTGACCGGGGATGGAGCGCTCGTGGTCTGCCACGATGACAGGTTGGAGCGGACCACCAGCGGCCGCGGCGCGATTTCCAAGCTACCCCTCGCCAAAATCCGCGCGCTCGATGCCGGGACCTGGTTCAAGGCGCGTTTCGCCGGCGAACGCGTGCCGACCCTTGAGGAAGCTCTGGCGCAATGCCGTGAGTTGGGGCTGGGCGCCAATGTCGAGATCAAAGCCGAGGACAGCCAAGGCCCGGCCACGGCTGCCGCCGTTGCCGCGACCCTTGACCGGCTCGCCGGCGGGCATTCGCCGGTGCTGGTGTCGAGCTTCCTCGAGGACGCGGTCGCCGAGGCGAAAAGGCGAATGCCAAAAATTCCGCGCGCCATGTTGTTTCGCAAGGTGCCGAGGAATTGGGCCGAGATCGCCGGGGAACTCGGCTGCGCCACGGTCAACGCCGATCAGCGCTATCTGACCGAAGGGCTCGTCGCTGAGATCAGTGCGGCTGGCTATCCTGTCCTCGCCTACACGGTCAACGAAGCAGCCAGGGCGCGGCAGGTGTTCGGCTGGGGGGTCACTTCCGTTTTCTCCGATGCACCCGATATAATACCGAGCGAAGCGGCGCCTAAAATCGGGGCTGGCGCGCGGCTAGGAGCAGTAGTTTGAGATCGCTCGTTCCCCTGGTAATTTCGGGCCGCGAGGTGTTGCCGCTGGTTGAAGGCGGCAAGGGCATCTCCGTTTCCAACGGCGAGAGCTCCGGCGCTTGGGCGGCATCGGGCGCCGTCGGCACATTTTCCGGCGTCAATGCCGATAGTTTCGATCGCGAAGGCCACGCGATTCCGCAGATCTATCACGGCCGCACCCGACGCGAGCGGCATGAGGAACTGATTACCTACGCGATTGCCGGCGGCATTCACCAGGCCCGCGTGGCGCACGAGCGCTCGAACGGACAAGGCCGCATCCACATGAACGTGTTGTGGGAGATGGCCGCGGCCGAGCAGGTGCTGCACGGCGTCCTCGAAGGCGCGCGCGGCCTCATCCACGGCGTCACCTGCGGCGCCGGCATGCCCTACAAGATCGCCGAGATCTGCGCGCGTTATGGCGTTTACTACTACCCGATCGTGTCGTCGGCCCGCGCCTTCCGCGCTCTTTGGAAACGCGCCTACCACAAATTCAGCGAATGGCTCGGCGGGGTTGTCTACGAGGACCCGTGGCTGGCCGGTGGTCATAACGGGCTATCCAACGTCGAAGACCCGGATAAGCCTGAGCCGGCCTATCCGCGCGTGCGCGATTTGCGCACCATGATGACGGAGTTCGGCGTCGGATCGACACCGATCTTCATGGCCGGAGGCGTGTGGTATCTGCGCGATTGGGCCCATTGGATCGATGATCCCGAGGTCGCGCCGGTCGCTTTTCAGTTCGGGACCAGGCCGCTCCTGACGCAAGAAAGCCCGATCTCCGACGCCTGGAAGCGAAAGCTGCTGACGCTGAAGGAGGGTGACGTTTTCCTCAACCGCTTTAGTCCGACCGGCTTCTACTCCTCGGCGGTGCGTAACCGCTTTCTCGACGAATTGCAGCAACGCGCCGAGCACCAGGTCGCCTATACGGTCGAGCCAGTCGGCGAGCATGTCGCCGAGTTTCACGTCGGCGCTCGTGGGCGCTCGGTTTATCTGACCCAGCACGACCGCGAAGCCGCCAAGCGCTGGGTCGCGGAGGGGTTCACCGAGGCGCTACGCACCCCGGATTCGACGCTGATTTTTGTCACTCCGCCGCAGGCTTTCGAGATACGCACCGATCAGATCAACTGTATGGGCTGCCTTAGCGCCTGCCAGTTCTCGAACTGGGCTCAAACCGAGCAAGGCACCACTGGCAAGAAAGCCGACCCGCGCAGCTTCTGCATCCAGAAGACGCTGCAGCAGATTTGTCATTCGGACGATATCGAAACCGAGCTGATGTTCGCCGGACACAACGCCTTCAAATTCGCGTCAGACCCGTTTTACGCCAATGGGTATATCCCAACCGTGCGCGAGTTGATCGACCGTCTGGTCACCGGCGACTGATCCCGACCCGCCGACACTTATCGAGCAGCGCTCCGGTAAAGCGCTTCAAGCGAATGGCGCAAGGTCTCGACATCGCACGCGGCGCTCGCGCGCAGCCGCTCGCGCATACCGGCGCGCAACTCGCTTAGGCGGGCGGGAGTATCGGCGGCGGTGGCGAGCGCCATCGCCGCGGCCTCGAAACCCGCCTGATCGGCAGAGACAAATTCGCCGAGCCCCGCGGCAAGCAGCAGCGACCGACTGGTGCGACTGGCCCAGCGATCGCCGTTGAATGTCAGCGTCGGCACCCCCTGCCACAGCGCCTCAGCCGTCGTCGTCCCACCGCTGTACGGGAACGTATCGAGCGCGACATCGATGCGATCATAGGTGCGCAAGAATTCGAAGTGCTCGGCCCCACCCTCAAGCAGTAACCGCTCGTCGGTGATGCCGTGGCGGCCGAAGCGCTCGAGCAGCGCCGCCCGGTTAGAAGCCTCGCCCAGCAACTGGGTGCACAGCAACAATCTGCTGTCGGGTGCGCCATGCAGAATGCGCGCATAGGCCGCTACCGATGCTTCGTTCAGCTTGTACGCAGAGGCAAGACAGCCAAAGGTCAATCGCCCCGTGCCGACACAAGGTGGCGGCGCTACCTCCGGTACGGCATATAAAATGGTGAAGGCCAGGTATGTGCCGGGCACGCGGACGACATGTTCGCTATGGAACCGTTCCTCTTCCGGCGGGATGACCGCATCGTCGCCGACCACATAATCGATTTCCGGGACGCCGGTAGTGCCATACATGCCCATCCAGCTCAGCTGTAGCGGCGCTGGCCGATAGCGGAACAGCGGCAAACGATGTTGCCCGCTATAGCCGCTGAGATCGACCAGCACGTCGAGCTCGGCCTCGGCGATATGCCGCGCCAGCGCGGCGTTCGGCAGACCGCTGATTTGCCAGACGCGATCCTCATCGTGGTCCGCATAGCCGCTCTCGGCCGACGGGTCGTCTCCATCCGACAAGAGATGAATCTCGAACTTGTCGCGGTCATGGCGGTTGATGACACCCCAAACGAACTTCATCCAATTACGCGCACCAAAGAAGGCGCTGAGATACCCAATCCGCAGCTTCTTGCGCGCGGTGACGGGGCGCACGACGCTATGCCTTACCCCTACGAAATCCGACCAGCGCCGCCGTACCGCAAGGACGCCGGCATTGTCGCAATGCACGCTTCCAGGCGCGATGCAGGCGATATTGGCTAGGGCGATCGCGCGGATTTCAGGGTCATCGAGCCCGGCAACCCTCTCGAATTCAGCCATCGCCTCGTCGACCTCACCGAGCTGAAACAGCGCCTCGGCGAGGCTGCACCGCGCACCATTCGCATTCGGCCTCAGCTCCACCGCCCGGCGCAACGCGTCGGCGGCCGCGCCGTAGGCCCGCAACGCGCTATGCGCGCAGCCGAGACCGTACCAAGCGTCGAGGAGCGAGGGATCACCGGCCAGCGCGCTGCGGTAGGCCTCCACCGCCAGTGCATACTGCTTGTCGCTGTGTAGCGCATCGCCCCGGCGCAATTCGCCCGAAGGGTCGGTCGGCATCCGCTTGCAACTCCCCGTGGCTGGCAATTGAGGTGGTTCGGCGAATATGACCAAACCACCACATGCAAGTGCGCTTTATTTTCCCGCCGGCTCCCCCTATATGTCGCGCATGGACACGCTAGCGTCACATACCGGCATATTCAGCCGCCTGCGCGCCTGCGGCCTCAGGCCGACGCGGCAGCGTGTGGCTCTGGCGCAGTTGCTGTTCCACGGCAGCGACCGGCATGTCACGGCCGAGCAGCTTCACGGCGAGGCCACCTTCGCGGCGATCCGCGTGTCGCTGGCGACGGTGTATAATACCCTGCATCAATTCACCGCCGCAGGGCTATTGCGCGAGGTGGTGGTCGAGCCTGGCCGCTCCTACTTCGACACCAATGTCGACGACCATCACCATTTCTTCTGCGAGACGACGGGAATGCTGCAGGACATACCCGGCGCCGCGGTAATGGTTAGCCAGCTTCCCGGCGCGCCGCCGGGCACCGAAATCAGCCGCGTCGACGTCATTATTCGCGTCCGCCGCCAGGCTCCTGCGCGCACCGTCTGATTTTTTAGAATTATTCTAAAACGAGCCTTGACTCGGCTCGTGGCGCGACCCATAAAATGTGCGTCGGCAAACGGACGATATTCTTATCCCACGACGCCACGGAGGGTCGAATGGCTTCCCTGAAGGGTTCAAAAACCGAAGGCAATTTGAAAGCGGCTTTCGCTGGCGAGAGCCAAGCGAACCGGCGTTATCTCTATTTCGCGCAGAAGGCCGATGTCGAGGGTTACAACGATGTCTCGGCCGTGTTCCGCTCGACCGCCGAGGGTGAGACCGGCCATGCGCACGGCCATCTTGAATATCTCGAGGAAACCGGCGACCCGGCGACCGGGCTGCCGATCGGCGAGACCTCGAACAATCTGAAGGCGGCGGTCGCCGGCGAGACGCACGAATACACCGATATGTATCCGGGCATGGCGCGCACCGCCCGCGAGGAAGGCTTCGACGAGATCGCGGACTGGTTCGAGACGCTGGCGAAGGCCGAGCGTTCCCATGCCGGACGCTTTCAGCGGGCACTCGATCAACTCTAATCGAGCCCTCGTCTAGTCGAGCGATAGGGCGCGGGGGCGCAGGCTTTCGCGCCCTTATCGTTCCCGGCCCGATCCAAGAAAAAGAGGCGACCCATGCGTGAAGGCAGCCTTGAGGCGCCGACCCGCCACGTACTTCGCTGGGAAGACCCCGACTTCGCCAACCGGGAAAAGACCGAGGCGGAGATGGAGCGGGTGTTCGACATCTGCCACACCTGCCGGCGCTGCTTCAATCTATGCGACTCCTTCCCGCGCCTGTTCGACCTGATCGACAATGCGCCGACCGGCGAACTCGATGGGGTGCCCAAGGCGGCCTACAAGGAGGTCGCCGACGCGTGCACGCTCTGCGACATGTGCTTCATGACGAAGTGCCCCTATGTGCCGCCGCATGAGTTCAATGTCGATTTCCCACATCTGATGCTGCGCTACCGCGCCGTGGAACATCGGGAAGGCGGTATGCCGCTCGCGCAGCGCGAGCTGACCAAGACCGATCGCAACGGCAAGCTCGCCGGCAAGGTCGCGCCGCTCGCCAACTGGGCCAGCGACCGGCACAACCGGCTGACCCGGCCCATCATGGAAAAAGTTACCGGTGTCGACCGAGACGCCGCGTTGCCCAAGTATCACGGTCGCACCTTCGCGATGCGGGCGAAGAGCGCGCCGCCGGCGGTCGATCGCAACGCCCCGTCGGCAGGACGGAAGGCGGTGCTCTACGCGACCTGCTTCGTCAACTACAACAACCCCGGCATCGGCGAGGCGGCGCAGGCCGTGCTCGCCAAGAACGGCGTCGAGACCGAAGTCGTCTACCCGCAATGCTGCGGCATGCCGCAGCTCGAAGGCGGCGATATCGCCGCGGTCGCAGCGGCTGCGAAAAGCGTCGCGAACATGCTCGGCCCGTGGATCACCAAGGGCTATGACGTTATCGCGCTGGTGCCGTCCTGTGCGCTGATGCTGAAGTTCGAGTGGCCGCTGATCGTGCCCAACGACCCGGCGATCGAGAAGCTCGCCAGCGCAACTTACGACATCAGCGAATACGTCGTCGGCATCGCCAAGGGCGAAGGTCTGGCGCCGGGACTCGCCGCGCTCGAAGGCGGTGTGACGCTGCATATCGCCTGTCACGCCCGCGCCCAGAATATCGGTCAGAAATCGGCCGAAATGCTGCGACTACTGCCCGATACCGAGATCAAGGTCATCGAGCGTTGCTCCGGCCACGGCGGCTCATGGGGGGTGATGAAGGGGAATTTCGAGACTGCGATCAAGGTGGGGCGGCCGGTCGCGCGCAACGCGGTGAAGGAGGCCAAACGCTATGTCTCCTCCGAGTGCCCGCTCGCCGGCCTGCACATCCTCCAAGGGATGGAACTTCAGGCCAAGGGCGGGCCGATGCCAGCTCAATCGCTTCACCCGATCGAGCTGTTCGCCCGCGCCTATGGCATCGCGGCGTCAGGAGCCTAGCCCATGAGTCCGCAGACCAGAGCCAAGCACGCTCTGACCCGTGCCGACATCCTCCCCGCCGCCGAATACGCAGCAACACGGCGCGAACGGCGTCAGGCAATCACTGAGCTGAAGAAAAGGCGGCGGCTCGAAGTCGGCCCGTTCGCCACCTTCTTCTTCGAGAATTACGAGACGATGTGGCAGCAGGTTCACGAGATGCTGCATGTCGAGAAGGGCGGCGAAGCGCAGATCGCCGACGAGCTCGAAGCCTACAACCCGATGATCCCCCAGGGCTCGGAGCTGGTCGCGACGATCATGCTCGAGATCGACGACCCGGCCCGGCGCGCGAATGTGCTGGCCCGGCTCGGCGGTATCGAAAACCACGTCTTTCTCGAAGTGGCCGGCGAACGGATCCCCGGCGTCCCCGACCCGACGCGCGAGAACACCAGCCCCGACGGCAAGGCCTCGTCGGTGCAATTTGTTTGGTTCCGCTTCAGCCCGGGACAGGTCAGACACTTCAAAGCGATGGGCGCAAGGATCATCGCTGGGTTCGATCACCCCAACTATTCGCATATGGCGGTGATGCCGGAACCGGTTCGAGCAGCTTTGTCGCAAGACCTCGACTAGCGCGATCGCCACGCGAATGGGGCGGCCAGCAGTACCGTCACCTCGCGTCGCGCTAAGCGTCCTATTTTATGAGTTCCTCAAGGTCTCGCTGATGGCTTCCGGCGGCGGTGTCGCCTGGGCGCACCGCATTACGGTCGACCGCCGCCGCTGGCTGAATGATGCGGAATTCACCGACATCGTTAGCGTCTGCCAATTCATGCCGGGGCCGAATGTCGTCGGCATCGCGGTTTGCGTTGGCGCGAAATTGCGCGGACTGCTCGGCGCCGTCGCGGCTACGGCCGGTTTTGTGCTGATTCCCGGCATCGTCGGATTTTCACTGGGCACGTTATGGTTCCGTCACACCGGCGTGCCGCTGCTCCAAAATATCCTGATCGGAATTTCCGCCGCCGCCGCCGGCATGATGATCGCGACCGGGATGCGTTTACTGAGAGCCTATCGCCGCCGGCTGCCGGCTTTGCTATTCGCTGCGCTCGCCTTTGCCGGGATCGCGATCGGCCAGTTCCCGTTGCTGCTCGTCCTGCTGATATTGGCGCCGCTCAGCATCGCCACGGCCGCCATCGCCGGTCGCGTCCGATGACCGACCCCGCGGCGCTCGGCCGCCTCGCCGCGCAGCTCGCGCTGCTGTCGTCGATCAGTTTCGGCGGTGTCCCGACCGTGCTTCCCGACATCCACGCCTACGTCGTCGCCAACGGCTGGCTGACCGATCGGGACTTCGCCGATTTCCTCGCGGTGTCGCAGGCGATGCCGGGGCCGAACATGATCCTGATGATGAGCTTTATCGGCTGGAAGGTCGCGGGGTTTCCGGGAGCGATCGCCAGCGCTTGCGCCACCTTCGCCCCGCCCTGTGCGATGTATTTCGCGGCATATCGGCTGTGGGATCGGTTTCGCGATGCGCCATGGCAGAGGATCGCGCGCGCCGGTCTTGCCCCACTCACCGCCGGGCTCGTCGTCGCCGGTGGCACCGTCATGGCCCGCACCGCCGATGTCAGCTGGCCTTCGGTCGGCGTGACCGCCGCCGCGGCGCTCTTGCTGCTGTTCACCCGGCTCAACCCGTTATGGGTGCTGGGCGGCGCCGGACTTTTCGGGGCGTTCGGCTTCCTCTAATCACGGTATTAGGGGACGTTCTCCGTCGCGTAGACGCCCCAGATATTCGACCGCTCGATCCAGCCAGTTACGTCGCCCGCCTCAATTCGGCACCAGCCGGCTTGGCACTCGAGCAGCTGCGCCACCACCCCGGGTTCGGCGCGAGCGAGCAGCGCGGCCCCCACATCGGGACTTTGGCGAATGCCGCGGATGTCGCCGGTGACGACGACCTCGCGGCGGTTCCCGATCATCTTCTCGTGCACCCAGCCGTCGGTACCCTGCCAGTCGCGCACATGCCGCCAATGGTCGAACACGCCCAAGATCTCGACCGGCCACCCGCGACGCACGAATACCCAATCGACCGGATAGCGGTCCCCCGGCCCCTTGCGCAGAAACACCTTGTCGGCATGCAGACTGGCAAAGCGCGGCACCACGTCGCTGCCGCTCGCGGCGACGGCCGTTCCCACCCCAGGAATCCACATCGCGACCGCCAGAAGCCCGGCGACCGTCCCCATCCAACGTGCCCGGGCCACGATTTCCCCCCAAGGCCCCAGATACAGTCATAGGAGTCAGTCGCGCCAACCGTCAAGTCCGGCGCGGATTTTGGAATCGGATCAATGACTAAGCCGGTGTGGCGAGCGCCCTGGCCCCACAGGTCGGGCAGTCCGGGTCCTTGGCGATTCGGATGCGGTGGAAGCGCACCCGCAGCGCGTCATAAATGAGCAGCGTGCCATCGAGGCTGTCGCCGAGGCCCAACAACTCCTTCAGCACCTCAACCGCCTGCAGGGTACCGAGCACGCCGGCGACCGCGCCCAATATTCCGGCCTCCTCGCAGCGAGGGACCATATCGGGCGGTGGCGGTTCCCGGAACAGGCAGCGGTAACAGGGGTGTCCCTCGCCGAGATAGGGACGAAACGTCGAGAGCTGCCCTTCGAACGGCGACAACGCCGCCGCGACCAGCGGCTTCTTCAATCGGGCGCAGAGGTCGGTCAGGAGGTACCGCGTGGCGAAATTGTCGCTGCCATCGGCGACAAGGTCGTATTTCCCGATCAGAGCGGCGGCGTTACCCGCATCGAGACGATACGGGTGGGTCTCCACGCGCACCCCATCGTTAAGACGCGCCAGGGTTTCCTCGGCGCTCTCGACCTTGAGCTCGCCAACGCTCGCCGTGGCGTGAACGATCTGCCGCTGCAGGTTGGTGATATCGACCCGATCATTGTCGACGATACCGATGGCGCCAACCCCGGCTGCCGCGAGATACATCAGCATCGGTGAGCCCAGCCCGCCAGCGCCGACAACCAGCACCCGCGATTGCAACAGCTTTTCCTGCCCCTCCTCGCCCACTTCATCGAGGATCAGGTGACGGGCATAGCGGCGGAATTGGTCTTCGCTCAGCTCCATAACCTAGCTCTCACAAGCCTTCGAATAGCGGCGTCGACAGGTAGCGTTCGGCGAAATCGGGCAGGATCGCCACGATGCTCTTCCCCGCCATCTCCGGCCGGGCGCCGATCTCAAGCGCCGCGGCGAGCGCCGCGCCGGCGGAGATGCCAACCGCCACGCCTTCGAGCTTGGCCGCCTTTTGCGCCGTGTGCAGCGCGGTGTCAAAGCCGATGCAGATGATCTCGTCGATCAGCGAGGTATCGAGGATGCTGGGGATGAACCCGGCCCCGATACCCTGGATGCGGTTTGGCCCGGGTGGATGCCCGGAAAGGACGGCGCTGTCCTCCGGTTCGACCGCAACCATCCGGACCTCGGGCTTGCGCGCCTTCAGCACCTGGCCGACCCCGGTCAAGGTACCGCCGGTGCCGACCCCGCTCACCACCACATCGACCGCCCCCGCGGTGTCGGTCCAGATTTCCTCGGCCGTACTGCGACGATGGATTTCCGGGTTTGCCGGGTTGTCGAATTGCTGAAGGATTAGCGCATCGGGAAAGGTCCGCACGATCTCCTCGGCGCGGGCGATGGCGCCGCGCATGCCTCGCGCCGACGAAGTCAACTCGATCTCGGCGCCGAGAAAGGTAAGCATCTTGCGACGCTCGACCGACATGCTTTCCGGCATCGTCAGGATCAAGCGGTATCCCTTGGCGGCGCAAACAAAGGCAAGCGCGATCCCGGTATTGCCTGAGGTCGGCTCGACAAGCACGGTGTTCTTGGTGATCCGACCGGCCTTTTCGGCCGCTTCGATCATCGCCAGGCCGATACGGTCCTTCACCGAGGACAGCGGGTTGAAGAATTCGCATTTCCCGAGAAGATCGGCTTCGATCTGGGCGTCTCCGGCCAGCCGCGACAGGCGTACCAACGGCGTCGCGCCGATCGTGCCGAGAATGCTGTCATAGACCCGGCCGCGAAATTCGCCGCGCGACATCGAAGCGTTGCCGGTATCCATGCCTCGTCTTCTCCGATTGCCGACAATTTGATTTAGGGTGGTTCGGCGACGCACCCAAGAGATTAGATCGCGAAATCGCCGCCTTCCGCGGTGCGGCCCGCAACCCCGGCGCGGTGCGCCCGGGCGCACAAATCTTCCAGCGTCAGCGCGTCGAGGCGGCGCATCGTCTCTTCCTGCAATTCAAGCCATAGCGGCTGCAACACTTGATGGCCAAGCGCGCTGGCGCTCGGCGTCTCGATCGGGTCGGCAACGGTTTCGAGCTCGCGCACGGTGCGCACGATATCCCCGACGCTAACCCGCCGACGCTCGCGCGCTAGGCGATATCCACCGCTGGGGCCGCGGATACCGATCAGCACCTTGTGCCTCACCAACTCCTGCAGCACCGGCTCCAGATAGCGGCGAGGGATGCCCTGGCGCGAGGTGATCTCGGACGAGCGCACCGGCGCGGCGCCGCCGTTATAGGCGATGTCGAGCACCGCCTCGATCGCGAAAAGCAGCTTTTTGTTGAGCCGGATCATGCCGCTCGGTCGGCGTCCTCCCTGTTTTCGCCAACTAGTTTCGCTGCGACGTGTCGCCGCGGCAAGCGGAAGAAACGCCGGTCCAGCCAAAGCCGCCTTCCTGACGTTCTCCGTTCGTTGAAAAAGCCGCGACAACGGTAAATTCCGGGCGCGCGATGCGGGTGAAGATGAGCTGGGCGATACGATCGCCAGGTTGGATTTGGACAGCGTCATTACCCGACGGGTTGCGGTTCCACACCGAGATCATCAGCGGGCCTTCATAATCGGCGTCGATCAGGCCCACGGCATTGCCGAGCACCAGCCCTTGCCGATGCCCCAGTCCCGAGCGCGGCAGCACCAGCCCGCACCATTCCGGGTCGCCGATGCGAAAGGCGATACCCGAGGAGACCAGCACCGCGGCCGCTTGCGGCTCGACCGCGAGCGGCGCATCGAGGCAAGCATGCAGATCCAGACCGGCGGCGAGGCTTGAACCGTAGTGCGGGAAGCCCCAGCCATGGAGGCGCTTGTCGAGGATCTTTAGTTCGACCTTCAACGCGTCTCAGCGTGCCACGAGCGCGGCGGCGATGCGGTCGGCGAGACGGGTGGCAACATCATGCTTGGTCATCGCCGGCCAATCCTCGACCCCGTCGGCGCTCACGAGGTGGATCGTATTGCTGTCCCCCCCGAACGTGCCAGTGCCCGGCGACACGTCATTGGCGAGGATCCAGTCGCAACCCTTCTTCAGCCGCTTCGCCTTGGCATTGGCGACAACGTTCTCGGTTTCGGCGGCGAACCCGACCACCAGCGCCGGCCGATCGTTGCCGCGATGCGCGATGGTCGCGAGGATGTCGGGGTTTTCGGTCAGTCGCAGCGTCGGCGCGCCCTTGCCGTTCTTTTTGAGCTTCTGCGCGGCGATGGTCTCGACCCGCCAATCCGATACGGCCGCCGCCATCACCGCGACATCGACCGGAAGATTGGCTTCGGCAGCGGCGAGCATGTCGGCCGCGCTCTCGATCGGTACCAGCCTGACCCCCACCGGCGTCAGCTCCTGCGTCGGTCCGGAGACGAGGATCGTCTCGGCGCCGAGCGCGGCCAGCGCGGCGGCGATCGCGTGGCCCTGCTTGCCCGAGGAATGGTTCGACAGATAACGCACTGGGTCGATCGCCTCGCGCGTGGGGCCGCTGGTCACCAGCGCGCGACGCCCGGCGAGACGCCGGTCGCCGGTCAGACACCGCTCGATCGCGGCGACGATCTCCATCGGCTCGGCCATCCGCCCGGAGCCAACCTCGCCGCAGGCAAGGTCGCCGGCATTGGGCCCAACGCTGCGCACTCCGCGCGCTGTTAAGGTCGCCATGTTCGCCTGGGTCGCCGGATGCGCCCACATCAGCGCGTTCATCGCCGGCGCGATCAGAATCGGCTTGTCCGAGGCGAGCAACGTCGTCGACGCGAGGTCGTCGGCCATCCCCGCCGCCATCCGTGCGATCAGGTCGGCTGTGGCCGGCGCGACGACCAGCAGATCGGCCTCGCGCGACAGCCTGATATGGCCCATCTCGCTTTCGTCGGTCAGCGAGAACAGGTCGCCATAGACCTTGTCCTCGCTCAGCGAGGCGACTGACAGCGGTGTCACGAATTGCTCGGCGGCCTTGGTCATGACGCAGCGCACCGCAGCGCCGCGGTCGCGTAGCCGGCGGATCAGCTCGAGGCTCTTATAGGCCGCGATACCGCCCGAAATGATCAGCAATATGCGCCGGCCTTCAAGCACCGCGACCTCCATCGCCATCATCTAAGTATGCTACCGGCCGAGAAAAAGCGCGACGGCGATTGCAAGAAGGCCCAGTCCCATCAGCCAGAGGGGGACGATGACCCAGAAAACATCGCGCCAGCGCCGCTCGGCATTGGCGGCGAGACTTTCGGCATGCAAGACCACCCCCTCCTCCGACCAGGTCTTCACCAGCGCGGCGAGATCGCCTACCAGCGGCGGGATGGCATCGAGCACCGCGACGACATTCTCGAACCGCTGGCGAAGTTGCGCTTCGGGCCCGCGATTGTCGTGCATCCACTCTTCGATCAGCGGGCGCGCCATCGCCCAGATGTTGACGGTCGGATCGAGCCGGCGGCCGACGCCTTCGACGAGAACCATCGTCTTTTGCAGCAACAGGAGTTGCGGCTGCGTTTCCATCTCGAACTGCTCGGTGATCCGGAAGAGCTGCGCCAGAAGCCGCGCGATCGAGATCTCGGCAAGCGGCTTGCCGAGGATCGGCTCGCCGATCGAGCGGGCCGCCTGGGCAAAGTCATCGACCGAGCGATGCGGCGGGACGTAACCGGCCGCGAAATGCACCTCGGCGACACGGCGGTAATCGCCCGTCAGAAATCCCACGAGCATGTCGGCGAGGAAGAACCGCGTCTTGCGGTCGAGCCGCCCCATGATCCCGAAATCGACGACGGCGATCGCTCCGCCGGGCTCGACGAACATGTTTCCGGGGTGCAGATCGGCGTGGAAAAACCCATCGCGGAATACCTGGTTGAAAAATGCTTCTGCCGCCTTCCGTAAGAGGGCGCCGATGTCGTGACCGGCGGCGATCAACGCCGCGCGGTCGTCGAAGCGAATGCCGGCGACGCGGCTGGTTGTCAAAACACAGCGTCCGGTGCGACGCCAATCGACCCGGGGCACATGATATCCGGGATCGCCGGCGAAATTTTCCGCCAGCTCGGACGCCGCCGCCGCCTCGAAACGCAAATCCATCTCGAGCTCGACCGACTGCTCGAGAGTGCGCACGATCTCGCGCGGCTTCAGGCGGCGCAACGCCGGCCGGGTCCGTTCGATGACGCGGGCAAGCCAGCGAAGAAGGTCGAGATCGCGCGCGAACGCGCGGGCGATCCCGGGTCTTAGCACCTTGACCGCGACCTCTTCGCCTTCGTTCGTGGTCGCGAAATGCACCTGGGCAATCGATGCGGCGGCGATTGGCGAGTCGTCAAAGGCCTGGAACAGGTCGGCGATTGGGCAATCGAATTCGCCTTCGATCAGGGCCCGCGCCGCGCTCGCCGCGAATGGCGGCAACTTGTCCTGCAGCAGCGCCAGATCGGCCGCGATCTCGTCGCCGAGCAGGTCGGCGCGCGTCGCCAGCATCTGTCCGAGTTTGATGAAAGCCGGGCCGATCGCCTCGAACGCGGCGGCGAGGCGCTGCCCTGGTCGGTCGGCGATACCGCGCCGACGCAGCAGTCGCGCGGCATGCAAGAATGGACGCGGCCCGATCGGCTCGAACAGGAACAGCGCGTCGTAGCGCGCCAGGGTTAGGCCGATGCCAACGAGCCGCGCGATGTAGCCGACGCTGCGCAAAAGCCCCAGCACGGGCTAGCTCAGAGCCGCCAGGCCGAATGCAACGCGGCGATCCCGCCGGTAAGATCGCGAAACCGCACCCGCTCCAGACCGGCGGCCTCGATCAGCTCGCACAGCGCCGCTTGTGGTGGAAACCGCCGGATGCTCTCGACCAGATAGGTGTAGGCGTCACGGTCGCCGGCGACCACCTGGCCGATCAGGGGTAGCAGGCGGAAGCTGTAGAGATCGTAGGCGCCGGCAAGCCACGGCACGACCGCGGGGGCGAATTCGAGACACATGAACCGCCCGCCCGGTTTCAGCACGCGCCGCGCCTCGGCAAGAGCGCGTTCAATATCGGTGACGTTTCTGAGGCCGAAGGCAATCGTGTAGAGGTCAGCGCTGCGATCCGCGACCGGCAGCGCCTCCGCATCGCCGCATACCCATTCGATACCGGCGAGGACGCCGTCATCGATCGTCCGCGCGCGGCCAATCTCGAGCATTTGCTCATTGACGTCGCAGACGACGACACCGCCGCCCTTTTCGGGCTCGAGCCGTCTCAACGCGCGGCGGGCGACGTCGCCGGTGCCGCCGGCGACGTCAATCAGCGTCTGACGGGCCCGCGGCGCGAGCCAGGCGATCATTGCGCCCTTCCACCAGCGATGGATTCCGCCGCTCATCAGATCGTTCATCAGGTCGTAGCGGCCAGCCACGCTGTCGAACACCCCGCGCACCAGCGGGGCCTTTTCGGCGCGAGCAACGCGGCGAAAACCGAAATCGGCTTCGGCCTCCAGGTGTTCGCTTGTCTCTTGCCTACGCATCGGGCAGGAAGATATCCCCATGCCCGAATTACCCGAAGTCGAAACCGTGCGCCGCGGCCTCGCGCTAAAGATGACCGGCCGTCACATCACCCACGCGGAACTGCACCGACAGGATTTGCGCCGGCCGTTCCCGCCTATGCTGGCGAAGCGTCTCACCGGCGCTGCGGTGGGCAAGCTCAAGCGGCGCGGCAAGTACATCCTGATCGAACTCGACGACAGCGGGACGCTGCTGCTGCATCTCGGTATGTCGGGGCGGATCACCACTGGCGACGCGACAACACCGCACGCGCGCCACGACCATGTGGTTCTGACGCTCGACGACGGCACAGTGGTGCGCTTCAACGACGCGCGCCGCTTTGGCCTGCTCGATTACATCAAGCGCGGCGAGGAGACAGCGCATCCGCTGCTCGCCGACATGGGACCTGAGCCGCTCGAGCCGGGTTTCGACGGCGCATATCTCAGCAAGGCGCTCGCCGGCAAGATGACGCCGATCAAGGCGGCCCTGCTGGATCAGCGGGTCGTCGCCGGACTCGGCAACATCTATGTCTGCGAGGCGCTTTATCGCGCCGGGATATCGCCCCGTCGCCTTGCCGGCACCGTCACCGGCGCTCGCGCCGATAAGCTCGCCACGGCGATCAAGAAGGTACTGACCGAGGCGATCGACGCCGGCGGGTCGTCGCTCCGCGACTATGTCCAAACCGATGGCGAGCTCGGCTATTTCCAGCATCACTGGGCAGTCTACGGCCGCGAGGGCGAGCCCTGCCCCGGCTGCACCTGCGCCGAGGGGGTACGCCGCATCGTCCAGTCAGGCCGCTCGACGTTCTACTGCGCCAAGAAGCAGCGCTGAGAGGAGTTTTCCATGAATGACCCCCACGAGAAGACCGTGCTGGTCGAGCGGCGGGGCGCGGTCGGCATTGTCCGGCTCAACCGCCCCTCTGCGCTCAATGCGCTCAACGCCAAGCTCATCGAGGAGCTTGGCGCCGCGCTCGACGATCTCGAATTCGATCCGGCGATCGGCGCCATTGTTCTCACCGGCAATGAGCGCGCCTTCGCCGCCGGGGCGGACATCAAAGAGATGCAGACCAAGACCTATATCGAGGCCTACACCCAGGACTTCATCACCCGCGGTTGGGAGCGCGTCGGCCAATGCCGCAAGCCGGTCATTGCCGCTGTCGGCGGCTTCGCGCTCGGCGGCGGCTGTGAAGTGGCGATGATGTGCGACATCGTCATTGCGGCCGAGACCGCGAAGTTCGGCCAACCGGAAATCAATCTCGGCACCATGCCCGGGGCCGGCGGGACGCAGCGCCTGCCGCGCTTTGTCGGCAAGGCCAAGGCGATGGACCTTTGCCTGACCGGCCGGATGATGGATGCGCAGGAGGCCGAACGGGCCGGGCTGGTCAGCCGCATCGTCCCCGCCGGCAAGTTGATGGAGGAGGCTCTGGCGGTCGCCACCCGCGTCGCCGAGCTATCGCAGCCAGTGGTGATGATGGTCAAGGAGTCGGTCAACCGCGCCTTCGAGACGACCTTGGCCGAGGGCGTGCGCTTCGAGCGCCGCCTGTTCCACTCGACCTTCGCCACCGAGGATCAGAAGGAAGGCATGGCCGCTTTTGTCGAGAAGCGAAAACCCGCTTTCAAGAACCGCTAGCCGCCATGCGGCCGGCTCAGGTTGACGCTGAAGGCCACCGCCGATATAAGCGCGCTCTCTCACGCCAACGCGAGCAACGATGCCCTATCACAAATCAGCGGAAAAACGCGTTCGCCAGACCGAAAAGCGCACCGCGGTCAACAGCGCGCGCAAGAGCCGCGTTGGGACCTTCGTAAAGAAGGTCGAGAGCGCGATCGGGACGGGCGATAAGACAGCCGCACAGACCGCTTTTCAAGAAGCGCAGCCGGAGTTGCACCGCGCGGTCACCAAGGGTGTGATGCACCGCAACACCGTCGCCCGCAAATTGTCGCGATTGGCGGCCAGAATCAACGCGCTCTGAGCCACCCTCGCAGCGCTGCGATGCGGCGGCCAAACCTGGCGATTTCATCCCGTATGACAAACGTATGACGCGATAAAAAAATCGAGCGATTCGCCTTTCGATCTTGTTGCCATCGATCCGTCATCAAGCTACAGTCTCAAAACACGGGACAAAACACGCTGGTTCCGTGTAAAACCCGGTTACTAGCTCAAATTTAGAAAGTCTAAAAACTCACGCGCGAGCATCGTGCGGGCGAAGCCTGGAGTTTGTCAGAGAAAAAAAGGAAGTACATAGATGTAATACTGCGATTCAACAAGCCGTCTCTGGCAAACCTCGCGGCATCTCAGAAACAAGTCTGTACAACACTGGGGGGCAATCTTGGTGGCGCAAGTGACGCAGTCCGACGGGAGCGATGCGGGAGCGCAGGGCTCTCCGGCTTGCTGGACCCGGGTATTGGGACGATTGAGACGCGAAGTGGGCGAAACCGCCTATCGCTCGTGGTTCCGATCGATGACGGTGGAGCGGATGGCCGCCGGCGAGGGGGTCATCGCCGTACCCACGCGGTTTCTGCGCAACTGGGTCGCATCCCATTACTCCGATCGGCTGCTGGCGTTGTGGCAGTCCGAGAACAACGCGGTGCGGCGTATCTCGTTTGTGGTCTCCCCGCATAGCGCCCGACCTCAACCGGATCAGCCCGCCCGCAAAGAGGGCGCTACGCCGATGCACGCAGCCACCACCGGCAGTCCCAATCGGGAAAGTCCTCCCGAGGTCATCGACGACAAGGGACAGCTTTCTGGGCCGCTCGATCCGCGCCTCACATTCGAGAATTTCGTCGTCGGCAAACCCAACGAGCTCGCCAACGCGGCGGCGCGCCGCGTCGCCGAAGCATGCGCCGCGCCGACGCACTCGGTGCCGTTCAATCCGCTCTTTCTCTATGGCGGAGTGGGCCTCGGCAAGACGCATTTGATGCACGCGATCGCCTGGCATGTGCGCCGGTCGGCGCCTGGCCGCAGGGTCATCTATCTGTCCGCCGAAAAATTCATGTACCAGTTCATCCGGGCACTGCGTTTTCGCTCGACGATGGACTTCAAGGAGCAGTTCCGCTCGGTCGACCTTTTGATGATTGACGATGTGCAATTCATCAGCGGCAAGGACTCCACCCAGGAGGAGTTCTTCCACACCTTCAACGCGCTGGTGGACGACAATCGGCAGATCGTGATCTCCGCCGACAAGTCGCCTTCGGATCTCGAAGGGCTCGAAGAGCGGATGCGTTCGCGGCTCGGCTGGGGACTCGTCGCCGACATCCACCCGACCACCTACGAGCTGCGCCTTGGCATTCTTGAATCGAAGGCCGAGCAGATGGGCCTGCGGCTGCCGCAGAAGGTCATGGAGTTCCTCGCGCACAAGATCACCTCCAATGTGCGCGAATTGGAGGGTGCGCTTAACCGGCTTGGCGCCCATGCCCAACTAGTGCGGCGCGACCTCACTCTGGAAAACGCCCAGGAGCTGTTGCGCGACCTGTTGCGAGCGAACGAACGGCGGGTGACGATCGACGAGATCCAGCGTCGCGTGGCCGAGCATTTCAACATCAAGATGGTGGAGATGACATCGAGCCGGCGCGCCCGCGTCGTCGCCCGCCCCCGTCAGGTGGCGATGTATCTGGCGAAGCAGCTGACGCAGCGCTCACTGCCCGAGATCGGCCGCAAATTCGGCGGGCGCGACCACACCACCGTCATGCATGCGGTGCGCAAGATCGAAGAATTGACGCGCAGCGATCGCGCCCTCGCCGAGGATGTCGACGTGTTGCAGCGGATGCTCGGAAGCTAGCGCGTCTTTGCCCCCAAACCGCCCCTCTCCCCCCGCGAATGAAGCTGGGGGGACGGGGCTTCCGTGCTATGATGCTTAACCGTTCGCCGCGACCGACGCGACCCGTTCGGAGCGGCGGCCGGGTTCCGCCTCGGGCCCTTTAACAGTCACGCGACAACCATGAAGCTCACCATCGAACGAGCCGCACTTCTCAAGGCGCTGAGCCACGTACAGAGCGTTGTCGAGCGGCGGACAACCATCCCCATTCTGTCGAACGTGCTGCTCCAGGCCGGGTCGGGGAAGTTGGCGTTGAGCGCCACCGACATGGATCTCGAGATCGTCGAGGCGGTGCCAGCGCGAATCGGCAGCGACGGACGCACCACCGCTCCGGCGCACACACTCTATGACATCGTCCGCAAGCTGCGCGAAGGCGCTCAGGTCGAGCTCGAAACCATCGGCGACCGCAACGAGATGGTGCTGCGCTCGGGTCGCTCGACCTTCACCCTCGCCTGCCTCCCGCCGGAGGACTATCCGGTAATGACCGGCAGCGACCTGCCGCATCGCTTCACGCTAACGGCGGTGGAGTTACGCACTCTTATCGACCGTACCCGCTTCGCAATCTCGACCGAGGAGACCCGCTACTACCTCAACGGCATTTATCTCCACGCGACGACCGCGAACAACGTGCCGATGCTGCGCTCGGTGGCGACCGACGGGCATCGCCTGGCGCGCTACGAGATGACCGCACCCGAAGGCGCGGCGAGCCTTCCGGGCGTCATCGTGCCGCGCAAAACGGTGCTGGAGCTGCGCAAGCTGGTCGAGGAAGGCGAGGACGAGGTGCAGATCGCCCTGAGCGATACCAAGATCCGCTGCGCCATCGGCGAGGCCGCGCTGACCTCTAAGCTGATCGACGGCACCTTCCCCGATTACGACCGGGTGATCCCGACCGGTAACGACAAGATGCTCGAAGTGCCGTGCAAGGAATTCGCCGAGGCGGTCGACCGTGTGTCGACGATCTCGACCGAGCGGAGCCGTGCGGTGAAACTGGCGATCGACAAGGGCACCCTAACCGTGTCGGCGACTAGCCCCGAAAACGGCACCGCGATCGAGGAAGTCGAGGTCCGCTACCAGGCGAGCCCGATCGAGATCGGCTTCAACTCGCGCTATCTCTTGGATATCACCGAGCAGATCGAGGGCGAGGCGGTGCTGTTCGCGATGGCCGACGCGGCCTCTCCGACCGTGGTCCGGGACAGCGCCGATACGAGCGCGCTCTACGTGCTGATGCCGATGCGCGTGTAACGGCAAAATCGCGCGAATTTTCAGGCTTTTAGGCTGGATTCTGGGGGTCCCCCACCCCATATGAACGAGTATGAGAATGGGGGCGTATGACGAGCATAATCAGGCCGGATTCGGGGTCCTTTCGTCCCCGAAAATCCGTGTCGGCGTGACCCGTCTCGCCGTGACCGATTTCCGCAACTACCGCAGCGCCCGGCTCGAGCTCGATGCGGGTCCGGTCGTGTTGACCGGCCCCAATGGCGCGGGCAAAACCAACCTGCTTGAGGCGGTATCGTTGCTCTCGCCGGGGCGTGGGTTGCGCAATGCGCGGCTTGGCGAGTTCGACCGCCGTGGTGAGGCCGATGAAACCATCGGATGGGCCATCGCGGCGACGGTCGCGACCGGCCGAGGAGAAGCTCGTATCGGCACGGGCCGCGATCCCACGGGCGGCGAACGGCGCGTCGTCAGGATCGACGGCGAGAACGCGCGCGGCCAGGCCGAACTTGGCGAGCTGATCGGCCTTACCTGGCTGACTCCGCAGATGGACCGGCTGTTCATCGAGGGTCCGTCCGCGCGCAGACGCTTGTTGGACCGGCTGGTGCTCGGTCTCGACCCGGCGCATGCCGGTCGCGTCGCCGCCTATGAGCACGCGATGCGCGAGCGCTCACGCCTGCTGCGCCCAGTGGACCGAGGGGGACCCGCCGACCCGGTCTGGCTCGACGCTCTCGATGAGACCATGGCCGCACAAGGCGTCGCGGTGGCCGCGGCGCGGCGCGAGACGGTCGAGCAGCTCGATCGAGCCTGCGCCGAAGCCGAGGGGCCCTTCCCCCGCGCCCATCTCGCTCTCACCGGGACGGTCGAGGCTTGGCTCGATGAGGTGCCGGCGCTCGCCGCGGAGGAGCGCTTCAAGACGGCGCTAAAGCAGGCTCGCGCCACCGATGCGATCGCCGGCGGCGCCTCGGTCGGACCGCATCGCTCCGACCTCGCCGTCAGCCATGCCGTAACGGCCGTCCCGGCCGAGAGCTTGTCGACCGGCGAGCAGAAGGCGCTGCTGATTTCGATCGTGCTGGCCCATTCCCGACTGCAGCGCGAAACGCGCGGCGAACCGCCGCTCCTCCTTCTCGACGAGGTTGCCGCGCATCTCGACGCGGCGCGCCGCGAGGCGCTGTTCGCGGAATTGCTCGGCCTCGAAAGCCAGGTCTGGCTGACCGGCACCGATATCGCCCTTTTTGCACCGCTCAAGCCCGCCGCCCGGTTCCTGGCGGTCAGCGGCGGCGCCTTGTCCGAAACCACGTCCTGAAAGCGATGACAGATACAGACGAACCAAAGCCAAATGGCCTCAACGGCGCCTCGCCCAATGGCGAGCACGCCTATGACGAGACCTCGATCACCGTGCTGCACGGTCTCGACCCCGTGCGCAAACGGCCCGGCATGTATATCGGCGACACCGACGATGGGTCGGGCTTGCATCACATGGTCTACGAGGTCGTCGACAATGCGATCGACGAGGCGCTCGAAGGCTATTGCGACACGGTCACGGTAACACTCAACGCCGACGGTTCGTGCACGGTCACCGATAACGGCCGCGGCATCCCGACCGGCATTCATGAAGAGGAAGGCGTGTCGGCGGCCGAGGTCATCATGACCCAGCTTCATGCCGGCGGGAAATTCGACCAGAACTCGTACAAGGTCTCCGGCGGCCTCCATGGCGTCGGCGTGTCGGTGGTCAACGCACTGTCGACGACGCTGGAGATGCGCATCTTCCGCAGCGGCTCCGAATGGTTCATGCGCTTTCACGACGGCGTACCCGAGGCGCCGCTCGCCCAACTTGGCCCTGCCCCGCTCTGGCCGGAAGGCTCGAAGCGCGAGGGGCAGAAGACCGGGACCGAGATTACTTTCTCACCGAGTCCGCAGACCTTCACCTCGCTTGAATTCGATTTCACCACCCTCGAACACCGGCTGCGCGAGCTCGCCTTCCTCAATGGTGGCGTGACGCTGGAACTAACCGATCTGCGTGGGGTCGAGCCAAAGACGGTCAGCTTCCATTACGAGGGCGGGCTCGAAGCTTTCGTCGAATATCTCGATCGGTCGAAGCAGGCGCTGCACGCGCCAGCCATCGCCATCCGCGGCGAGAAGGACGGCATGTTTGTCGAGATCGCGATGGAGTGGACCGACTCCTATCACGAGACGATGCTGTGCTTTACCAACAACATCCCGCAGCGCGACGGCGGCAGCCACCTCGCCGGCTTTCGCGCGGCGCTGACCCGCACGGTCAACACCTACGCGACCGACAGCGGCATCGCCAAGAAGGAGAAGGTGGCGCTCGCTGGCGAGGACATGCGCGAGGGCCTCACTTGCATCCTCTCGGTCAAGCTGCCCGACCCGAAATTCTCGTCGCAGACCAAGGACAAGCTGGTCTCGTCCGAGGTGCGGCCGGTTGTGGAAGGCGTCGTCGGCGACCGGCTCAATCAATGGTTCGAGGAGCACCCGGCCGACGCGCGCAAGATCGTCGCCAAGGTCGTCGAGGCCGCGGCGGCGCGCGAGGCTGCGCGCAAGGCGCGCGACCTCACCCGGCGCAAGAGCGCGCTCGACATCGCTAACCTGCCCGGCAAGCTCGCCGACTGCCAGGAGCGCGACCCGGCGAAGAGCGAAATCTTCATCGTCGAGGGCGACAGCGCCGGCGGCTCGGCCAAGCAGGGTCGCGACCGCCGCTTCCAGGCGATCCTGCCGCTCAAGGGCAAGATCCTCAATGTCGAGCGCGCCCGCTTCGACCGGATGCTCGCCTCGGCCGAGATCGGCACCCTGATCCAGGCGCTCGGGACCGGCATCGGCAGCGAGGATTTCGACGCCGAAAAGGCGCGCTATCACCGCATCATCATCATGACCGACGCCGACGTGGACGGCAGCCACATCCGCACGCTGCTGCTGACGTTCTTCTACCGGCAGATGCCGCAACTGATCGACAAGGGCTTCCTCTACATCGCCCAGCCGCCGCTCTACCGGCTTCAGCGCGGCAACGCCAAGCCCGTCTACCTCAAGGACGACCCGGCGCTCGAAGCCTATTGCTCCGAAACCGCGCTGCGCGACGCGGTCTTCACTCAGCACAATGGCGGGCAGCGCGGCGGCAACGATCTGCGCGACCTGCTCGACCAGGCGCGCACCCAGCGCCGGCTGCTGATGGCGCTCAACGCCAAGGTCGGCAATCTCACGATCCTCGAGCAGGCGGCGATCGCCGGCGCGTTTGCCGGCGACCCGGCGGAGGCGACGCGGCGCACCGTCGAACGGCTCAACCTGATGGGCGATCCGCAAGACGGCCTCTGGCAAGGCGAGGCCAATCGCACCGAAGACCTGATCTTCAGCCGCACCAAGCAAGGGGTCGGCGAACGGCGGCTGGTCGAGGCGGCGCTGATGAACAGCAGCGAAGCGCGCCGGCTCACTGCCGACGCGGCGGAGTTGCGCGAGATTTACGGCGCGCCCGGCAAACTCGCTGCCCGCGACCGCGACTACACCATCACCGGGCCGGTGAGCCTGGTCGAGGCGATCATGGAGATCGGCCGCCGCGGCATCGAGGTCAACCGCTACAAGGGCTTGGGCGAGATGAACCCCGAGCAGCTGTGGGAAACGACGCTCGACCCGGAAATCCGCTCATTGCTGCAGGTCAAGGTGAGCCACGCCGATCTGGCCGAGGAAACCTTCTCGACCCTGATGGGCGATGTCGTCGAGCCGCGCCGCGACTTCATCCAGGCCAACGCGCTCAGCGTCGCCAACCTCGACGTTTGACCGGCGAGATGAGAGCTCAGCCGCGCACGGCTCTGGTCGTCGGCGCCTCGCGCGGTCTGGGACTCGGGCTCGCGGCGGAGCTGCGGCGTCGCGATTGGCGCGTCATCGCCACGGCCCGCGATGACGCCAGCGCCGCCCGCTTGCAAACCCGCGGCGGGCGCGTCGAGCAGGTCGACATCACCGACGACCCCGCGGTCGCGGCGTTGCGTGAGCGGCTCGACGGCGAAACGTTGGACCTGCTCTTCATCAATGCCGGGATTTCACCAAGCGGGCGCGGCGACGCGCTGCAAGTCTCGCTCGACGAGGCAGCCAAGGTGTTCGTCACCAACGCGATCGCGCCGGCCCGCTTCGCCCGCCGCTTCGCGAACCTCGTGCGGCCGGACACCGGCATCGTCGCCTTTATGTCATCAGGACTCGGCAGCGTTTCCGACAACAATCACGGCTACAGCGAGCTCTACAGCGCCAGCAAGGCCGCATTGAACTCATTGAGCCGCAGCTTTGCCGCCGGGCTCGGTCGGTCGCGGGTCACAGTGCTCGCGGTGGCGCCGGGCTGGGTCCGCACCGATATGGGCGGCAGCGGCGCGCCGCTCAGCGTCGAGCAGAGCGTGCGCGGAATTGTCGATATGCTCGAAACCCGCGCCGGAACCGGGCGGCACGGGTTTGTCGATTACCAGGGACGCGAGGTGGCCTGGTAGGCCCGCGACTCTACTCCGCGGCTTCCTTGATCCCGGCGCCCGGTAGCGCCTCGCTGCCGGTCCACGGGTGCTCAGCGACATCGAACAGCACGCCCTCGGGGCCGTAGAGTTTGACCTCGAAGCCGCCCCGGCGGTCCGGGTTCTCCTGGTCCATGTAGTGTGTGCCGCCAAGCGCCTCGACCACCTTCTGCGCCTCGTCGATGTCCTCGACGAGGATGCCGAAATGATGCAGCCCGGTGTAGTCCATGCCCTTGCCAATCTGGTCGCTCTTGAAGCGCAGGATGGCGAGGTCGATCGTACCATCGCTGATGTGATGCCCGTAAGCCAGCGTCCCGTCATTGCTGCTCACGAGCTTGAAATCGAACGCCTTGCAATAGAAATCAGCCATCGCGTCCGGGTCTTTGCAGGCGATAGCGAGGTGGCGCAGCTTGGCCATGATCTCGGCCCTCCCCTACTCGGCGGCGTCTTTGATCGGCGCCGGAAGCGGCTCGGCGCCGGCCCAGCCGTGCTCGGCGATGTCGAACAACACGCCTTCGGGGCCGTAGAATTTCTTCTCGAAGTATCCGGCCTGATGCCCGTCCTGGCCCTGGTCGATGTAGTGCTTGGCGCCGAGGCTCGCGAGCTTCTTCTCGAACGCGTCGACGTCCTCGACCAGCACGCCGAAATGGTGCAGCCCGCGATAGTCCATGCCCTTGCCGAGCTGGTCGGTCTTGAACTTGAGGATCGCCATGTTGAGCGTGCCGTCGCTGAGGAACACGCCGTCGGCGAGATAGCCGTTCGGCCGGCCGACTTCCTTGAAATCGAACGCCTTCTTGTAGAACTCGGCCATCGCCTCGGGGTCTTCGGCGGCAATCGCGATGTGTCGGAGCTTGGGCATGGCGTCCTCCTGGGATCGGTCTGAGATTCTTCTATCACGTCAGCGCGGCGAGCGAAATCTCGGCCAGCACCCGTGCCATATTCTTGCCGACCTTGGTCAGCGCCTCGTCGCGGGTGAAGAGACCGAAGCGGTCGAACTCGCGCAGCCGCGTCCCGTCGCGCAGGACGAAGTACTCCGAGCAGACCAGGGTCGCCGTGTCGGGTAGTTCCGGCACGACCCAGGCGAACAGCGCCAGATCCTTCTGGCGCAGGTAGGCGAACGTTCCGAGAGCGGTCAGCACGCCTTCAGGCGCCTCAAGACCGGTCTCCTCGAGCAACTCGCGCCGCGCCGCTTGTTCCAAGGTCTCGCCGGGCTCGACTCCGCCCTTGGGAATGTCCCAGCGCGGCGAGCGGGTGGCGTGGCCCAGCACCAGGCGCTTCCCGTCGGTGATGATGACGCCGCAGCTGACGGTTTTGGCCGCCACCACGCGATTACCGGCTCGCACCGCCGGTGGTCCCGCTATACCAGCCGCCAAACCGGTCGTCGCCGGAGCGCTTGTCGTTATCGGCGCAGGCGGCGAGCGCGAGACAGCTAAACAGCATGAAGATCGCCAGCAACCGCCTCACATCCCACCTCCGCCGCCCCCGCCCCCGCCGGTGTCGACATGGCCGGCATCCCGCTGCTCGACCGGCTGCTGATGCAGGTCGGCCGCGGAGCAGGCCGCGCAGAGCAGCGAGACCAGCGCCGCGGCGATAAGGCGCCTCATTTCGCCGCTTCGTAACGCGCCAACTCCTCGGCGTTCTGCGCCCGAAAGCGGGCGACCGCCTTGGCATGAGCGGCCTGCTCGGCGGCGCCATAATCCACCAGCGGCCTCGGCTCGTCATCGAAATGCCTGTAGCGATCCACTCCGCGCACCAGCATCGCCGATTGGCGAACGGTTGCCCGGCAGGTCGCCGAGGTCGGGATATAGCTGATGCCGAAGCCGATGCGCCGATCGTTCGACAGGTTCGGGCCGGACCGGTGGATCAGATGCGTGTGATGCAGCGACATCTGCCCGGCCTTGAGCACCATGAACTCTGTGCCTTCGCGCGCGAAATCGACTGTCAAGGTCTGGCCGCGCGACAGGAGGTTGCTATCATCGGCGAACTGACCGTGATGCAGCTGCCCGCGCTTGTGGCTGCCGGCCACCACCTCCACCGCGCCCGACTCGACCGGCACATCGGTCAGCGCCACCCAGGCGGTGATGTGCACCGCCGGCTCCAGGCCAAAATAGGTCGCATCCTGGTGCCAGCTGACATAGGCCGGGTCGCCGGGAGATTTCGGCCAGATCGTAAAGTGGAACAGGCGGATGTCGGGCCCGATAATGTCCTCGACCGGGTCGAGCACCGCCGGATGGCGCACCAGCGCGTCGACCCAGGGGAACAGCAGATGCGGCTTGAAGTTGTGCCCCTTGCCGAAGCGCCGACCGTCGCGCCGCTCGAAATCTTCGAGCCGGTCACGAAACCTGTGCGCCTCCTCCCGGCTGAAGGCATCGATGGGAAACAAAAACCCGTCGCGGTGATAGCGCGCGATGTCGGTGTCGGACAACCGCTTGCCCATGTGGTTTGCCTCAATCGCCTGACCGCCTGTAGAAGCTAGGATCGAAATCCGCGTCTAGCAACGGAGACGTCACTATGCGGGATCAACTGCGATCCTACCGCGCTCTCATCGC
>DASYXG010000422.1:0-23774 GCA_035935235.1 Allostellaceae bacterium
CGGGATCGAGCGCGAGCCGCCGGTGCCGCGGCCGAAGGCGATCGCCGCGCTGTCGCCCTGCTGCACGCGGATCTTGTCGAGATCGAGACCCAACTTTTCGGAGGCAAGTTGGGCATAGGCGGTCTGGTGCCCCTGTCCCGAGGATTGCGATCCCATCAGGATGGTCAATGTTCCCGACGGATCGAATCGCAGCTCGGCGAATTCGTCAGGCGGGAAGCCCGATTGCTCGATATAGACCGCCTGGCCAAGACCTCGGTAGTGGCCTCGCGCTCTTGCGGCCGCACGCCGCGCCGGGAAATCGGCGATATCGGCGGATTTGAGCGCCTGATCGAGATTGCAGGCGAAATCGCCGCTGTCATAGATGAGGCCAAGCGGGGTCGCGTACGGCATCGAAGCGGCCGGCACCAGATTGCGCCGGCGCAGCTCGGGCGGCTCAACGCCAAGCTGACGCGCCGCGAATTCGACCAGCCGCTCCAGCGCGTAGGCCGCTTCCGGGCGGCCGGCGCCGCGATAGGCGTCGACCGGCACGGTGTGGGTGAAGACGCCTTTGACGGCGACATGGATCGCCGGGATCGCGTAGACGCCGCTATGCATCACCGCGCCGGAATAGGTCGGGATCTCGGGCGCGAAATTCGACAGATAGGCGCCCATGTTGGCGGTCAGCTCGACCGAGAGGCCGATGAACTTCAGGTTCTCGTCGAGCGCCAGATCGAGTCTGGTGACGTTGTCGCGGCCCTGCGTGTCGGTCATGAACGCCTCGGCACGGTCGGGCGTCCATTTGACCGGACGGCCGACGCGCTTTGCGGCCCACAGCACCAGCACGTGTTCGGGATAGAGGAAGAGCTTCATCCCGAACCCGCCGCCGACGTCCGGGGTCACCACGCGGATGCGGTTCTCCTGGATATGGAAGACATGCTCGGCCAGGAGGTTGCGCACGAAATGCGATCCCTGGGTCGAACTCCACAGCGTGTACGCATCCTCGCCGGGATCGTATTCGCCGATGGCGCCACGCGGCTCCATCGAATTGACCACGACCCGGTTGTTGACGAGGGTCAGCGAGACCTCGTGCCGCGCTGTCGCCGCCGCTTTCGCCACGGCGCCGGCATCACCGACCTCCCAGGCGAAACAGAGATTGCCTTTGGCTTCGTCCCACACGAGGGGCTGGCCGGGTGCCAGCGTGCCGACGGTATCGACCGCCGCCGGCAACATCTCATAATCGACCGCGATCAGGTCGGCGGCATCGCGCGCCGCAGCGACGCTATCGGCGATCACCATCGCTACGGTGTCGCCGACATGGCGGACCCGGTCGGCAACCATCGCCGGGCGCGGCGGCAACACCGCCCCCGCGACGCCGCTGACGCACGGTACCGGGCCGAGCCCGTCGGCAGCCAGATCGGCGCCCGTCAGCACCGCGATCACGCCCGGCGCCTCTGTCGCTTCCGTGGTATCGATCGCGCGGATGCGGGCATGCGCATGCGGCGAGCGCAGGAACACCGCGTGGGTTTGGCGCGGCCGAGTGATGTCGTCGAGATAGCGGCCACGTCCGGTGATGAACCGGCGGTCCTCGACCCGGCGTACTGGCTGGCCGATGCCGAATTGCGTCATCGTGCACCTCTCACAAGGCGAAGATAGGGTGCCGGCCGGCAGCCGTCCATCAGCCTCCCGGCAGCCTCTTGCCGAGCCACTCGGTGACCAGCAACGCGATTGCATCGCTGTTCTTTTCGAGCATCAGCATGTGGCCATTGCCGTGAATACCCCGCTCTTCAAGACGCACGAAATCAACATCGACGCCCGCAGCATCGAGGTACCTTGCGGTGCAGTGATCATAGGTCGCGTGGTAGGAGGCCTCACCGGTCACGAGCAACACCGGAATTCCGGCGAGGTTCTTGAGGCGCCGCGCCGGCGCCTTCTGTTGCCAGCAACGGACGAGATCCGGGTGATCGGGTACGGCCTGCAACTCGATATCGAGTTCATCCGGACTGGAGATGGGCGGGTCATAAGCCAGCGGCAGGTCGGCCAGCCCCCAGGCGCGAGCCTTGCCTTCGAAGGGAAGCGCATTCTCGAAGGGTGGCCCAGCCGGTTCCAGCGCGACGATCGCCTTGACGAGACCCGGCCGAGCGTCTGCCAGTATCCAGCCGAACGAGCCAGACTGCGAATGGGTCAACAGGATCGCCCGCCCGATGCGGTCGAGCAACGCCGCGCCGGCCGCGAGGATGAGTCGCTGGGTCTCGACCTGATCTGCCAGAAACTGAACCTGCGTCGCATAAAACGCGTCGAAGACAGGGTCGCCGCGCTTACCCGACCCTGGCCACTGCGTGTGCTTTACGGCCTGCGGCCAGTGCGGGTCGGACGCCGATGCTGTGAACAGCCATTCCTGAAACGCTGCGGTGAAGCTTTTCAGCGCGCTGTCGAGACCCGGCTGCCAGGCGGAGCGTCCCCGCGCTGGCTGATCGACCAGGTAAACCATGTAGCCCTCGCGAGCAAAAAGCTCGGCCCAGCCCGCGCGGCGGTCGGGGGTGCCGAGCCAATTGGTCGCCGTCTGCCCCATGCCATGGAACATGACGACTGGGTAAGGCTGGCGCACATCGCGCGGGATGAGCCGCTCGACATACATCTGTCCGCGCATCACCTCCTCGCCCGGCGGCCCGGCGTATTCGCCGCCGACATAGAAGAAATCGCGCCGGACGACGTGGCTGTGCTCCATGCGGGGCTATCCTCTGTTGACTTGAGCAGCGTTCCGGTGCACCGATCGCGCCATCGGAACGTATCGCTTTAGGGAGGCGATCATGGCGTCACCGAAGAAGTTGTCGCATCTGGTGCTGCAGACCAACCGTCGGCAAGAGATGATCGATTGGTATTGCAAGGTGCTCGGCGCCGATCTGCTCTACCAGAACAAGTTCATCGCCTTCATCAGCTATGACGACGAGCATCATCGGGTCGCCTTCGTCGATCCGGGGCCACTCGCCGACAAGGCGCCGAGCGAAGGCAAGACCGCGCGCGCCGGCGGCGAGGTCGGTCTGCACCACGTTGCCTTCACCTTCGATCCGCTCGATTTGGCCGACCATTACGAAGCGCTGAAAGCGAAAGGTATTCAACCGCACCGCTGCGTCAATCACGGCATGACGACGTCGATGTACTACTACGACCCGGACCGTAATCAGGTCGAACTGCTGTTCGACAATTTCTACACCGCGCGCGAAGGGCGCGAATACATGACGAGCCGTTCGGAAAGCGACAAGAACCCGGTCGGCATCGATTTCGATCCCGACGAGATGGTGGCCCGCATCCGCAAGGGGCTCGATCTGACGGAACTGACGAAGATCAACGCATAAGCCAGCTCAGCCGCGCGGCGAGTGGGTAACTCAGCCGCGCGCCCAGCGACCGATGGGACCGCGTCAATTCACCAGGTGGCACGACACCCCGTGCCCTGGCGCGATCTCCTTGAGCACCGGGATTTCCTGCCGACAGCGCCCCTGAGCATACGGGCAGCGGGTGTGAAACGTGCAGCCGGACGGCGGGTTAATCGGGCTCGGCACGTCGCCCTGCAATAAGCGCTTCTCGCGACGCAATTTGGGGTTCGGCACCGGCACCGCCGATAAGAGCGCCTCGGTATAGGGATGTTTCGGCTGGGTGAAGAGCGTCTTCTTATCGGCGTATTCGACGATCTTGCCGAGATACATCACCGCGATGCGGTGGCTGATATGTTCGACCACCGCGAGATCGTGGGCGATGAACAGATAGGACAGCCGCTTGTCGCGCTGCAAATCCATCATCAGGTTGATGACTTGCGCCTGAATCGACACGTCGAGGGCCGAGACCGGCTCGTCGGCGATAATCAGGCGTGGGTTTAGCGCCAACGCACGGGCGATTGAGATGCGCTGGCGTTGTCCTCCTGAAAATTCGTGCGGGAAACTCTTCATCTGGGAGCGCCGCAGGCCGACCTGGTCGAACAGACCGGCGACCATCGCCTGCTTGTCTTTGCCGTGAGCCAGGCCGTGCACCTCGAGCGGCTCGCCGACGATATCGGCCACTGACATGCGCGGGTTCAGCGACGAGAACGGGTCTTGGAAGATCATTTGCATCTGGCGGCGGTAGGGCCGCATCGCGGCCTTGCCAAGCCGGGTGACGTCCTTACCTTCGAGCACGATCGAGCCGGAGGTCGGCTCGATGAGCCGCAGCGCCGTGCGGGCGACAGTCGACTTGCCGCAACCCGACTCGCCGACGAGACCCAATGTCTCACCCTCGCCGATCGTGAAACTGACCCCATCGACGGCATAGACATAGCCGACGGTACGGCGCAGCAATCCTCGCTTGACCGGAAAGTGGGTTTTCAGGTCGATGACCTCGAGCACCTTGCCTGCTGCGGCCGGGTTGGGGTCGCCTCCATTCATCGCCAGGGCCGGGCTAGCCATAGAGCCGCTCCGAGTGCCAGCACGCCGCCCAATGACCCGCCCGCTTCCGCTCGTAATCGGGCGCGACCGAGCGGCAGCGGTCGTCGGCATAAGCGCACCGTGGAGCGAAGGCGCAACCGGGCGGCAGATTGGTAAGCGCCGGCACCATGCCGGGAATTTCCTTGAGTCGCCCGTTGGCCCCCGGGAGTTCGCCACCGATCACCGCCAGATGCGGGATCGAGGCGAGGAGCCCGTGCGTATAAGGGTGTAGCGGCTCGCTAAACAAACTCTCGACCTCCGCCTCCTCGACCTTCTTGCCTGCGTACATGACGATGACACGCTGCGCAGTCTCGGCGACGACGGCGAGGTCGTGGGTAATGAGGATCACCGCGGTTCCCAGCGTTCTTTGCAGATCGAGGATCAGGTCGAGGATTTGCGCCTGGATGGTCACATCAAGCGCGGTGGTGGGCTCGTCGGCGATCAACACCTTGGGGTTGCAGGAGAGGGCCATCGCGATCATCGCGCGCTGGCGCATGCCGCCCGACAATTGATGCGGATATTCCTTGGCGCGCTGCGCCGGCTCCGGAATTTTGACGAGGCGAAGCATGTCGATCGCCTTCGCCATCGCCGCCGGCCTCGACAAATCCTGATGCAGGCGAAGGGTCTCGGCGATCTGTTTGCCGATCGTCATCACCGGATTCAGAGATGTCATCGGCTCCTGAAAGATCATCGAGATGTCGTTGCCGCGCACGTCGCGCATCTCGTGCTCGGACAAGGTTACCAGATCGCGGCCGCCGAGCTTGACCGACCCGCCGACGATGCGGCCGGGTGGGGTCGGCACCAACCGCATTAGCGACAGCGAGGTCATGGTCTTGCCACAGCCCGACTCGCCGACGATCGCCAAGGTCTCGCCGGCATGGACGCTGAACGACACATCATCGACCGCCTTGACGACGCCGAGCCGGGTGAAGAGGTAGGTCTGCAACCCGGCGACCTCGAGCACCACCTCGGCGTTGCCGCGGGGGCCGGTCCGCGGCGCAGCTGTGGAGGAAGATTCACTCGCGATCGTCAACGGGGGGTACTCCAACCAAGGTGCTTGCGGAGGACGGCGCCGGCTAACTGCGCTGCCGCGGGTCGAGCAGATCACGCAGCGCGTCGCCGAGCAGATTGGTGCCGAACACGACAAAGCTGATCGCGAGACCTGGGAAGATCACCAGCCACGGCGCGGTACGCACATATTCAGCCGCCGATTCCGAGAGCATCCGGCCCCAGGATGGGTGCGGTTCGGGGACGCCGAGGCCGAGGAACGACAGCGAGGATTCCGTCAGGATCGTCGAGCCAAGCTGCGCGGTGGCCAACACGATCAACGGCGCCAGGGTATTGGGCAGTACATGCCGCAATGCGATGCGCTTCTCGCTCATGCCGATG
This sequence comes from Allostellaceae bacterium, assembly GCA_035935235.1. Taxonomy (GTDB): domain Bacteria; phylum Pseudomonadota; class Alphaproteobacteria; order ATCC43930; family CGMCC-115725; genus DATARH01. The sequence continues at coordinate 5,820 of DASYXG010000422.1, forward strand.
GCCTTCGCCGCCTCGACAAAAGGCTGCTCGCGCAGCGAAAGCGTATTGGCGCGGATGACCCGCGCGACATACGGCACCAGCGGGATGGCGATGGCGAGGATTGTGTTGTGCAGCGAGGGGCCAAGCGCCGCAGCCATGATGATCGCCATGACCAGCAGCGGCAGCGACTGCATCATCTCGAGGATGCGCTGGGTGATAAGGTCGAACCAGCCGAGCAGATAGCCTGACAGCAGCCCCAGCGTGACGCCGATCGACGAGCCGAGCAGCATCGAGCCGAGGCTGACCGCCAGCGAAATGCGCGCGCCGTAGATGATCCGGCTGTAGACGTCTCGGCCCATGAAGTCGCAGCCGAGCCAATGCGCGGCGCTGGGTTTCGCCAGCGAGGCGGCGGCGTTGGTCGTCAGCGGATCGTAGACCGTGATCAGCGGCGCAAAAATGGCGGCCAAGACAAAGACCGCCATGATCACCCCGCCGATCGCGCCGAGCGGATAACGGCGAACAAAAAACCGCACCGCGCCCCAGCGGCTCCGCACATTGGCCCCGGCGGCTGCAAGTTCGGCGTTAAAGTCGAGTGTACTCACCCTCTACCTCCAGCCTCTCGCCCTGTCCGGTTCTAGCTGCCGTACTTGATGCGGGGATCGACCGCCGCATACAGCATGTCGATCGCGAAATTGATGGTCACCACCACAACAGCGATGAACATCACTAGGTTCTGCACCATCGGGTAGTCTCGCCAGCGGATCGCCTCGACCAAGAAACGCGCGACCCCGGGGATATTGAATACCGTTTCGGTGACGATCAGTCCGCCCAACAGGAACGCCGCCTCGATGCCGATCACCGTGATCACCGGCAACATCGCGTTTCTCAGCGCGTGGTAGTAGTTGATCTTGCGCTCGGGCGCGCCCTTGGAGCGGGCGGTGCGGATATAGTCCTGACGCAGCACCTCGAGCATTGACGAACGCGTCAACCGCATCATCAGCGCCGAGCTGCGGAAGCCGACCGCCGCCGCCGGCACACTGTACATCAAGATCGCGTTCCAAAAGCCGGTGGGCTGGTCGCTATAGATCGGGATCGTGCCGAACTCGGCGACAAAGACCATCAGAATCAACAGCCCGAGCCAGAATGCCGGCATCGACAACCCCGATAGACTCAAGACTCGCAAAAAATAGTCGAGGATTGTGTTCTGCTTCACCGCGCTGATGACGCCGAGCGGAACCCCGATCAACACGGCGAACGTGAGCGCGATCGCAGCAAGACGCGCGGTGATCGGGATACGCGGCGCGATCTCCTCAAGCGCCGGCTTTTCGGTCTGGTACGAAAAGCCGAGATCGCCGTGCAGCAGACCGCCGATCCAATCGACGTATTGCAAGGGGATCGACTTATCGAGGCCAAGCTGATGCTCGATACGAAGCTTGTCGGCCGGGTCGACATAACCGCCCGCGTCGAACAGGATGTCGGCGATGTTGCCTGGGGTCAGACGCAGCAAGACGAAGATCAGCACCGAGATGCCGAACAGCGTCATCACCATCAACCCGAAGCGCCGAACGAGATACGCCCCCAACGCCCGCCTCCCTAAACTCCACCGGCGGTCGCCTCCCGTTCTCGTCCGACCGGCCGCGCCACGCTAGCATGACCGCGCTGGACGGTCGAATCGCTACTGGCATGATTTGGCGGCCGCGTATCACGCTGTCGTGTGCCGTCGATGAACGCTCCTAACCCAGCCGCCGCCAACGCCGCGAAACGCCGCCAACTGGCCGCGATCAGCGCCAGGCTGGCGGAGCTCCGCGCGCAATACGACGTGCTGATGAACGCCTTCAAGTTCGACGAGGCGCGGACCCTCCATGCCCGCATCGAGACCGCCGAGAAGGAGCATCGCGAACTCGCGGCCGAAGTGCCATCGCCCCCGCCAGCCGCTTCGCTCGCACCCTATCGCGTCGCCGCCCGCCGCCGCCGGCGCTAGGTTCGCGCGCCCTTCAGCGCTGCGATTTCCCGGCGCAGGCCGCGGACTTCCTCGAACCGCGCGGTCGCGTCGCGCAGGAACGCGGCGATGCCGATAAGCCGTGCCAACTCGTCGTGCAGCGGAAGGATGGTGAACTCGACCGATATCTGACGGCCGTCCTTGTGCAGCGCCGGAACGGCCAGCAGCTCGCCCTCGCCGTAGCGGCTGGGTTCGCCGGCCATGACCTTGTCGAAGCCCTCCCAGTGTCGGGCCCGCAGCCGCTCAGGAATGATGAGATCAAGGCGCATGCCGAGCGCTTCGTTTTCCGCGAAGCGAAAAATCCGGGTGGCTGCCGCGTTCCAGAACCGGATGCAGCCGCCGGCATCGGCGTAGATCACCGCGTCGGGGCACTCGGCGACGAGGCGGTTGTGGAAGTCGGCGGGGAGATGGTCGGTCATGAAACGAGCTTCAACCAGTCCATGATGCCGAAGATAGCACCGCCAACGGCGAGCAGCGGCAGCGGGTGCAATTTCGGCCAATAGAGCAACGCCGCGGCGGCCGCTCCAGCAGCGACCCAGGCGGCAAGACCGGCTGGCGCCACTCGCAACACCGCGATCCCGCCGGACAAGAATAGTCCGGCGGCGATCGGCGCCATGCCGCGCTCGACCGCGGTATGCCACGCGGAGCCGCGCCAACGGCCCCAGAGCTTCGCCGCGACGTAAAGCACGACCGCGGCGGGCGCATAAAACGATACCGTCGCGACCAAGGCTCCAACCAAACCACCCAGCTTCCACCCGATCAACGCCGCCAGCATCGACCCCGGTCCCGGCGCGGCGCGCGACAAGGCGAACAAATCGGCGAATTCGCGCTGGCTGGTCCAGTGCTGTACCGCCACCGATTGATGCGCGATATCGGCGATGACCGAATTGCTGCCGCCAAACGACAGCAACGACAGCGGCGCGAACACCGTGAAGAGCGCCAGGAGGCTGCCGACAAAACCCTCGCGCATCGCTGGGCCTATGCGGGGCGCGAGCGCACCAGCGCCAACCCGATGCTGATCGGCGCGAGCACGAGCATGACGGGCAGCATCGGCCAACCGAGGATGCCGACGCAAAGCACGGTGACCGCCGATATCGCGACCGCCAGCCAATCGCCGGCGCCGCGGGCGGCGGCACTGATCCCAGTCGACAAGGTCAGCCCGACCACCGCCACCGCCACCCCGTCGAGCACCGCGTGCAGGATGCTGTAATTGGCGACACGGCCATAGATCGCACCCACGACGAGGATGATCACAAACGGGCCGGAGAGGAATGCGAAGGGGGCGGCGAAGGCGCCAATGCCGCCGCGCAGATGACGCCCGATCAGCACCGACAGCTTGACCCCGTTAGCGCCGGGCAAGCTCTGTCCGATCGCCATCAGGGTGAGAAATTCCTGGTCACCGAGCCAGCGGCGGCGCTGGACAATGTCACGATAGATCCAGCCGGCCGAGCTGCCCCCGAAGCTGACCGAGCCGAGGCGCAGGAAAGCGAGAAACACGGCCGCGAGGCTTGGCGCGGGTGATCGAGGGGGCGCGGCTTCCGTACGATGGCTCACCTCGTCCAAACTCCCCTCCCTCTGGTTGCGCGATGCGGCCAATCCGCTACCGGATAACCGGACGATCTTGTAGCCTCGCGGCGCGGGGGAGGCGATGGCGGAAATTTCCATAAGCGGCGAAGGTCTCGGTGCGTCAACGCGGCGCCCCGCGCTGTTCACCAACCTCGCTGCCGCCCTCGCCGCCGAGAACGAGCGACGGGTGCTGTGGCTGCCGGTTTGGTTGGGCAGCGGGATCGCCCTTTATTTCGGGCTGACCGTCGAGCCCCCGATCTGGCTCGGCCCAGCCATCTTGCTTCCGGCGATCGCCGCTGCGTTCTTGCTGCGGCGATGCCTGCTTTGGCGCGGCGCGGCGATATCGCTGGCGTTCGCCGCCGCCGGCCTCGCCCTCATTACCGAGACGAGCCGAGAGCGCGCGGCGCCGATGCTCGACCACCGGCTGGGGCCGGTCGCGCTCACCGGCAGCGTCGTCGATGTCGATACGCTCGACCGCGGGTGGCGGATCATTGTCGCGCCCGACACGCTTCCCGGTCTCGACCCGGCGCAGACGCCGCGCCTGCTGCGCATCCACATCACCGCGGCGAGCGACCTGCTGAGCCCGAGCGACCGGGTGAGTCTCAAGGCGATGCTCTATCCGGTACCGGGGCAGACCTTGCCCGGCGCCCACGATCTCCAGCGTGAGCTCTATTTCGCCGGGATCGGCGCGGTCGGCTACTCCTATGGCGGCGCGCATCGGCTAAGCGGCGACGAGGACACCGTCACGTCTGGCGGCTGGCGGCAATGGCTGCTGCAGTTGCGCACCGAGGTCGCGCGGCGGGTCACCGCGGTGTTCCCCGGCTCGACCGGCGGGGTGGCAACGGCGCTGATCGCCGGGAAGCGCGGCGCGATCGACGAGCCTGTCAAGGAGGCGTTCCGCGCTTCCGGACTGTCGCATCTGTTGGCGATTGCCGGGCTGCATCTCGGCCTCGTCGGCGCGTTCGTGTTTTTCGCGGTGCGCGGCGGCCTGGCGCTGATCCCCTATGTCGCGCTGCGCTATCCGATCAAGAAGATCGCCGCCGGCGCGGCACTGGTCGTGCTCGTCTGCTACTTGATGCTGTCGGGCGCAGCGATCCCGACCGAGCGCGCCTTTGTGATGAACGGGATCGTCTTTGCCGCGATCCTGATCGACCGGCTGCGCATCTCGATGCGCATTTGCGCGATCGCCGCTGCGGTGGTGTTGCTGTTGCAGCCGGAAAGCCTCGCCGGGGTCAGCTTTCAGATGTCGTTCGGCGCGGTGGTCGCATTGATCGCCGTTTACGAGACATGGGGCACGCAGCTCGGGCGGATGCTGCGCCGCGGCTCCTTCGCGCGCCGGGTGCTCGGCTATGGCGCCGGGATTGCGGTGACGACGATCGTGGTGACGCTCGGAACCGACCCGTTCTCGATCTACCACTTCCACCGCATCGCGCTGTATTCGCCGCTCGCCAATGTCATCGCGGTGCCGATTTCGGCGCTGTGGACCCTGCCGTGGGGAGTGATCGCGTGCCTGCTGATGCCGTTCGGCCTCGAGCGGGTGGCGCTCATCCCGATGGGCTGGGGGATCGATGCGACGATATGGGTCGCCGAGCATGTCTCGTCGATTCCCGGCAATGTCTGGGCGATGCCGCGGCTCCCGGTGTGGGGGCTTGTCCTGGTCGCGTTTGGCGGGTTGTGGCTGTGCCTGTGGCAGGGCAAATGGCGGCGCTGGGGCCTGGTCGGAATCGCCGCCGGAATGGCGACGATCTTGCTGACCCGGCCACCCGACATCGTCATCGCCGATTTGGGCCGCTTTGTCGCGGCGCGCGCCGCCGACGGGAACTATTACGTGCTCGGCGGCAATGACGAGCGGATCGTCAAGAGTCTCTTTGCCGAGGAAACCGAAAGCGAGTTGCTGGCCTGGCCGGCGCCCGGCAATAGCGCCGAACCCCTTACCTGTGCCGAGAGCAGCTGCCTCTACGCCGCGCGCGGCAAGCGGGTGGCGATCGTCACCGACGACCGCGGCCTGCCGCCGGGCTGCGATGCGGTCGATGCGATTGTCAGCCAAGTGCCGGCTGGGCTCACCTGCCGTGACGCGATCCCGGTCGTCGATCGCATCGATACCTGGCGGCGCGGAGCGGTGGCGCTGTGGCTGGATGCAGGCGGGATTGCGGTATCTGGCGCCAACGACAGCCGCGGCGACCGGCCCTGGGTGCCGCACCCCGTCGCTGGCAAGAAACCACCGGACGCAACGCAGTAAGGCCACCGCGTGCTTGGGCGTGAGCAGCGGCCAGCCGCGCTGGATGGCGCAGAGGCCGAGCTTGGCGATGAGCAGCCGCGATGAGAACATAATAGGAACAAAATAGGCGATACAAACCGTAGTTCAAGCGACCGCTCAGAAAATTTTTTAACCCGGTGCAGACGCGGCCCCCGGCCTTCGCCGGGGCATCACAAACCTCAGCCGGCCTGGTGCAGTTTCAATCCCGGCGTCGGCCACTCGACCGCGACGAGCTTGCCGGTCCACGACAGGGTGATGAATGCAGTTTTCATGTCCGGACCGCCAAAGCAAATGTTGGTCGTCATCAGGTCGGGCATCGGGGTGTGCTCGATATGCTTGCCGTCGGGCGAAATGACGGTGATGCCGCCGTTGATCAGCGTCGCGACGGCGATGCGACCATCCGCCTGCACCGCCAACGAGTCGAAGCGCTGATAGCCGCCCATCCCGGCGACGATGCGGCCGCCATGCGGCGACGGCCACGGGTCTTTCTTGACGACGCCGGGCTCGACAATATCGAAGGCCCACAGCCGCGCCGCCTCGGTCTCGGCGACGTAGAGGGTGTTGCCGTCGGGCGAGAGGCCGATGCCGTTGGGTGTGATCAGCGGGTGGGCGACCTCGACGATCGAGGAGCCGTCGCGCCTGGCGTAATAGACGCCGCCGACATCCATGTCGCGAGCGCGGCGCTTGCCGAGATCGGTGAAGTAGATGCCGCCATGCGCATCGCACACGAGGTCGTTGGGGCCGCGCAGCTGGTTGCCATTGCACTCGCGGTAGAGGATTTCCACCGCTCCGGTGGTGAGGTCGATCCGCTCGAGGCGTCCGCCCGAATAATCCTTGGCCTGGACCAGCGGCCGGCGGCGGCCCTGGTCGTCGACCGCCCATTCGAACCCGCCATTGTTGGCGACATAGCCCTTGCCGTCCGGGCCGATCGCGGCGCCGTTGGGTCCGCCGCCGGGCGTCGCGATCACGGTCTTCGCGCCATTCGGCGCGACGCGGGTGAGCGTGCCGCGGGCGATCTCTACCAGGACCACCGAGCCATCGGCGCAGGCCACCGGCCCTTCCGGGAATTGCAGCCCGTCGGTGACGGTCCTGATGTCCCCCGGGCGGATTTCCATCGCGCGACTAGGCTTCCGCTGCCGGCTTTAGCGCCGCCCAGTACCATTCGTAAAAGGCGCGGTCGAGATTGCCGGTGGGCGTGCCGGTGATCTTGTCGCCCTCGACGCGCAGCGCCTCCTCGATCCGCGCGTAGTCGGCCGGCGCCGCGTTGTCGCCGGGCTTGGCGATGCGAATGAGCTCGAAATCGCTATGCCCGGCATAGCGCGGGATCAGGCGAACGAGAGCCGCGTCGCCGTTCCGCGCCAGGAGCTTGCTGAGCGGGCCGAACTCGGCCTCGGTCTCGTGACCGCCGGCGAAGATCAGATCGTCCGACGACCACAGGAAATGGCGCAAATGCTTCCAGTTCCACGTGGTCTGGAAGCGTTTGCGGGAGGCGATCTTGGACTCGCTCAGATCGGGAACGGCGGCGAGATCGATGGGCTTGGCTTCCGGCGGGCTGGGCGCCGCCAGCGACGGATCGATGAAGATAAGGCCCTTTTCGATCTGCATCGCATAGCGGGGCAATCGGAAGCGCGAGCGATCCTCTTCCTCCGGGCGGAGCATCGGATCGGTCAGCCGCCCGTCGATCGCGTAGTCCCAGCCGTGATAGCGGCAGAACAGATGATCGCCGCGGCCCTCTTCCTCCTCGCAGATGCGATAGCCGGCATGGAGGCAGGCGTTGCGCATCGCATGGATCTTGTCCTCGGCCTCGCGGGCGATGACCATCGAGCGGCCGCCGATGTCGACGCGGAAATAATCGCCGTCGGCGCCGAGGCGGCTGGCGTGGTCCGCGGCCAGCCAGGGGCGAATGAAGAGGTTCGCCAATTCGGCGGCGAAGACCTCGTAAGTTTCGAACAACTCGACTGCCGGAGTGATTGCGCCGCCAGCTTCCACCTGTTCGCCGATCGCCGTGATTTCGTCAGGGAGGTCCATCGCCCTATCCGCAGTTAAAGGAGTGCAACGCTACCGCTATAACGGCGATTGGCGTCGATGCCTACGGCAAAGATCGCCGGGCTGTCCTGCTTGACGGACGGTGGAACTTGCCTCGGGTAACCCGCATCGCCCCCGAGTTCCCCGTCGCCGATGTCGTCAAAGCGGCGGAGCTCTACTGCGACGCGCTCGAGGCGCGCGATCTCGACGGCTACGTACCGTGTCTTGGCGAGAACGTGCCGCCGACCGGAGACGGCTGACCCGCCTCCGGCCGTCGTTTTGGTTTAGTGCGGCGTAGAACCACCCGGTTCCTCGCCCGGTTTCGGCGGCGGCTTCTTCTCCGGCGGCGGGTGCTGTTGCCCCGGAGGCGGTGGCGCCGGATGAGCCGCGGGCGGCGGCGGTGGCGGTGGCGGTGGGGCCGGATGCGGCGGGGGCGGCGGTGGTGGAGCCGGGTGCGGCGGCGGCGGTGTTGGCGCCATCCCCGATGGCGGCGCTGGAGCGGGATGCGGCGGGGGCGGGGGCGGAGGCGGAGGTGGTGGCGGCGGCGATGGTGGCGCCGGGTGCGGTGGCGGCGCCGAGCCCGGAGGCGGCGGCGGAGCCGGATGCGGCGGGGGCGGCGATGGTGGCGCCGGATGCGGTGGCGGCGGCGCAGGCGGTGCCGCGCCCGGAGGCGGCGATGGCGTCAGGCCGGATGGCGGGTGGGGCGGCGGCGTGGGAGTCGTTCCCCCGGGCGGCGGCGGCATAATTGCACCGGGATGCGGCGGTGGCGTGGGTGTCGTTCCCCCGGGAGGCGTCGACGTGGTTGAGCCTGGCGGGGGATTGGGATGGAGCAAAGGCTGCGCCACCACCCCAGGCCGTACCGTACCGGCGGGCGGCGGCGAACTTGGCGCCGCCGGCGGCGGCGGCCTCTGCCCCGGAGGCACAAAGGTGACCGGCCCGGTGCGGTGCCAGGTGTTGTTCTGGATGATGGTCTGATTGTTCTGATTGTAGTTAGGCGGCGCGATGCGGTTGAAGCGCTGCGGGTCGACCGCGACCTCGTGGTGGCGCCAATCGGGATGGCCCCAGCCCCACAGCGGCGCGATGACGCCGAACCCAACGCTAAAACCGATCCCGGCGCCGACTTCGCCGCTGTAAAAGTCGGGCGGCGGCGGAATGTAGACCGGCGGCGCGTCATTGTCCGGCCAATCGCCATACGCTTGCGCGGGGTTATAGACCGGGACGTAAACCATCGACGGATCGACCGGCTCGATGACGATCTCGCCCTCTTCGTGATCGACCCTGATTTGCGGCGACGACTTCAGCTGGCCGGCGGCAACCGCGCGGTCGCGCAGAAACTGCACCCGCGCCATCGTCTCGACCTGCTGATTGGCGAAGGCGGTGCCGAGCGCCTCGGTCCAATCGAGGTGATCGTTCATCATCGCGATGATTTGCGGGAAGGCCACAAGCGATTTGACGCTCGGGTCCCACGGCAGCGGTTGCAGCGCGGCGACCAGGTCATCGCCCTTTAGCGCGGCGTTATTGCCATCTTGCAGCCATTTGCCGGCATCGACCACTTGCTGCGGAAACGTCGCCGCCATCAGCAATTGGGTCAGGAGCTGGTCGGGGTAAAGCGCGATCGGCGCCAGCAACTGGTCGAGCTGAGCGTGGGTGAGTTTGGCGGGCGCCGGGCTGAGCGCCGCTTGCGCCTCGGCCGGGGTTGGCGGCTGTATCGGCTGGGCGCCACCGAGCGAGGGCGCCGCCATCAGCGATGCGAGTAGCGCTCCGGAGAATACGCTCCCGTAAAGGTGCTTCATCATCGCCTCGCCTGCCGTTGCCGTTGTCACCGTATCGCCGGTTGCTAGTGAACGGTTGGCGATGAATTCAATTCCCGCGCAATTTCGCGCGCACGCCTCTCACGTAGCGGGTCCGGCGGCGATGCGATATTGTGTCCCACGAACCGATAACCCCGGGAGGCCAGGATGCCTGTCGTCAAAGTAACCGATCTCGCTTATGGGCGGCTGCGCTCGCCCGACCTCGACAAGCAGGAGGAATTTCTCACCGCGTTCGGCATGGTGCGGGCCGAGCGCACCAAGAACGCGCTCTACATGCGCGGCACCGATGCGCCACATCACATCCACATCACCGAATTGGGTGATCCCAAATATATCGGCATCGCCTTCCACGCCGGCAGCATGGAGGATCTCGACAAGCTGTCGCGCGCCCAGGGCGCCTCGAAAATCGAGGACATCGACGAGCCGGGTGGCGGCAAGCGCGTGCGCCTCACCGACCCCGACGGGTTCCAGGTCGAGGTGGTGCACGGCATGGCGATGCTGCCAAAGATCCCGGTGCATCGGCCAAAGGTCAATTTTGGCGAGGACAAGACCCAGCGCCGCAACACGCTCTATTACAGGGACGTCCCGCGCGGCCCGTCGCACGTCAAGCGTTTTGGTCATTTTGTCGTGCACACGCCGCAATTCGAAAAGACGCTTGGGTTCTACCGCGAGATGTTCGGCTTCCGTCCCTCGGACGAGGTCTATGTCGGCAGCAAGGACAACATCACCGGCTCGTTCAACCGGCTCGACCGCGGCGATGATTTTGTCGATCACCACGCCTTTTTCTGCATTCGCAGCGACAAGGCGGGGCTCAACCACCTCAGCTACGAGGCGGCCGATATCGACGACATCATGATTGGCCACGACGTGATGGCCGCCAAAGGATACGAGCATTTCTGGGGCATCGGCCGCCATTCCTTGGGCAGCCAAGTCTACGACTATTGGGGCGACCCGTGGGGCCGCGTGCACGAGCATTGGGCCGATACCGACGTGCTCAACGCCAGCGTGCCGCCCAATCTGATCAGTCGCGAGGAACTCGCCGGCCCGTGGGGCGGCCCGCCGCCAGAGAAGTTCATGCACCACGCGGTACGCTAGGCATGTTCGATATTCGGGCTGTGCGTCCTGGGGGAGCGACACAGCCCGAAAGGGTAGAATGAGCCGGCTCAGAACGAGATTTATTTTGTAAGAATACCCGTTTAAATTGCTCCCGAGGGCGCTAGATTGTGAGCCCAACAGGGAGGCTACGCATGGCCAAGGGTTTCGATACGACCGAGAACTGCGGCTCTCAGGCCGCAGCCATCAAAACCGCTGGATACGATTTCGTCGCCCGTTATTTGAGCCAATCCTCTTGGAAGCGCATCGGCGCGAACGAGGCCAACCAGCTAACGACGGCAGGCCTTGGCATCGTTCTCGTGTACGAAGATGGGCCCACGGGGGCTGATTACTTTTCCAACGGGCGCGGGCAAGTCGACGCTGCGCGAGCGGCCCAGCAGGCGCTGGCGCTCGACGCGCCCGCCGACACAGCGATCTATTTCGCCGTCGACTACGACGCCAGCAACGCCGACTTGTCCGGACCGATCAATCAGTATTTCCAGGGCGTTAATTCCGGATTGAGCAGCTTCGCCGGTTCGGGCAATCCGCGTTATCGCGCCGGGGTCTACGGCTCTGGGGCGACCTGCATGGCGATCACCGGCGCCGGTCTGGCCAGCCTGGGCTGGCTGGCGCAGGCCACTGGCTGGAGCGGGCACGGGGCCTATACCGGCTGGGCGATTTCCCAGGGCATGCCGGGAACGGCGTGCGGCATGTCGGTGGATCCGGATACCGCGGTGGACGGGAATTACGGCGCGATCCCCGGCGCCGCGGGCACGGAGTAACCGGTACGCATTGCCGCTCCCGGGCCAAGGGCACTACACTGAGCTGACGGCCTGATCCGGGAGCCCCGCCATGAAGACCTTTGTCCGCTGCGGCCAGCTGTTCACCGGGCAAGAGGACGAGGCGATAAAAAACGCCGCGCTCGTCTATGACGAGGCCGGCCGGATCGTCTACGCCGGCCCCGAAAAAGGCGCGCCGAAGCCGGGCAAATCCGACCGCGCGATCGATCATTCCGGCCAGTTCGTGATGCCGGGGCTGATCGATGTCCACACCCACCTCGCCTACGGCAACGCCAAGACCGAGGAGGATATCGACCTCTACGCGCCGCTCGAGTTCCGCGCCCTCAGAGGCATGTTTTTCGCGCAGAAGGTTGCGGCAGCCGGCTACACCGCGATCTGCTCGCCGGGCGACGCGGGGCAGGTCAGCTTGTCGATCCGCAACGCGATCGACGCGGGATTGTTCGAGGGGCCGCGGGTGATGGCGGCGGGCCCCTACATCACCTCGCATCAGGGGCTGACCGACTGGTACCCGACCTGGATCGGCGCGCCGGCGACCTCGATCGGCAAGCTGGTCACCACCGTCGCCGACGCGGTCGAGGAAATCCGCTGGCAGGTCAAGAACGGGGTCGATTGCATCAAGATCGCGATGGACGGCATCCAGCGCCGCCCGGACGGCGAACTGATCGCCGCCTTCACCCAGGACGAGACCGAGATCATGGTCCGCGAGACCCACCGCATGGGCAAGAAGGCGGTGGCGCACGCTGGCGGCCGCGAAGCGACATTGTACTCGGCGCGCGCCGGAATGGACCTGATCTTCCACGGCTTCGATCTCGACGACGAATGCATCGCCGCGATGAAAAAGTCCGGCAGCATGCTGTGCCCGACCCTGACCCAGCCGAAGAACATCATCGAGTTCACCCAGCCGCACGAGCCGGCCGGACAGCGAGGCCGCCCGGCCTTTGCCGAGAAGCGCTACCAGATTGGTTGCCGCAATCTGAAGAAGGCGAAGAAGGCCGGCATCCCGTTCCTCACCGGCACCGATAGCGGTTTCGCGATAACGCCCTACGGCGAATGGCACGCGCGCGAATTGGAGCTGTTCGTCGACGATCTCGGTTTCTCAAAGGCCGCCGCGCTGCGCGCCGCGACCGAGACCAATGCCCGCTTTATGTCGCACGGCGATGAGATCGGCGTGCTGGAGCCCGGCCGCTTCGCCGACTTCACCGCGTGGGACGGTTCGCCGCTCGCCGATATCGGCATCCTCCAGGACAAGCGGCGTCTGCGCGGCGTCTATATCGCCGGACGCGAGATCAAGATCCCCGACCGGCCCTATGACCCGCGCAAGGTCACCGATTTCTCGCTCAGCAACTGGACCGACCTCTATACCCAAGCTCGGGTTGCCGAATTGCGTGGCGGGCGACGACGGCTGGAAGCGGCCGAATAGGCGCGGCCCGGCCGCCCCGATGCTGGAAATCTCGCACCCCAAGCTCCAGCGCCTCTACGAATACTGGTGCGAGAAGCGAGGCGCGCGAATGATGCCGGCGCGAGCCGATCTCGACCCGCTGGATATGACGTTCGTCATCGGCAATATCATCCTCATCGACGTGATCCCCGGCGACCCTCTAGGCTTTCGCATCCGCCTGCATGGGACTAGGCTCGCCGAGCGCGTGCATTACGAGTTGACCGGCAAGATGCTCGACGAGCTGCCGCAGGTCGAATTCCGCAACCTGAGCCGGCAGAGTTTTACCAAGGTCGTTACCACCGGCGAGCCGTTACACGCCCGCCGCGACCGCATCCTCGACGAGCGGCCGCGCCGCTACGAGACGATCATCTGCCGCTCTCGGGCGATGACGCGCGTGTCGACATGCTGATTTGCGGTCTCATCTACGACGACGAGAAACACTAAGCGGCCGGCGCCGTGAAAATCGTCGACATCCGTACCTACGTGCTCGACGCGGCACTCGCCGAACCGTTCGCCTACTCGCAGGCGTGGTACGAGCGCCGCGGTGCCTGCCTCGTCGAGATCGTCGGCGAGGACGGCAATTCCGGCTGGGGCGAGGCGTTCGGCCCGGCGCGGCTGACCGCGCCGATCGTCGAGTATTACAAGCCGCTGCTGATCGGCGAAGACGCACTCGCCACGGAGCGGCACTGGCAGACCCTTTACAACCGGCTGCGCGACCATGGGCAGAAGGGCTTGGCGATCGAAGCGCTGTCGGCGATCGATATCGCGCTGTGGGATTTGAAGGGCCGGCATCTCGGGGTTTCGGTGCAGCGGCTGATAGGCGGGCCGCTGCGCGACCGGGTCGAGGCTTATGCCACAGGGTTCTACCGCAAGCGCCACGGCAACCCGTTTGAATACCTGGTCGCGGAGGCGCATGAGCGCGTCGCCGCCGGGTTCAAGGCGGTCAAATTGAAGGTCGGGTTCGGTATGGATGACGATGTGCGCCTGTGCGCGACGGTGCGGAAGGCGATCGGCCCCGGCATCCGCATCATGGTCGACGCCAACCACGCCTATGACGCGCTCGGCGCGACCCAACTCGGCCGCCTGATCCAGCCCTACGACATTGCCTGGTTCGAGGAGCCGGTACCGCCGGAAGACCTGGCCGGCTACCGCGAGGTCAAGGCAGCGCTCGACATTCCGATCGCCGGGGGCGAGGCCGAATTCACCCGCTGGGGCTTTCGTCCGCTGATCGCCGAGCGGCTGGTCGACATCCTGCAGCCCGATATCGCCGCGGCCGGCGGCATCTCGGAGACCAAGAAGATCGCCGACATGGCGAGCACCTTTGGCGTGCGGGTCAATCCGCATGTCTGGGGCACCGGGGTGGCGCTTGCCGCATCGCTGCAGCTGATCGCCTGCCTGCCGCACAACCCGCCGGGTCTCCACCCGATCGAGCCGCTGCTCGAATTCGACCAGTCCGAACACCCGATCCGCATGGCGGTCATCGCCGAGCCGATCGTCCAGAAGGACGGCTGGGTCGCGATCCCCGACCGGCCCGGTCTCGGCATCGAGATTGATCGTGGCGCGCTCGTCAAGTTCAAGGCTGCGTGATCGACCGGTTGCCGAACGGCGCCCGGCACCCGACATGATGCTGCGATGCCGCGCGACCCTCTCGACGAAAGCCAGTCCGCCGAAGCCGACACCGTGGCGCTCGACCGCGACGCCGCCGAGCTGAGCAATTGGCTGATCCGCGACGCGCGGTTTCTTCCGGGAAATTCAGAGCTCCTGGCGGCGTTCTGCGAACGGGTTGCCGCCGCCGGCGTCCCGATCGACCGGGTGTCGCTGCACCAGCGCGCGTTCCACCCGCAATACCGCGGCGTCTCACGCATCTGGCGGCCGGGCCAGGAAATCGAGGAGAAATTCCTCGACCACGGGATCGAAAAGACCGCGACCTATATCGAGAGCCCGGTGCGGCTTGTCGTCGAAGAGGGGCAGAGCTTCAATTGGCGGCTGGACGGCAACCACATGCTGCCGTTTCCGGTGCTCGAGGAACTGCGCGAACAGGGCTTTACCCATTACGTGATGGAACCGCTGGTCTATGCCGTCGGCATCGTCAACGCGTTTGCCTGGGCGACTAAGCGCCCTGGCGGGTTTACCCCCGCCGAGATTCAGTTCATCCGCGACACGCTTCCCGCCTATGGCGCGGTCGCCGAACTGAAGGCGCTGCGGCGGTTCATCGGCGGCATTCTCACGACGTATGTCGGGGCCGAGGCCGGCAAATTGGTGCTCGACGGCCAGGTCCGCCGCGGCGATGTGCGCGAGATCACCGCGGCGCTGATGCTGTTCGACCTGCGCGACTTCACCGCGATGTCCGACCGGCTGAGCTCGCGCGCGGTCATTCGCATGCTCAACTCCTATTTCGACTGCATCATGCCGCCGGTCGAGGAGTATGGCGGCGAAGTGGTCGAGATCATGGGTGACGGGGTCCTGGCGATCTTCAACCACGGGGCGGAGCGCAGCGCCACCGAGGCTTGCCGTTCGGCGCTCGCCGCCGCCAAGGCCGGGCTGGCCGCGCTTGACAAGCGCAACAAGCGCGTGGAGACGAGCAATCCGCTCCAGGCAGGTGTCGCGCTGCATTACGGCAAGGTCAGCTACGGCAATATCGGTTCTGGCAACAGGCTCGACTTCACCGTGATCGGGCCGGACGTCAACCTTACCGCCCGCATCGAGCGGTTTTGCCGCGAGCTCGACCGCTCGCTGATCATGTCCGAGGCGTTCGCCAAGACGCTGGACCGCCCGATGTGGGAGATCGGCCACTTCGACATCCGCGGCTTCGCCAAGATGCAGCGGCTGTTCGAGCTGCCGCCGGCCTAGCGGCGCTCCTTAAAAAAAGCTCGCAACAGCGCGCCGGCGCGGCGCTCGTCGATGCCGCCATAGATTTCCGGCCGGTGATGGCAGGTCGGCTGGTCGAAGATGCGTGCCCCGTGCTCGACACCACCGCTTTTCGAATCATAGGCGCCGAAATAAAGCCGGCGGATCCGCGCGAGCGAGATCGCCGCGGCGCACATCGGGCAGGGCTCCAACGTCACGTAGAGATCGCAGCCGTCGAGCTGCTTCTGCCCGAGCACGCTTGTGGCTTCGCGCAGCACCAGCATCTCGGCGTGCGCGGTCGGATCGTGCGCGGCCTCGACTTGGTTGCCGGCCTTCGCGACGACCATGCCGTCCGGCCAGACCAGCACTGCGCCGACCGGCACCTCGCCGCGCCATCCCGCCGCTTCTGCCTCGGCGAAGGCGAGCGCCATCGGCGTGTCTTTTGGCCGTGTCGCTGGGCGTTTGGTGATTGCCGCCACGGATGCCCCCCGCTATGTCGTGAGCAGCATGAACGACGACGCTCCGCAACGCATCGCTAAAGTTCTCGCCCGCGCCGGTCTGTGCTCGCGGCGCGACGCCGAACGCTGGGTCGCCGAAGGCCGGGTCGCGGTCGATGGCGCGGTGCTAACCAGCCCGGCAGTCAATGTCACTGATTCCAACGATATCCGCGTCGATGGCATGCCGCTGCCCGAGAAACAGCGGGCGCGACTGTGGCGCTATCACAAGCCGGCGGGGCTCGTCACCACGCATCGCGACGAGAAGGGCCGCGCCACCGTGTTCGCCGCGCTGCCCAAGGAATTGCCGCGGTTGATCTCGATCGGACGGCTGGACCTCAATTCCGAGGGATTGTTGCTTCTCACCAATGACGGGGCGCTCGCCCGCCGCCTCGAATTGCCGGCAACCGGCTGGCTGCGCCGCTACAAAGTGCGGGTGCATGGCATCGTCGAGCCGGAACGCCTCGCCGCGCTGGAAAAGGGCGTCACCATCGACGGCGTCGCCTATGGCCCGATCCGGGTGCAGTTGGAGCGTCAGCAGGGCTCGAATGCGTGGATCGCGATGTCGCTGCGCGAGGGCAAGAACCGCGAGGTGCGCCGGGTGCTTGAGCATCTCGGCTACCCGGTGACGCGGCTCATCCGCCTCAGCTACGGGCCGTTCCAGCTTGGTAATCTTGCACGCAGCGCGGTCGAGGAAGTGCCGGGCAAGGTACTCACGGAGCAGCTCGGCAAGAGCGAGCCGAAAGCGCATGCGGGTCGTCGGCGGTAGGCATCGCGGGCGGCGGCTGATCGCGCCACCCGGCGACGCGGTGCGTCCGACCAGCGACCGGGCGCGCGAGGCGCTGTTCAACATCCTGTTGCACGGCGAATTCGCCGCCGCAGGATCGCCGCTCGCCGACGAGAATGTGCTCGATGCCTTCGCCGGCACCGGCGCGCTCGGCATCGAAGCGCTGTCGCGCGGGGCGGCGCGCGCCGTCTTTATGGAGACCGACCGGGTGGCGTTGCGGGCGCTGCGGCAAAATCTCGCCGCGCTCGACGAGGAAGATGCCGCCGATGTCATTTCCGGCGATGCGACCCGACCGCCGCGTGCCCCCTTCGCCAGCACCGTCGCCTTTCTCGATCCGCCATACCGGAGCGGCCTCGCCGCGCCGGCGCTGACCGCGCTCGCGGCGATGGGCTGGCTGGCGGCGCGCGCCATCGCCGTCGTCGAAATCGCCGCTGACGAGGAGTTTTCGCCGCCCGATGGGTTTACACTCGTCGACGGGCGCAAATATGGGGCCGCTCGATTGGTCTTTCTGCGCCGCGACGGAGGCAAACGATGACGGAGATGCCGCAGATCACCCTGCCCGACGGCGAGAAGATGCCGGCCTACGGCCAGGGCACCTGGCATATGGGCGAGAGCCGCGGCCGCTATGCCGAGGAAGTCGCCGCGCTTAAGCTCGGCATCGAGCTCGGCATCCCCCTGATCGACACCGCCGAGATGTATGGCAACGGCGTCGCCGAGGAGATCGTCGCCGAGGCAATGGGGGGCAAACGCGACGAGCTGTTCATCGTCAGCAAGGTGCTGCCCTATAACGCCTCGCAGCACGGCACGATCGCCGCGTGCGAAAACAGCCTCAAGCGGCTCAAGACCGACCGCATCGACCT
>DASYXG010000423.1:0-5225 GCA_035935235.1 Allostellaceae bacterium
CTGTCGCCTGCCTCGCTCGACCGGCTGAGGAGGCTCGACCTCAACACCCTGCCGATGGCCTCGGGTTCGCCGCGCATCGGCGCCTGTGTCGGCAACCCGTCGAAGGTGCTGGCGATCGGCCTCAACTACAGGAAACACGCCGAGGAAGCCGGCATGCCGATCCCCTCCGAGCCGATCTTCTTCCTGAAGGCGACGAGCAGCATCTGCGGCCCCAACGACGACGTCATCATCCCCAAGGGCTCGGAGAAGACCGACTACGAGGTCGAGCTGGCAATCGTTATCGGCACCACCGCCAAATATGTCAGCGTCCACGATGCGAAGAAGCACATCGCCGGCTATTGCGTCGTCAACGACGTGTCCGAGCGCGAATACCAGCTGGAGCGCGGAGGCCAGTGGACCAAGGGCAAGAGCTGCGACACGTTCTGCCCGATGGGGCCGTGGCTGGTGACCGCCGATGAGCTTTCCGACGCCGGCAAGCTGCAAGTGACGACCGACGTCAACGGCGAGCGGCGGCAGGACAGCAACACCGCCGACCTCATTTTCGGCATCGAGCACATCATCAGCTATTGCAGCCATTTCATGACCCTCAATCCCGGCGACGTGATCCCGACGGGGACCCCGTCCGGGGTCGCGATGGGCTTCAAGCCGCCGAAGTTTCTGCGCGCCGGCGACCGCATGCGGATCGCAATTGAGAGTCTAGGCGAGCAGAACAACCGGCTTGTCGCGTACTCGGGCTGACGGCGGGACCGGCGCCGAGATGAGCGACGATTTCGGCGCCTTCGTCCCCGGTCAACGCTTCCGCGTCGAGGGCAAGGCGGACGGGCCGCTCGCCGGGCTGAGTTTTGCCGCGAAAGATCTGTTCGACGTTGCCGGGCACCCGACCGGCGGCGGCAACCCCGATTGGCCGCGCGGACGGGACATTCCGGCGCGGCACGCCTGGGCGGTGCAGCTTCTGCTCGACGCCGGCGCGACGCTGATCGGCAAGACCATCACCGACGAGGTCTCGCTCGGCATTTTGGGTGAGAACCCGTTTGACGGCACGGCGCGCAACCCGAGCGCCCCGGGGAGAGTGCCCGGCGGATCGTCCTCGGGCTCGGCGGTCGCGGTCGCCGCCGGGCTGTGCGACACCGCGCTCGGCACCGATACCGGCGGTTCGGTGCGGGTGCCGTCGAGCTTTTGCGGGCTTTACGGTATCCGGCCAACGCACGGGCGGCTCGACCTCACCGGCATGATGAGCCAGGCGCCGAACTCGGACACGACTGGCTGGTTCGCCCGTGATGCAGAGACCTTTGCGCGCATCTCTGCGGTCATGCTTGGCGAGACGATCCCAGCGGAATTGCCGCGGCGGCTGATCGTCACCAGCGACGCGTTTGCGGTCGCCGATCAAGCCGCCGTGGTGGCCCTCCAGCCGCTGGTCGAGCGGCTCGCGGCGCTGATCGGCGAGCGGCGCGATGAGGTGATGGCGCCGCCGGGGCTTGCCGCCTGGGCCAATGCCCAGCGCACCCTCCAGCCGGCCGAGGCATGGCAAACCTTCAAGGAGTGGATCGACCGAGTGAACCCGCGGATGCAGTTCAGCGTGGCGCGCAACCTGACCCTGGCGGCGATGATCCCGGCAGATGAGCGGGAGCGCGCCGCCATGGTACGCCGGGCCGCTCGCGCGAGGATGCGCGAACTGCTCCCGCCTGGCACGATCATGTGTCTGCCGACGACCCCGTTCCCGGCGCCGCTGTGCGGGCAGGCTTTGTCCGTGCTCGACCCGCTGCGCGACCGCATCACCCGGTTGTGCTGCCACGGCGGGCTGACGGGCGTACCGCAAGTCTCGATCCCCGGCAGCGCGGTTGACGGGCTGCCGGTCGGATTGTCGATCGTCGGCGGACCGGGAACGGATGCGGCGCTCGTCGCTGTCGCCCAGGCGCTGGGGGCTAGTCGATGAAGCGTCGCCTAGCGTCTCTGGCAGCGGCCGCCATCGGCGTCTTTGCGCTATCTGCCCGAGCGGCCGACATTCCCGCCGATCCAGCTTTCGACAAGCCAACCGCGGTCAAACATGTCCGGCTTGGGCCGGCGCAAACCCAGCCGGTCTCGTACAAGGAAATCCGCTGCAGCTATTACCCCGGCCTCATGGTCAAGGAATGGGACGAGCAGGAGATCGGCGACAGGGAAATTCCCTTGTCGCCGTCTCCGACGCCGCCAAGCCCCCGTCCTGTCAAAAGAAGGCGCTGCCCGGCGAGCGCAAGCTCCCGATCTCCGATCTCACGGTCTATTTTCTCGGCTATGCCGGCGGCGCGATCTTCCTTACCGACGCCGACGGCGCCAACAACACGATCGGCTTCTATGTTTTCGACCCGAAGACCGGACAGAAGCGCTTTACCGACACGACCAAGCTCGACAGCAAGTTCGCCCGCGTCGCGAACGATAACGGCACGCTGAAGCTCGGCTATATCCGGGGGCTGACCGGGCCGTGCTCGGTGGTGACCGACGGCGCCGATTGCTGGAGCAAGATCGCCCAGCAATCGGGCTACACCGGGCCGGCGCCCGACTGCGTAGCGGGCTACAAACAGGCCGCCGAGAGCTTCGCCGCTGACGCTTGCAAGGCGCAGGGCGGCGACCAGAAAAAGTGCCTGGCCGAGCAGCTTGCCCGGCGCGCCGACTGGGACAAGGCGCCGAGCGTCATCGCCTTCGACGTCATCACGGCGATCGCGGCCGACAACAGCGCGACGGTCACGCCGACCGGCACCCCGGCGCAATGCTGGCCTTCGGACTAAAGATCCGCCCGCGTTGCCGCCGCGCGACGCCGTCCGTATGCTGACCGCCCGGCCGACCAGGAGGACGCCATGATTCACCACGTCTCGATCCCCGCCAGCAACCCGCAGCACGTCGCCGAAGTGTTGGCCGAAATCATGGGCGGGCGCTGCACCCCGTTCGGGCCGCTCGAGGGCGCCTTCATGGCGATGGGCAGCGACGGCTCGATGATCGAGGTCTACCCGGAGCGAGCGACGCTCGACATCCCGTCCAACGACGATCAGGTGGTGTTCGGCGAGAACCAGGCGCCGCCGCAGGCCTGGCCGTTTCACATTCTGCTCTCGGTACCGCTGTCGCGCGACGAGGTCGAGCGGATCGGCGCGCGCGAGGGCTGGCGCGCCAAGACTTTCGGCCGCGGCATGCAGGGCCATAAACCGTTCTTTCATGTCATCGAATTTTGGCTGGAAAACCGGCTGATGATCGAGGTGGCGCCGCCGGACATGGCGCGGGAATACGAGGATTTTGGCAAAACCGCCGCGACCTCGATGCGCAGCGACCCCGAGGCGCTGCGGCTGATGCGCGCCACGCACATCAAAGAGCCGGCCTGACCGGCCCCCTCAAGGGAGGAACGCATGCCGAAGATCAAGGCCGAGCGGCTCGAGGAAATCGGCCGGGTGCTGTTCGTCGCCGCCGGCACGCCGAAGGACGAAGCCGAGCTGGTGATGCGCCACATCGTTGGCGCCAACCTCGTCGGCCACGATTCGCACGGCGTCATCCAAATCCCGACCTATATCGACCGCATCAAGGTCGGCCACATCGTCCCCGGCGCGCCATGGGTCATCGTCAAGGAGTCGCCGAATCATACGGTGGTCGATGGGCACTGGGCATTTGGCTATGTCGCCAACGACAAGGCGATGCGGTTGACCATCGAGAAGGCCGAGAAGGGCAATGTCGCGGCGGCGACGGTGTTCCGCCAGGGGCATATCGGCCGGCTGTCGAGCTATAGCCAGATGGCGGCGAAGGCCGGAATGATCGGCCTTGTCACCGCCGATTCCGGACGCTCGCCGAAGGCGGTCGCACCGTTTGGCGGGCGCGAGGCACGGCTCGGCACCAACCCGATCACGATCGCCATCCCCTCCGACCTCGACGGGCCGCTCTATCTCGACATGGCCACCTCGGCCGCCGCGGCGGGCAAGATCGCGGTCGCGGTAGCGCGCAACGAAAGCGTACCCGATGGCTGGGTGATCGGCAGCGACGGCAAGCCGACCAACGATCCGCGCCAGCTGCGCCAGGGCGGCGCGCTGTTGCCGATGGGTGGGCCCGACGGCGGGTACAAGGGCTACGGGCTCGCGGTGATGGTCGAGATCCTGTGCGGGCTGCTGACCGGACTCGGCTTCGGAGTCGAGCCGACCGGCCGGCACAACGATGGCTGCTTTATGGCGTGCTTTAAGGTCGACGCGTTTCGGCCCTTGGCGGAGTTCAAGAAGGAGGTCGGCGAGTTTATTCGCTACCTCAAGGCGACGCCGCCCGCCGAGGGGTCGAACGGGGTGCTGTATCCCGGCGAGATCGAGCACATCAAGGAACAGGACCGCCGCCGTAACGGCATCGATGTCGAGGACGCGACCTGGGCGCGCATCAACAAGCTGGCCGCGGAATACGGCGTCGCCAAGCAGCTCGGGCTTGAAGGCTGAAGCATGGCGCTCGGCCCTGTCCTCTCGCCCGAGCGGTTGACGCTCTACGGCAGCTTTACCTCGAGCTCCAGCTACAAGCCGATGCTGTATCTGGCGCTGGCGCGGCTGCCGTTCTCGTTCCGCACGGTCAACCTTAAGATCGGCGTGCAGAACGAGCCGGAATACCTCGCGGTCAACCGCTGGGGCGTGGTGCCGACGCTGCGCCATAAGGGGCTGACGATCCTGCAGTCGAACGTGATCCTCGACTATTTGGCGCGCGAGACCGGACACTTCGAGGGAAGGACCGAGCAGGCCAAGTGGCAGGCGCGCGGATGGCTGTCGTGGGAGGCGGACCACATCACCGCGGTGGCGCGGGTGCGGCACTCGGCGCGGTTCCGCAAGATGCACGACGAGGTCATCGCCGAGTTTCGCCCGCGCGCCGAAGCGGCGCTGAGCTTTGTCGACAAGACGGTGACCAATCAGCCCTTCCTCGTCGGCGACTATCCGACGATCGCCGATATCGGCTGCTGGGGCCGCATGGTGTTCATGGCCGAGGGCGGGTTCGAGATTTCGAATTGGCCGCATCTCGAAGCCTGGGCCAAACGGATCAAGGCAATGCCCGGTTTCGCGCTGCCCTACGACCTGATCCCGAGCAAGGATCGCGAATTCGATCCTGCCTAATCTTGCGCCACTTGCAGTAGACAGGGCCTAAGCCTCTCCGCATTATCCGGTTTGTGAACGCCAGCACCTTCCCCCGTGCCGCCGCGCTCGTTTTGCTTGTGCTCGGCGGCTGCGCCACCGAGACCGCGCCTGCCG
>DASYXG010000424.1:0-3276 GCA_035935235.1 Allostellaceae bacterium
CACTGAAATCTTCCGTGACAATTTCCCGGCCAGCGCGCTGATCACCATCCGCGGGTTAGCGCGGCCGGAAATGCTGGTCGAGGTGCAGGGGATGGCGGTGGTCGGCTGACTATCGCGGCCGGTCGCCGGCCAGGGTCACCCGGTGCATGACGCGGCGGTAGCCGTGATAGTCGTTGAGCGGGTAGTGCTGGGCGCAGCGATTGTCCCATAGAGCCAGCGAGCCAGGCTCCCAGCGAAAGCGACAGGTGAATTCCGGCCGCGTCTGGTGCGTGAACAGGAAATCGAGCAGCGGCGCGCTTTCCGCCTCGGTCATCCCGGCGAAGCGGGCGGTGTGGCCGCGATTGACGTAAAGCGCTTTGCGGCCGGTCTCGGGATGGGTGCGGACCACCGGGTGTTCGGCGACATATTCGCGGGCCGCGTCCTCGCGCGCGGCATCCTTCAGGCGATCCTCGCGCGTTTTGCTGACATCGGCCCTGGCGGAGGAATTGACGCCGACAAGCCCATCGAGCAGCCGCCGCATGCCGGGTGAGAGGGTCTCGTAGGCCAGATACATGTTGGCGAACAGCGTGTCGCCGCCTTGTGGAGGCACCTCGCGCGCCAGCAGCATCGACGCCATCGGCGGTCGTTCGAGATAGGCGGTGTCGGAATGCCAGATGCCGCCGAAATTGACCCGCTCGTGCTCGAGCTTGATGACCGGGGTGATCTCCGGGAACCCATCGAGGCCCTTGAGGAACGGGTACTCGACCGGCTCACCGATCCGCCGGGCGAAAGCGACGAGCTGCGCCGGGGTCAGGTTCTGATCGCGGAAGAAGACAACGAGATGATCGAGCCACGCCCGGCGGATCGCCGCGACCGCGGGTTCATCCAGTTCGCGCAGATCGACGCCGTAAATCTCGGCGCCGATCGCCCCGGCGATCGGGCGAATGTCGAGTGAGTTGCCGCGCTTGCTCAATGCTTGAACCCGAACAGCTTCTGCGCGTTGTGGTGCAGCACCTTGTCGGTCACCGATTTCGGCAAGCCGAGCCGCTCGATATAGGCGAAGGTCTCGGTGTAGCTCTCGAAATCCTGCAGCACAGGATAGTCGCTGCCGGTGACGAGGTGATCCTCGCCAAACGCTTCGAGCGCGCAGCAGAACCCCGCCTTTGAGCCGTAACACACCATGTCGTAATAGAATTTCTTGGCGGTGATGCTGGGCGCCTCGGCAAGGTTGGGGTGATGGCGCGGGCTCTGCCCCTGCGCGTCGAGCCGGTTCAACAGCATCGGGATAGGGCCGCCGAGATGCGGCACGATGAACTTGACGTTCGGGTAGCGGTGCGGGATCTGCTTGGCGATCATGTGCAAAACGAAGCTAGCGTCCTCGAGCGAGGTACCGACCGGCGCGGTGAATTTGTAGTCGTTGATAAACGGCGAGCAGATGCCGTTGGTCGAGGGGTGGACGAAGAGGATCGCGCCGCGCCGGTTCAATTCGGCGTAGATCGGCTCGAACTCGGTCTCGGCGACCGAACGGTCGAAGCACGAGATATGCATGTTGACCCCGACGCAGCCGAGCTGGTCGAGCCCGCGCTCCATCTCCTTGAGCGCCGCGTCGATATGCGGCAGCGGCAGCATGACGTAGGAGGCGATGCGGTCGGGGTGCTTGTGCGCCAGCTCGGCATAGCCGTCATTGAGCAGATGCAAGGCGTGCACGCATTCCTTTTCGTCCGGCAGATAGGGCGGGCGGTGCGGTGACAAGACCTGCTTCTCGACCCCGGCGGCGTCCATCAATTCGAGCCGGCCGACGATGTCGGTGGCCGAGTCCGAGACGGGGTGCTTGGCGATGCCCTCCTTGACCTGCACTTTGGGGCCGACGCGCGGACCCCAGCGGTCGCCCATAAAGTCGCCGAACGCTTGCGGAATATAATGGGCGTGGACATCGCAGATCATCTTGGGCTTCCTCCTGCGCGGTTCCCGCCATCATCCACCACTCAGAGGCCCGATGACAGAGGCAGAAATCCGCGTCGCGAACTGGCTGCAAGCCTGGGACGCGCAGGGTACGCACCGAACCGGCACGTCCGGCGACAAGGCCGGCGCCGAATGGCTGGCGCGCGAGGCGGCGGCTTTGGGCGCCGAGGTGACGAGCGAGGAATTCGAATTCGACCGGCTGGATATTGTGGAGGCGTATCTCGAGATCGAGGGTCAGCGCATCGAGGGCGTGCCGGTGTTCGATGCGCCGCCGACTGACGTAGACGGTATTGCCGGAAGACTCGGTCCGCCGGAAGACGACACGGAAATTAACGCTGCCTGGCTGCCACCTTACTCGGTCTACGACGGTAGGGCGGCTACGTTAAGACAAATCGTCGGTGGGCGCGGCTTCGTAATCATCTGCCATGGCAATGAACCGGGCTTGGCGTTGCTTAATGCAGAGCGCTTTCGTGACCCTTTCGGCGCGCCGGCGATCTACGTGTCGAGCGAAGCACGGAGTGCAGTGCATGCCGCTGTGAGGGACCGCGAGCCGGCACGGCTCGTTTCGCACAGCCGCCGCACAAAGGCGCAGGCGGTGAATACCGTCGTTCGCTTCAAGGGTAGCGATCCCAGCCGCCGTCCGCTTGTCGTGATGACGCCGCGCAGTTCGTGGTGGCAATCGACCGCCGAACGCGGCGGCGGGATTGTCTCCTGGCTCGAGTCGCTGCGCGCGCTGATGGCTGAGGTGCCGGGCCGCGACGTGGTCTTCACCGCCAATACCGGACACGAGCTCGGCCATCTCGGGCTCGACGATTTCGTCGCGCGGCGGCCGGGCTGGGACCAGCCCGGCGGCTCCGACTGGGTGCATTACGGCGCCAATCTCGGCGCCACCGGCGGGGTGCTGTCGCTGGTGTCGAACCAGGCCAATCTGCGCGCACTCGGCCTCGCCGAGCTCAACCGCGCCGGCCAGCCGCCCGATGACATCCCCTGGCCGGCGCAGCCACCGAGTGGGGAGACCCGCGACATCCACAAGGCGGGCGGCCGTTACCTGACGCTGGTCGGCACCAACCGGCTGTTCCACCTGCCGCAGGATCGCTGGCCGCACGCGGTCGACGTCCCGGCGGTCGCCCGGATCGCCGCCGCGTCGGCCGCGCTCGTGCTGGCGCTCAGCCGCTAAGCCCGCCTATTCCGCCGGCGACTCCGACGGTTCCCCGGTCGGCTCCGCCCACAACGCATGCGGCAGCGGTTTGCCCTTTGTCTCCGGCAGGAACGGCGCCGCGACGACGCCGAGGATGAAGAAAAAGCCGACGATTGTCGCGGCATTGCCAAACCCGC
>DASYXG010000425.1:0-18725 GCA_035935235.1 Allostellaceae bacterium
CGTCTCGCAGCAGAAATACAAGAACATGATCGACGCCTGGGGCGGCTGGGCGCTGTTCCAGGAACTACTTGCAGCACTCAAGCTGATCGCCGACAAGCACGCGGTCGGCATCGCCGCGATTGGTGCCCGCTACATCCTCGAACAGCCGGCGGTCGCCGGGGTGATCGTCGGCGCGCGGCTCGGCATCGCCGAGTACATCGCGGCTAATGCTCGGGTCTTCGACATCGCGCTTGACGCCGACGACCTCGCCGCCATCGAGCCGCTGCTCGCCAAGGGCCGCGACCTGATGCGAGTCATCGGCGATTGCGGCGACGAATACCGGTAAATCAGATGAGGCACGCCGGGCCCGAGCCCGAACTGGTCGAGCGCCTAGCCCACATCGTGCGAGCCACACCATCGTTGATGCGGGTACTGGTCGTATTGCGCAATCTCGCTCTGCCGGACTGGCTGGTGATGTCGGGCGCCGTGTATCAGCGGGTGCTGAACCGGCTGACTGGCCGAGAGCCCGATTACGGCGTACGAGACTACGATCTCGGCTATTTCGACGCTTCGGACATCTCTTACGACGCTGAGGACGTGGTGATTCGCCGGGTGGCGGCAGCATTCGACGAGCCATTGAAGACCCTCGTCGAAGTGCGCAACCAAGCGCGCGCTCACCTCTGGTTCGAGTCGCATTTTGGCGAGCCCTACACACCGCTTTCCTGCACCGCGGCGGCGCTCGAGCGCTTTGTCGCACCGATGTTCGCGGTCGGCGTGCGACTTGAAGCCGGCGACCGCATGCATATCGAAGCGCCGTTCGGCCTCGCGGACCTGTTTGGGCTACGCCTTCGTCCGAACCCGTCGCGCCCATTCGCCGGGTTCGACCGCGTCGCCGCGGGCGTCCTGCGCCGCTGGCCGGAGCTGACAGTCGAGCGGGAAAGCCAAAGATAAGACCCGTTCTCGGCCTAGTGCCGACCCATCGGCTGGGTTCCCCTCGCTTGCCAGCCACTCCGCTCCATTGACAAAGAGTAACCGATTGATTACAGTAACCATATGGTTACATTGGACCGTCAGAGCGACGAAACCGTATTCCGCGCCATCGCCGATCCGACGCGCCGCGGGATTTTGCGGCTGCTACGCGAACGACGACACACCGTAGGCGAAATAGCGCAGAATTTTTCGACCAGCCGGCCGGCGATATCGAAGCATCTGCGTCTCTTGCGGTCAGCTGGATTGGTCGTCACCCATCGGAGCGGGACCGCGCGGATCTGCGAGCTTAATGCGGTGCCGCTGCGCGCGGTCGCCGACTGGATTCACGATTACGAGGCCTTCTGGGCCGAAAGCCTCGGTAACCTCAAGCATTACGTGGAGGAGGATCGATGAGCACCACGACAGTCATTGACACGAATGTCCAGGAAATCACGATCGACGCCCCGGCCGCGCGCGTGTTTGCCGCACTGACCATTCCGGAGCAATGCGTCAAGTGGTGGGGGATTGAAGGGCGGTTCCAAAGCACGCGGATGGAGAATGATCTGCGTCCCGGCGGCAAATGGATCGTTTATGGGCGGCGAGCCGATGGCGGCGATTTCACCGTGCGCGGCGAATATCGCGATGTCGCCCACCCCACCCTGCTCTCGTTCACCTGGCTTCCTGACTGGAGCGACGGAGCGACGGCATCGCTCGTGCGCTTCGACCTCAAGGAAACCAACGGGATCACGACATTGCGCCTGACCCATTCGGGCTTGACCAGCGACGCCGCGCGCGCACAGCACCAGGGCTGGCCGCTACTCCTGGGGAATTTGCGGACGTCGATTGAGTATGCCTTAGCACGCTGACCGGTTAGCGATAGAACTCGATCCTCGCCTCGCGGAACCACAAGAAATTCAGCGGCGCCGCCGAAATCGGGCCATTGATCGCAAACACCGCGACGTCGAATTTCTGGCCGGGCGACACCGACGCGCCGAGCACGATGCGGTTTGGCATGTTAAAGCCCTGGATCAGGTTGGGACTCGGCCGCCCGGCCAACCGCGGCAGTTCGTGGTCCACCCAGATCTCGGCGTAATCGTCGATGTTGATGCGCAGCACCGCCATCGCGCCGGCAGTGTCGAAACCGGTGGCATTCGCCGGGATGGTCAGGCTGGTGCGGTACCAGAAGAACGAAATCTGCCCGCCGCCGCGCCTACCGCCGAGATCGTCGGGCGGCACCACCTCCCAGTCGGAATCGTCGAAGCCCGAGATCTCGGCATGCGGCTCGATGTCGTAGGTGGTCTTGAACTCGGGCCGCGAGTCGGTCAGCGACCGAATCTCGATGATCTTGGCTTCCCTACCCCGCCAGGTGGCGCCGAACACCGCCGAGCCGGCCGAGGTCATCAAATCGACGACATGCACCGGCGGGAGTTGCGGCGCGAGCGGCAGTTGCGGGTTGAGCAGCGGCGGGCTCGGTGGTGGAGCCGAAGCGCGGCGTGGCCGGTCGACAAAATCGGGCATGGCACTCCCCTTCTTGGTTCGGATTGCGACGGATCGAAAGAGCTATAGCGGCCCGAACGCAGGCGGCGGGATGCGCCGGCGCGAGGTAGCTTCATAGGCCGAGGCGATCTGCAACACCACGTCCTCGCGGCCGGGCTCGGCACGAAAGACGAGCGAGAACGGTAATCCCGGCGCTGGCAGATTTGTCACACGATCAGCCGGCGCAGGGAGATAGCGTGTGCCGTCATCGGAAAGCTTGAAGACCGGGTCGTAAGCCTCTGTCACATAGCCCGCCGGCACCAGCATCTCGGTCAGGCCGGCATTGGGGCCGTACATCGACTCCGGTCGCAGATTGTTCGGACCGCCGCCAAACGGATCGTGCGCGCCGCCAATCTTCGCCGGCGGCAGCGGCGTGTGCAGCCGCACCAGCGCGTCGAGCCGGTTTTCGAGGATGACCATTATGTCGAGCCGGCGCAGCAGCTCGCGCAGCATGATGCGCTCGTCGACCCCCTGCCGCCCGCCGAGCTTGTTACGCGGGTCCTCGACCTCTTCCCAGTTCTTGAAGGCGGCGCGGCCGTCGTCGCCCCAGAATTTCGAGCGCCGGTTGAGCGCGGCGAAATCGTCGAGCCCCTCATGGAAACCGCGCGCGGCCCAATCTGCCGCTCGTCGCGACAGGTACTGCGGGATATGGAAACGGAAGCTCATCGCCAGTTCCTGATCCTGGACCGTGGCGATGTCGAGATTGCGTGGCGGCGCGATACGGCCTTCGGCGAGCGCGACGCAATAATCGATCGGCGCCATGTCGCCCGCGCCGAAGAACTTGCCGGGCGCGAACTCGGTGCGGCAGATCGCGGCGGCGAATTCCTTGAACAGCGGCTGCCCGTCGCGGCCGAGGCGGAACAGGATGTCGGGCATGAACACCGGCACCAGACGCGCGAGGCCCTGGCAGAAATCGACGCTCATTTCCTCGATGTCGAGATCGCGCTCCCAGTCGGGATGGCCAGACTCGACCAGCGTCGCGCCCAACTTGCCGCCCAGCACCGCCTTGATCTCGGCGGCAGCCGCACGGGAAATCGGCTCTGCCCCCTTATCGGCTGGGCGCAGCAGCATCGACTCGCGAATGATGCCGATCCGCATGCCCTTGAGGCTCGGCGTGCCCGTCGCGTGGCCGGCGTAATTCGCCAGCACCGATGAGCGCGGCACAGTCGTATAGACATCGCGCGGATCGTAATAACCGCCGTCCGGGTTGCGCAGCGCGTCGAGCACCTTGGCGCAATCGCCGAGGGTGCGGGCGAGGATGCCGGTGCGGTCGCAATAGATGTCGGCGCCGATCGCCCCACCGTCGAAGCCGAGCATCGCCTTGTGCGGCAGGATCAGCGCCACGGCGTTGTGGTTGGCCGGGCCGCGGCACGATGCGCGAGTCTCCTCGCCGAGGCTGCACATCACCAGATTGGCGCTGACCGATACCCCCGAGCCCGAGCTCGACCCGAGCGAGGCGGCGCGGGTCGTATCGTAGGGGTTGGACGGGTTGCCGCCCCAGCTGCTGCGCTGATAGCCGAGCACCGAGGGCAGCACCTTATCGGGCTTGTTCCGCCCGCCGGGGTTGCCGGCGCGGCCGTTATATTCGGTGCACACCGCCTTGGCGTAGATGATCGCGCCCTTGGCGCGCAACTCCTCGACGAGGATGTGGTCGCGCGCCGGGAAATCGATGTCGTAGGCCGCGTCGCCGCCCGCCGTTGTGCGCATGTCCTTGGTGTCGAATGGGTCCTTGAACGAGAACACGACGCCGTACATCGGCATCTCGTCGAGCGGCGGGCTGGAGCCATATTTGGCGTCGAGCTCGGCGGCGCGTTCGAGCGCATCGGGCTGATGGCGGAATTCGTCGCACACCGGCGGCGCACCGGGCGGCAGCGGCCCCAGCGATGGATGGCGGTCGTATTCGCCCTTGCAAGTGACCGAGCGCTCGCCCCTGATGTTGAGCGTCGCCAGCGCGCTAAGCTGCCCGGCACCATCCTTGCCGGTGATCATGCCGTATTGCTGCTGCGCCGACGGGTCGGATGCGGTCGGCTCCATGCGTCCGAATTCGAGCGGCGGCCCACGATATTTGTCGAGATCGGGAAAGATCGTGGCTGCCGCGACGGTCTCGGTCGGAAAGGCGAGCGGGGCACCGGCGCGCAGGGTCCCGGCCGCCTCGGGGACACTCGCGCCATCCTCCGTCACCAAGCGGCTGGCGACGCCGTTATAGGCGCGGGCGCGGGCTAGGTACTGCTCGACCACCGCAACGCAGGTGGTCTCACCAGCCCTGATCGCCCGATGCAAATCGTCGATGGTCGCTTCTTCGACACGGAATGTCATGGCGTCGCCCCCAACGGGCGATGTTAAAGAGTCGCGGCCAAGTGCGCTATGTCGCGGTCGCGGGAATTTGGCGCTAGGCGGCGATGTCGACCGGCTTTCCCGACTGCATCTCGATCCGTGATGGCGGGAACACGATGGTCGCTTCGGTGCCCACGCCGAGTGCGCTTTTCAGTTCGAGCGCACCGCCATGCAGCTCCATCATCGCCTTGACCAGTGGTAGGCCGAGCCCGGTTCCCTGGTGACGGCGGCTCAGCGAATTATCGACCTGTTCGAACGCCTCGACCACCCGGTCGAGGTCTTCCGGTGCAATGCCGATGCCGGTATCGGCGACGGTGACCATCAAGCCACGCATCGGGTCGGCGCGGCAGGTGATGGCTATCTCGCCGCCGTCGCCACTGAACTTGATCGCGTTGGTGACAAGGTTGAGCAGCATCTGCATGGTCTTGCGCTCGTCGGCGTGAAGCAGCGGCAGATCGGCAGGGATGTCGACACTTTGCGTCAACCCGTTCTCATCGAGACGTACCTTCACCAGCTGGGTCACCGCGCGGATCGGATCGCGCAAATCGAAGACCTCCTCGTCGAGGGTTAGTTTGCCTGCTTCGGCCTTCGACAAGTCGAGGATATCATTGATGATCTGCAACAAATGCGAGCCGCTGGCGTGGATGTCCGAGACATAGGAGCGGTACTGGTCATTGCGGAACTCGCCCATGATCTCGCGCAACATCATCTCGGAAAAGCCGATGATCGCGTTCAGTGGTGTGCGTAATTCGTGGCTCATCGCCGCGAGGAATGATGACTTTGCCAAATTCGCCGCCTCGGCCTGCTCGCGCGCCGCTTCACGTTCGAGATTGTGATGGTAGTAGCCCACCGTGATCCACAGTCCGACACCACCAATGACGAAAAAGATGAATGTTCCGATGACGATGCAGTCGCGGTGCAATCCGCTAAGGAACGCACCAATCGGCACGTCAACCGACAAGGCACCGACCACGGCGCCATCGATGATGGCCGGATAGAGGGTGCGCAGCACCTCTTCGCCGTCTACTTTGAGGAACTGCGACACCGGCGTCGGATCCGGGGCGGCAGCAAAGCCTTCGACCAGTTTGGCCGTCCCCGCGTCGCGGAGCAAGCCGGAGGTCGCCTTGCCATCGAGATCGACCCAGCCAAGGCGCAAAACGTTTTGACCTAGCGCCTCATTGAATCGCTGCAGCGATTGGGCGCGAAATGCGCCGATGGAGGGTGCCCCCTCGGCGCTGAATTTTGGCTGCAGCTCGGCGTAGTTGCCGGTAAACGCATCGACCAGCTGAGTCGCGGTCAGCCGCTGATCGATCTTGTTGCGCACAAAGGATTTGAGGCTAGCCTGGAAATAACCGAATGCCGCAGCGAAGGCGAGCGCTGCCGCAAACAGGAGGATTCCGATCCACCCATTTCCTTCACGCGAGCGGAGAAAGTTCCGGACGCCAGCGCCTCGCGTCATCACCCTGCTCTCATCGACACGGAAAAGTAGTACGACGCAAATCCTAAGATTGCTTGAAGGCGGCGAGCGAGGCGGGGACGGCCAAATTCTCCCCCTGATTCAGAGGCCGGATCCGGTTCCCATCGCGAGAAATTTCTGCCGGCGCTGCCGGCGAAGCGTTTCGCCGTCTTGCCCAATGAGAGGGCGAAGCACCTCGTCGATCGCCTCGCCCAATCTGGCGATTGCCTCTTGCGGCGCGCGATGGGCGCCGCCCAACGGCTCGGCGACGATCTGGTCGATGATCGAGAGCCGCAGCATCTCCTGCGCTGTGAGACGCAGCGCCTCAGCGGCATCCTTGGCGTTGTCGCCGTCGCGCCAGAGGATGGAGGCGCAGCCCTCGGGCGAGATCACCGAATAGATCGCGTGCTCAAGCATCAGCACCGAATTGCCGGCCGCCAGCGCGATCGCGCCACCCGAGCCGCCTTCACCGATGACGCTCGCGACCACGGGTACGCGGATGTCGAGGCAGGTCTCGATCGCGCTCGCGATCGCCTCGCTTTGACCGCGCGCCTCGGCGTCGATCCCCGGATAGGCGCCGGCAGTGTCGACAAAACTCAGCACCGGTAGCTGGAAATGCTCGGCGAGACGCATCAGCCGTTTCGCTTTGCGGTAGCCCTCGGGTCGGGCCATGCCGAAATTGTGTTTCATGCGCGCCTCGGTGTCGGCGCCCTTTTCGGTGCCGAGCACGACGACGCTCCGCCCACGAAACCGAGCGATGCCGCCGAGCATCGCAGCGTCCTCGGCAAAGGTGCGGTCGCCAGCAAGAGGAGTAAAATCATCGACCAGACCGGCGATGAAATCCCGGCAATGGGGCCGTTCAGGGTGGCGCGCGACGAGCACTTTCTGCCACGGGGTCAGCTTGCCATAGGTCTGACGCAAGAGGCGATCAACCTGGCCGCCCAGCCGCGACACTTCCTCGGCGATGTTGAGCCCGTTCTCGGCGGAGAGATGACGCAACTCCTCGATCTTGCCCTCGAGCTCAGCGATCGGGCGTTCGAAATCGAGGAAATGCCGCATCGGCCGATTATCGCTCATTTGCGCCGCGCGAGCGGGTGCGCTGTCTCCACCAGCCGGCGCAGTCGGCTGCCTTGGACATGCGTGTAAATCTGCGTCGTCGCGATATCGGCATGGCCGAGCATCTGCTGCACGCTGCGCAGATCGGCGCCATGATCGAGCAGATGACTGGCGAAGGCATGGCGCAGCACATGAGGCGACAGCCGCGCCGGATCGAGGTCGGCCGCCAGCGCCAGCTCCTTCAGGAGCTGGCCGCAACGTTGGCGCGTGAGAAAGCCGTCGCGACCGCGTGAAGGAAACAGGAAGCGCGACGCGCCGCCCTCGGGCAGAAAGTGCGCGCGGCAGGCGAGATAGTCGGCCAGCGCTTGCCGCGACGGCTGGCTCAGCGGCACCAGCCGTTCCTTGCCCCCTTTGCCGCGCACAAGCAAGAAGCGTGGGTCGCGTTGCGCCGATGCCAGCGGCAGAGTAGTCAGCTCACTGATCCGCAGGCCGGTCGCGTAGAGCAGTTCCAGAATGCAGCGGAGTCTCACTCCTTCCTCGCCGGGCCATCTCTCCGCCGTCGCGATGAGCCGCGCGACCTCGGTCTCGCTCAAGACTTTCGGCAGCGGTCGGCCAAGCCGCGGCGTATCGAGCCCGCTCGAGGGATCGTCGCGGCGTATCCCGTCAGTAAGCAGGAAGCGATAGAACTGTCGGATTGCCGATAGTTTGCGCGCCAAACTGCGAGGCGCCAGCCGGCGCGTCGCCCCCGCGGACAGATAGTCGTGAAGAGCCGCCGCATCGGTGTTGTCGAGCGCCGTTCCACGGACGGCAAGGAACCTCGACAGATCCAGCAGATCGGTGCGATAGGCGGCGAGAGTCAGCCGCGCCGCCCCGCGCTCCGCCGCCAGCATCTCGAGAAACGCCTCAAGACTCGGCGAGACGGCGGCCGCCATCGCCGCGCTATTTTGGGAAGCGGGCATCCGGCAAGACCTTCTCGACATGCGTCCGGGGCACCTTGAAATCCCAATAGGCGAGAAATAGCCCCCCGCCGAGGACAGCCAGCACCACCACCAGAACCAGGACGAGCGTCACCCTTCCCATGCGCCGACTGCCTTCCCCCGCCCCGATCCTGCCGCGCCGGATTGACCATCCTGACACGGGATATGGTACTACGCTGTCGGAACGGCGCGAGAAACAACCGCGACGAGGAACGACACGAAATGAACGTCCAGACCGAACCGGCGGTGTCGCGAAAGGCGTCAGTTCGCGGTTTTGTGCCTGCGCGTACCGTCGTGCTCGTGGGATTGATGGGTGCCGGCAAGACCAAGATCGGGCGCCGCATCGCCGCCCGCCTCGCATTGCCGTTCTTCGATTCGGATGAGGAAATCGAAGCGGCGGCCGGCGAAACCATCGAGGAAATTTTCACCAACCGCGGCGAGGCGGTTTTTCGCGATGGCGAGCGCCGGGTCATTGCGCGGCTCCTGCTGGGGCCGGTGCATGTGCTGGCGACGGGCGGAGGCGCGTTCATGGACCCGCAGACGCGCCGAGTCATCGCGCGTCGCGGGGTTTCGATCTGGTTGCGCGCCGATCTTGATGTGCTGTTCGCCCGCGTGTCGCGCCGAACCAACCGGCCGCTCCTGAAGGCGCCCGATCCGCGCGCCGTGCTCGCCGAGCTGATCGAGCGGCGTCATCCGATCTATACCGAAGCCGACATCGCCATTGATAGCAGCGACGGTCCGCCTGATGCGACCGCGGCGCGGGCGATCGCTGCCCTCGCGCAATGCGACCGCGCCGCGCTGCCGCCGGAAGA
The DNA here is from genome assembly GCA_035935235.1 of Allostellaceae bacterium. Lineage (GTDB taxonomy): Bacteria > Pseudomonadota > Alphaproteobacteria > ATCC43930 > CGMCC-115725 > DATARH01. Next base: position 9,120 of record DASYXG010000425.1, read on the forward strand.
GAGCGCGGCATGACCGACGGCGTCGAGAAGCTGCGGGTCGAACTCGGTGAGCGCGGGTACAACATCCTGATCGGGCCAGGCCTAATCGCGGCGGCCGGTGAACACATTGCCCCGCTGATGCGGCGCAAACAGGCGGTCATCGTCACCGACGAGATCGTCGCCGGAGCGCTGCTGGCGCCGCTGCGGCGGAGCCTCGACACGGCTGGAGTCTCCCATCAGACGATCACCTTGCCGCCGGGCGAAGGCACCAAGGACCTCGCGCATTTCGGTCGACTCGTCGACGACATTCTCGCCTGCAATATCGAGCGCGGCACGATGTTGATTGCGCTAGGCGGTGGGGTCGTCGGCGACATAGCCGGCTTCGCCGCCGCGACGCTTCTGCGCGGTATCGATTTCGTGCAGATCCCGACGACGCTGCTGGCCCAGGTCGATAGCTCGGTCGGCGGCAAGACCGCGATCAATACCGCCGCCGGCAAGAATCTGCTCGGCGCCTTTTACCAGCCCCGCCTCGTGCTCGCCGATACCGGCGCGATGGCGACGCTGCCGCGCCGCGAGCTGCTGGCCGGCTACGCCGAGGTGGTGAAATACGGGCTGATCGCCGACGCCGAATTCTTCGACTGGCTCGACATAGACGGCGGCAAGCTCTGCGACCTCGATCCCGTCGCGCTCAACCGCGCGGTACTAACGAGCTGCCGAATGAAGGCCGAGATCGTCGCCGGAGACGAGCGCGAAACCGGTGATTCGCGTGCCCTCCTTAATTTCGGCCACACCTTCGGGCATGCGCTTGAAGCCGAGACCGGGTTTGGCGACGCGCTTTTGCACGGCGAAGCGGTCGCGCTCGGCATGGTGCTTGCCTTCGATTTTGCCGTACGGCTCGGCGTCGCCTCAGGACAGGATGCGACCCGTGTACGCCACCACATCGCGCGCATGGGACTGCCGAGCGAACTCAGCGCCGTCGGGCTTGCGGGAAAGGCGGACCGGCTCCTCTCGCACATGGGCAAGGACAAAAAAGTGCGTGACGGCCGCATCACGCTGATCCTGCCCCGCCGCATCGGCGACGCGTACGTGATGCGCGAAGCGAAATCGGAGGATCTGCGGGCATTTCTGGCCGACGCAGCCTAGTGCGGCAGCCTATATCGGCAATGGCGCTCGTGCCCGTTCGGCGCGGCCAAATCCGGACGCATTACGGTAGAAATCGACGATATAAACGCGAATTGCCGCGGTGAGGCTCGGCGCACCGCGATGCCGATCGATCTCAGTGACGAGGTCGTTGACCGGCATGCTCCGGCCGCGCGCGATGTCGCGCAGCGCCTCCCACATCACCGGTTCAAGGCGCACGCTGGTGCGGCGACCGGCTACCACGACATTGCGGATTGTAAGCGACGATGGAGAAGTTTCACGCGGGCGCGGCGGGCGGCGCGACGATACCGAGGGCATGTTCCAAGTTTATACCCCAGCCTCTCATTTGCAATAAATACGTGTATATGATTGTCTATTACATACTATGGTAGCGTTAGTTCCGCTCCTCGTCCGGCGCGAGCGTGGTCAGCGCCAGCGCATGGACTCCACCGGCAAGCTCCGCCGCCAGCGTCTCGTAAACCAGGCGCTGGCGCGCGACCCGCCCGAGCCCGGCGAACGCCGGCGACACGACGACGACGGTAAAATGCGTCTCGCCGCCCTGCCCCGCCCCGCCGGGATGGCCGGCATGCCCGGCGTGCTGGGCCGAATCATCGGTGATAACAAGCCGCGTTGGAGCAAACCGCTCCATCAGCTTGCGTCGCATTGTATCGGTAACGCTCACTGGCGCCGCGCCCGTTCCAATTCGGCCGCCGCGCCGAGAAATCCCGCCAGATCTTCGACCACGTAGTTGATGTAGTCGGCGTCTGAGGCGATCGCCGCCCAATCGACCCCTGTCCTGACCCAGGCGGTGGTCATGCCCAGCTCGGCAGCGGGCGCGAGGTTCTTCGCCATATCCTCGATCATCAGCGCACGGCTTGGCTCGACCCCATAGCGCCGAACGAATTCACGGAACGGCGCCGCTGACGGCTTCGGGGTGAAATCCGAGGCCACGATATCGAAAACGTCGTCCATGAAATGGCTTATGCCGAGATGTTTAAGCAAATTCTCAGCATGTGGTACCGAACCATTTGTATAGACAAGCTTCCGGCCGGACAACCCGCCGAGCGCGGCGACCAGGGCCGGATTGGCTGGCACGCAGCTCAAATCGACGTCGTGGACGAATGCCATGAACTCGTGCGGGTCGACTTGGTGGACCGCCATCAGCCCGTGCATGGTCGTGCCGTGCTCGCGGAAGTATCGCGCCCGCAACGCCTTCGCCTCGTCCAGCGAAACGCCGAGCAGATTGCCGATGTACTCATTCATCCGCTCCTGCACGAGCGGGAACAGGCCGCACGATGCCGGATAAAGCGTGTTGTCGAGGTCGAAGACCCAGGTTTCGACCGCGCCGAGCGGGCAGCCCTCGCGGCGGACCGTGTACGCCATGTCAGCTGCCGCGGATCAGCGTGCCGGCGCCCGCGGTGAAGAGCTCCAGGAGCATCGCGTGCGGCACCCGCCCGTCGAGGATGACCGCAGCCTCGACACCCTTATCGACGGCGTCGAGGCAGGTCTCGACCTTGGGGATCATGCCGCCCGAGATCGTACCATCGGCAATCATCCGGCGCGCCTCGGCGGCGCTCAGCTCCGGGATCAGCTTCTTGTCCGCGTCGAGCACCCCTGGAACGTCGGTCAAGAGCAGGAAGCGCACGGCCCTGGCGGCGGCGGCGACCGCGCCAGCGACTGTGTCGGAATTGATGTTGTAGGTCTCGCCGCGCTCGCCGACTCCGATTGGCGCGATGACCGGGATCATCCCAGCTTTTTCGAACCCAGTGATTACGCTCTCGGCGATGGCGGTCGGCTCCCCGACAAAACCGATATCGCCATTTCGCGTCACTTGCTCGGCGCGGATCAGGTTGCCATCCTTGCCGCAAAGTCCGATGGCACAACCACCGGCAGCATTGATCAAAGCGACGAGCTGCTTGTTGATGGTGCCGGCGAGCACCATCTCGACCACTTCCATTGTTTCCGCGTCGGTGACCCGCAGACCATTAACGAAGCGGCTCTTGATGCCAAGCCGGTCGAGCATGCGATTGATTTGCGGGCCACCGCCATGGACGACGATCGGGTTCATCCCGAGCTGACGCAGTAGCACGATGTCCTGGGCAAAAGTTTCGCCGCCTTCGCCCATGGCATGGCCGCCATATTTGACGACGACGGTCTTGCCGGCATAACGCACCCAATGCGGCACCGCCTCGGCCAGCACCTTGGCGAGCAGCGAGGAGTCTACGGTTTGGGATGGCGAAGCGTCATTCATGGTGCGGGCAATCTATCGCGAGAGCCGGCGAGGCGCTACCTCGGCAAAGCCGGCCAAGGTGGCGCGCAAAGCAGCGATACCGGCGCGTTTTTCGCCGCTGGTCAGATGGATTTCGGGATGCGCGGCGCGGTGGTGCTTTAGCTCGGCCTCAGTCGCCTCGGCGACATCGGCGAGCGCGGCGCGCCCGACCGCATCGATCTTGGTCAGCACGACCTGATAGGACAGCGCCGCCTCATCGCACAGCGCCATGGTCGGACGATCGACGTCGGTGATGCCGCGGCGCGCGTCGATTAGGAGACAAGCGCGGCGTAGGCTGGCCCGCGCGCTCAGATAGTGCCGAATGAGCGCGGCCCACGACCGGATCGCGGTCTTTGAAGCGCTGGCAAAGCCATAGCCGGGCAGGTCAACCAGCATCAACCTGCCGCCGAGATCGAAAAAGTTGAGCTGCTGCGTGCGTCCCGGCGTGTTCGAGGTGCGCGCCAGCATGCGTCGCCCGGTCAATGCGTTGACGAGGCTCGACTTGCCGACATTCGAGCGGCCGATAAACGCGATCTCGGGCAGGCCTTCCGGCGGCAGCGCGGCGGGATTGTCGGCTCCGGCGACAAAACGGCATTCGGCGGCAAACAGTTTGCGTCCGGCCTCGACCAGTTCGGGATCGGTGTCGCGGGCCGGAAAGATATCGGCCGGAGACGCCGTCAGGCCGCGCCCTGGCGGTGCATGATCGCCCATTGCTGCGCGATGCTGAGAAGGTTGTTCCACGACCAGTAGATCACCAGCCCGGCCGGGAAGGCCGAAAGCATGTAGGTGAACACAATCGGCAATGCCATGAACATCTTCGCCTGAACCGGGTCGACCGGCTGCGGGTTCAGCTTTTGCTGCAGGAACATGGTGACGCCCATGATCAGCGGCCAGGCGCCGATCGCCAAGAAATGGCCGATCATCGGTACCGTCAGGGGATCGAATGGCAGCAACCCAAACAGATTGGCGAACGAAGTCGGGTCGGGCGCCGACAGATCATGGATCCAGCCGAAGAACGGCGCGTGGCGCATCTCGATGGTGACGAACAGCACCTTGTAGAGCGAAAAAAACACCGGAATCTGGATGACGATCGGCAGGCAGCCGGCGAGCGGGTTGGCGCCCACCTTCTTGTAGAGCGCCATGATCTCTTGCTGCTGCTTCGCCTTGTCGTCGGGGTATTTTTCGCGAATTTTGACGGTTTCCGGCTGCATGAGCTTCATCTTGCTCATCGCCGAATAGGATTTATTGGCGAGCGGGAAGAAGGCGAGCTTGATGAGCAGGGTCAGCAGGAAGATCGCCAGGCCGAAATTGCCCAACAGTCCGTGGAAGAACACCAGCACCAGGAAGATCGGCTTGGTGAGAAAATAGAACCAGCCAAAATCGATAGCCCGATCGAAACGCGGGATTCCGGAATCGGCGTAGCTATCGAGCAGTTTGACTTCCTTGGCGCCGGCGAAAAGCCGGGCGGAGCTCGATGCCGTTCCGCCAACCGGTACGTCGACCGCAGCGCCCAAATAGTCCGCCTGATAGTGGTCGATCCCTCCCTCGACCGAATGTCGGAACTTGGCCTTGGTCGCGGCGTCTTTCGAGGGTACCAGCGCCGTCAGCCAATATTTGTCGGTGAAGCCGAGCCAACCGCCGGTCGAGGTGAAATCGGCCGGCTTTTCGGGGGTCAGCGACGTGTATTTGATTTCCTGCAACCCGCCGTCGAGAAAGCCGATTGGCCCCTCGTAGAGGATGTAATAGCCCGAGACCGGCGGCGTCCCGGCGCGGCTCAAGAGCCCGTAGGGCATGAGGCTGACTGGCGCGGAGCCGGTGTTCTTCACCGAATCCTCGACCGTGAACATGTAGTTCTCATCGATGGTGAAGGTGCGGCTGAAGACGAGGCCTTGGCCGTTATCCCAGGTCAGCGTGAGTGGGTGGCCCGGCGACAGCACGCTTTCCGAGGCGGTCCACTTGGTCTGCGGGCCAGGAAGGCTAGGATCGGCCGTCTCCTTGCAGCCGCCGCTCGGGCACCAACCGAATGCGGCGAAATACGGTTCATTGGTCCCGGTCGGCCAGAGCAACACGACCTCGGGGCTCGTCGGGTCGACCGTCTCGTGATAGGTGGCCAGGCTCAAATCGTCGATCCGCCCGCCGACCAGCACGATTGACCCGTGCAGGCGCGGCGTGTCGATCTTGACGCGCGGCTGCGCGGCGATCGCCGCCTCGCGGCTTTCGGCAGTGGCAGTGGGTTCAGCTCCGGGAGGCGCGGCGCCGACCTGCGGCGCGGTCGCCCCGGGCCCGGTGGTCGGGCTTGCCGACGGCGTTTGTGTCGCGGTCTTAGGCGGTGGCGGCGGTGGATGCGGGAGAAAGCGCTCCGCCAGGTACTGGAACCCGAACAGGATCGCCACCGACAGCACGATCGCGATGAGGAGGTTTTTTTGGTCCATGTCGGGCGCGTCTCGACCCTAGCGGCGCGGGCTGTCGGGGACGGGATCGTAACCGCTGCCGCCCCATGGGTGACAGCGGCAGATGCGTCGAAGCGCCAACCACGATCCGCGCACGGCGCCATGCCGCGAGATTGCTTCGTCGGCATAATGCGAGCAGCTCGGCAGATACCGGCACGACGGCGGGAGCACCGGCGCGAGCAACAGCTGCCAGACGCGAATCGCGACGCGCAGCATGACGTTGGCAATGGTTGCGACCACGCCGCCCACTGTCATCTCAACCCTCCCGGTGCCCTGGCCGCGACACCTGGCGCAGCGCTCCTTCAAGATCGGCGAGCAGCTCGGCGTAGGGCCGCGCGCCGGTGCCAGCTCGCGCGATCAACACATAATCCGTTCCGTCGCGTCCTTGGGCCGACAGCACTGATGACGCCGCCGCGCGCAACCGTCGCTTTGCCCGGTTTCGCGCCACCGCATTGCCGACCCGCCGGCTCGCGGTAAATCCGACCCGCGGTCGGGCCCCGGCATCATCCGGTTGCGGCGCCGCCTGCAGGATCAAGCCCGGCCTGGCCGCCCGCCTGCGTGTGCCGGCAACCCGAAGAAAATCGGCCCGGGTCTTGAGCCGGATAAGACGTTCCATCATATCGATTGCGATCGCTCGGCCGCTTGGTCCAAGCGGCGATGCCGCCGTCGCTCTCAGGCGGACAGGCGCTTGCGGCCCTTCGCGCGGCGCGCGGCCAAAACACGGCGCCCGCCGGTGGTCGCCATTCGCGCACGAAAGCCATGCCGACGCTTGCGGATGAGCTTGCTGGGCTGGTAAGTGCGCTTCACGGCACCGGCTCCGACGGATTCTGCCTGGTTTTGGCGGAGCGCGCTGTATACGAGAGCGATCCGGTCAAGTCAACGACGGGCCGGACCGGACCATGAGGGAGAGCAGCGTTTTGACCGATCAAACGACGCTGGACGCGGCCGATTTCGCCTTTCGCCACTGGTCGGCGCCATCGGGCGGCACGATCCGGCCGGGCAGCGACGAGCACAAGACCGCGTTCTGCCGGATGTTGCTCGACACCCACAACCCCTATAGGCCGGCGGTGCTCGACTGGCCCAAGCTCGATGAGGCGGCGCGCAACCGGCTCACCAGCCTGCCGATCTGGGACATCGCGGTTCAGACCGAAGGCAAGGCCAGGATGCGCGCCTTGACCTACGCCGAAAGCATCGCCGATCCGCTGCTGCGCGAGGCGATCAGTCTCGATGCGTTCGAGGAGGGTAGGCACAAGGAGGTGCTGGCGAAGCTGGTTGCCGCCTACGGCATCAAACTCGAACCCGAGCCCGAATACCGCCGACCCCACCGTCTCGAATGGGCCTGGCTGACGCTCGGCTATAGCGAGTGTATCGACAGCTTCTTCGCCTTTGGCTTGTTCGCCGTCGCCAAGCAATCGGCATTTTTCCCCCCGGAGCTGGTCGAGACCTTCGAACCGGTCATCCAGGAAGAAGCCCGGCACATCATGTTCTTCGTCAACTGGGCGGGCTGGCACTACCGCAACCTCGCCTGGTGGCGGAAGCCGTGGTGGTGGGCGCGGATGGTCGCGGTCTGGGTGCGGCTGGTGCGCGAGCGCATCGGCTTTGCTCGCGGCATCGGCGCGTCGAAGGACGAGAAGCCGCAGGATAACAATTTCACCGTGACGGGGAGCAAGGCGGTCAGCGACGTCGATTTGCCGCTCGCGACCCTGCTCGACATTTGCCTCGCCGAGAATGACCGGCGCATGGCCGGCTACGACCGGCGCCTGTTGCGCCCCATGGCGATACCGCGGCTGGTCCGGCTTGCCCGACGCTTCATGCGCACGCCGCGACCCATGGCCGCATGAAATACTTTCCGGTCCTCGCCGTCATCGCCGGGATTTCGGCGATGGTCGCCCTCGTATGGCGATTGGGCGCCGCCGCGGTGCTGCACTCGTTGATCGCGATTGGACCGCTCGGCTATGGCTCTGTTTGCCTCATCCATGCCGTGCTGATCGCGCTGATGGGCCTCGCCTGGTGGGCCCTGCTCCCCGGGACGAGGCCATGGGTGGCGATCTGGGGCCGGTTCGTTCGCGATGCGGGGTCGGAGGTACTGCCGCTGTCACAGGTCGGCGGCTACGTGCTCGGCACCCGCGCGCTCGCATTGGCGAGCGTACCGGCAACGCGCGGCGCCGCGAGTACGATTGTCGACGTCACGCTCGAATTTGTCGGACAGCTCGCCTACACGGCGCTCGGGCTCGTTTGGATGCTGCATCTTCACACCGAGGGCATCGCACCTGGCCTGGTCGTCGCTGGCCTCGCTGGGGCGAGCGTGCTGGCCGTGGCCTTTGTCGTCGTGCAGCGCCGCGGCGTACGCTATGCCGACCGGATCGCGCGCATCCTCGGCCAAGGCTGGGCAGAGCGCACGGCCGCCGGCGCAACCGCGTTGCACAACGCGCTGGAGGCGATTTATCGCCGCCGCGGCCGGTTGTGGTCGAGCTTTTTGCTGCATTTTCTCTGCTGGGTGTTGAGCGCGAGCGAAGTATGGGTGGCGCTCGCTTTCGCCGGGCAGCCGATCCCGTTCGGCAGCGCCCTTATTATCGAGAGCCTGGTTTACGCGCTGCGCACCGCCGCGTTCGTCGTGCCCAATGCGATGGGGATCCAGGAAGGCGCGTATGTCCTCCTGGGTGGCCTCTTTGGATTGAGCCCAGAGATGGCGTTGGCGCTGTCGCTGCTGAAGCGGGCGCGCGACCTGACCATCGGCGTACCGGTGCTGGCTTGGTGGCAGGTTATCGAAGGCGGCCGCCTGTCGCGACGGATCGCTGCCAAGGGCACAGCCTCATCGCTGCCCACGCGCGACTGACGCGAGCCCACAATCGCGTGTCGCGATTGGCCGCAACCGCAGGCTGAGTTACCCTGCGGCCGGAATGATGGGGCTGCGCCACAAATCAGGGCGACGGTTCGGGGCGTCCCTGACCGGGCTTGCGCTCGGCTTGCAGTTGATGTTGTCGAGCCTCGGCTTGGTGATCGCTGCCTCGGCCGATCCTGCTGAGGCCTTTGCCGGCCATGCGCTATGTGTGGCCGGTGGCGCCACCTCGCCGGTCGATGCGCCTTCCGTGCCGGCACCCAATCACCTCGGCTTCTGCTGCCTATGGCACCAGATTTCGGGCATCCAACCGGCCACGGTCGCGGTCCCTATTCCGATCGCCTTCGCCTATGTCGTGCCGTCCGAGCGCGGCCTGGCGGCCTTCATTCCCGGCCCGCAGCGCGGTCCGGCCAATGCGCGCGCCCCACCGACCCTAGCCTAGAGACGCAATTCCGACGGCACCCGACGCGCTGGCTCCCCGAGCCGGACATCGTGGCGCCATCCGCAGCTCTGGTCAGGTCATGAACCATGCAACCAAACCGTCTTGCCGCGGCGGCGGCACTCACCGCACTGCCGCTGCTTATTCCTTTACCCGCCCAAGCTCACGGCTTTGCCGGCGAACGCTTCTTTCCGGCGACGCTGCTTACTGACGATCCATTTGTCGCCGACGAGATGTCGCTGCCGACATTCACGATCAATCCGACAGGCACCGATGGGTCGAGGCAGTTTGACCTCGACGTCGACATCTCCAAGCGATTGACCCCGGATATCGGCATCACCTTGGGAGATACCTGGGAGCACGTGCGGCCCAAGGGAATGCCGTCAGTGACCGGGTTGGGCACCTTCCACACCGAGCTGGACTGGCAGTTCTTCACCAGCGCCCCGCACGAGGCGACGGCGATGGTCGGACTCCATTCGAGCTGGGCCCA
>DASYXG010000426.1:0-13051 GCA_035935235.1 Allostellaceae bacterium
AGCGGGCCAGGTTGCGGCTCGAATACCGGCACCGCGGCGCGCAATCCCGGCGAGCCGCGAACCAGGGTCGCATGACCGGCGCCGCCAATCGCCCGCCGAATGACCGAGGCGCCGGCATCGCCCGGCTCGCTCACCGCGAGCCAGACGAGGCCACCGCCCCAATCGAGGAACCACGCCGCGTCGATCGTCCGGGCGATCGCCTGCGCGACTTCGACGCCGCGGCTCGGCGCCACCGAGAGCCGCCAGATCGCGCGATCGGCGAGCCCGGCAAAAGGCGCGACATTGCCGATGTCCCGCCACAGCGCCTGCGTCTTGGCGTCAGCGAGTTCAGCCGTCTCTCCGGAACCAGCGAACTGGCGCAACAAGGCATCGCGTCGGTAGGCGACGGACGGCGACGGTCCTTCGATGCGCAGCGCCACCGTGCCAAAACCAGAGGGCAGCGATGCCAGACGCTGCGTGCCAGGCGGAAGGTAGGCCGCCGCCGAGACCTCCTGCGGCGAGCCGAGCGCCGCGGCCATCACCTCGACCGCATGTTCGGCGATGACCCCGAACACCAGAACCGTCTCGGCGGTCTCTGGCCGGGGCAACACCTTGATGGTGACCTCTTCCAGCGCCGCCAACGTGCCATAGGAGCCGGCCATCAGCTTTGGCAGATCGTAACCGGTGACGTTCTTCACCACCTTGCCGCCGGCCTTGAACGCCTCGGCGCGGCCGCTCACCGCCCGGAAGCCGAGGAAATGGTCGCGCGCCGCCCCGGTCCTGATGCGACGCGGGCCGGACAGGTTACAAGCGAGAATGCCGCCCAATGTTTGTGACCCATGCGCTTGCCCGAGGAGGCCGCGCCAGTCAGGCGGCTCGAACGCCAGCATCTGTCCGGAAGCGGCGAGCGCGCGGTCTATCGCGGTCAGCGGGGTCGCCGCGCCGGCGGTCAACACCAGCTCGCTGGGCGCGTAGTCGCGGATGCCCGAAAGCCGGTTGAGATCGACGACGTGCGGCGTCTGCAGCGGCCGGCCAAGCCCGCGTTTGGTGCCGCCGGCGACAAGTTCAACCGGCTCGTCGGCGGCGAGCGCCGTCGCAACCACCTCCCGCAGCTCCTCGATCGAGGTCGGGACAAACCGTGTCATGCCCGCAGGATAGACGTTTTAAGGCCGCCGTTGCGGTGGATTCAGAACCGCGGCAGATCGGGGTGCGGCAGCGCGCCATGATGGACATGCAGGCGGCCGAGCTCGGCACAGCGGTGCAGCTCCGGGAAGACCTTGCCGGGATTGAGCAGCCCATCGGGGTCGAAGGCGCATTTGAGGCGTTCCTGATGCGCCAGGTCGGTCTCGTCGAACATCGTGCCCAGGAGGTCGCGCTTTTCGACGCCGACGCCGTGCTCGCCGGTGAGCACGCCGCCAACCTCAACACAAAGCTTCAGGATATCGGCGCCGAACTCCTCGGCTCTCCTGAGCGCGCCCGGCTGGTTGGCGTCGTAAAGGATCAGCGGATGAAGATTGCCGTCGCCCGCATGGAAGACATTGGCGACCCGCAGGCCATGGCGCTTCGACAGCGCCGAAATCTCCCGTAGCACCTCGGCGAGGCGGCCGCGCGGGATGGTGCCGTCCATGCAGTAATAATCGGGCGAGATGCGGCCGACCGCCGGAAACGCCGCCTTGCGTCCAGCCCAAAACGATAGGCGTTCGGCCTCGTTTTGGCTGACCCGCAACGACACCGCGCGGTTTTCGCGCGCCAGCGCCTCGACAATCTCCAAGAGATGGTCGACCTCGACTGACGGGCCATCCAACTCGACGATCAGCAGCGCCTCGACATCGAGCGGGTAGCCCGCCTTGGCGTAGGCTTCGGCGGCATGGATCGCCGGCCGGTCCATCATTTCCATGCCGCCCGGGATGATGCCGGCGCCGATCACGGCGGCGACGCAATTGCCGGCATCCTCGACACTGGCGAAACCGACCAGCACGGCACGCGCTGTCGGCGGCTTCTTCAAGATGCGGACGGTGACCTCGGTCACCACCCCGAGCAGCCCCTCCGACCCGGTCATGATGCCGAGCAAATCGTAGCCCTCGGCATCGAAGTGCTTGCCGCCGAGGCGGACGATCTCGCCGTCGATGGTGACGATCTCGACGCCCAGCAGATTGTTGGTGGTGAGGCCGTATTTGAGGCAATGCACCCCACCCGAATTTTCCGCGACATTGCCGCCGATCGTGCAGGCGATCTGGCTCGACGGGTCGGGCGCATAGTAGAAACCGGCAGCTTCCACCGCCTGGCTGATCGCGAGGTTGGTCACCCCGGGCTGCACCACGGCGCAGCGATTGGGATAATCAATCTCAACAATCCTGTTGAACTTCGCCATGCCGAGCAGCACGCCGTCGGCCAAGGGAAGCGCGCCGCCCGACAGCGACGTACCAGCGCCGCGCGGGACGACCTTGATCCCCTGCGCCTTGCAATAGCGCAGGATCGCTGCGACTTGTTCGACGGTCGAGGGCAGCACCGCGCAAAGCGGCGGCTGGTGGTAGGCGGTGAGCCCGTCGCTTTCGTAGGCGCGACGCTCGGGTTCGGCTTCGATCACCGCTTCCGCCGGAACGATGGCGCGCAACGCCGCGGCGATCTCACTGCGGCGCGCGATTACTCCGGCATCGGGGGTCGGCATTTGCATGGCCTACCTCATGTCATTCCGGGACATTCCGTCATGGCTGGACCCGGAACCCATGCACTCGGACAGTGCCAGCGACGCTGCGCCGATGGCGACTACAAAATCAAGATTTGTGTTCATGGGTTCCGGGTTCGCGACGATGCCGCGCCCCGGAATGACAGACGGGTTGCGTCAGCCCTGGCGCGCCTTGAAGCGCGGATTGACCTTGTTGATGACAAAGACGCGGCCGCGCCGGCGCACGACGCGGCAGTTCTTGTCGCGCTTCTTCAACGTCTTCAGCGAATTGACGATCTTCATTTTCGAACTTCCTTGAGCGGGCGCGACCATATTTAGCCGCGCCCACGAAGTCAATCGTTGGCCGGACGTCCTTGCGGGTCCCTAGCCACGACGGAATATCCCATATGCTGTCGCGGCGTTTTCCGCGCTTCGCTTCTCTGCCGTCTGCTTCAGCAGATCTGAATCTGATGGCATACCAGCGGCAACCCATGCCTCAAATTCGCCGGCAACGGTTTGCCAGTCTGATCCTGTCGCTGAAGGCACGTATCCGTGCAATTTCATTTTTCCGAACCAATATCCATCGCGCGCCGGTCTGATATAGCCGACAGCAACGGCATCTTTTCCCTCGATATAAATACGACACTCATCTTTGGTCGGTTCAAAATGGAGCCTCGGTAGCACGACCTGCCCTCGCTCGCTCTGCATTAAGCATACGCGGGAACGTATGCAGCACGACGCGGCTTACAAGGCCGACGGACGTCAAGCCGACTTGCTGCCGTCTATTTCGCCGCCTGCATGCGCTGGGCGCGGCGGAGGTCGGCGCTATCGTTGCGGCCAGCGAGGAACGCCTTGATGTTGCGCGTCGCCTGACGCAGCCGCTGGCGGTTTTCGACGAGGGCGATGCGCACGAACCCCTCGCCGTGCTCGCCAAAGCCGACCCCGGGCGACACCGCGACATTGGCGCGCTCGAGCAGCAGCTTGGAGAAAGCCAGGCTGCCGAGGTTCTTGAAATCCTCCGGCACCGGCGCCCAAGCGAACATCGTCGCTTCCGGCGCGGGGATTTCCCAGCCGGCCTGGCGCAGGCCATCGACCAACACGTCGCGGCGCGCCTTATAGCGCTCGCGGATCTCGGCGATGCAATCCTGCGGGCCGTTGAGCGCCGCGGTCGCCGCCACCTGGATCGGGGTGAACGCGCCGTAATCGAGATAGGATTTCACCCGTGTCAGCGCCGCGATCAGTCGCTTGTTGCCGACCGCAAAGCCAATGCGCCAGCCGGCCATCGAATAGGTCTTCGACAGCGAGGTGAACTCCACCGCGATGTCCCGGGCGCCCGGCACCTCGAAGATCGAGGGCGGCGGCTTGCCGTCGAAATAGATCTCGGCATAGGCGAGGTCGCTGAGGATGAAGATGTTGTGGTGGCGGCAGAAATCGACGATTTCGCCGTAGAAGTCGAGATCGACCGTCATCGCCGTCGGGTTGGCGGGGAAATTCAAGACGATCGCCAGCGGCGCTGGGATCGAGTGCTTGACCGCCTTTTTCAGTTCCTCGAGGAAATCGATCCCCGGACCGATCGGCACGTGGCGCACCGCCGCGCCGGCCATGATGAAGCCAAAGGAATGGATCGGGTAACTCGGGTTTGGCACGATCACCGTGTCGCCCGGCGCGGTGATCGCCTGGGCGAGATTGGCGAACCCCTCTTTCGAGCCGAGCGTGACGACGATCTCGGTTTCGGGATCGAGCTCGACGTTGAAGCGGCGCGCGTAATAGGCGGCGTAGGCGCGGCGCAGGCCGGGGATGCCCTTCGACGCCGAATAGCCGTGCGCCTTGGGGTTTTGCACCGCCTCGATCAGCTTGGCGACGATATGCGGCGGGGTCGCCCCATCGGGATTGCCCATGCCGAGATCGATCACGTCATGCCCGGCGGCTCGCCCCTTGGCCTTCAGCGCGTTGACTTCCGCGAAGACGTAAGGGGGCAGGCGCTTGATGCGATAGAATTCTTCGGGCATGGCGAGGTGTCTACGCTTCCATATCAAAACGAATGCTTAGTTTACGGCTAACGGCATTGATTTGCGAGGGGCCATGCCGACATAGGGCCGAGGACCGGGGTCGTGATTATGTCGTCCTGGAATGCAGCGTACCGGTTGTACGCTCCGCTGCGAGCCGCTGCTGGTTATGTCGCCTCGGTCGTTGCGGTGACGATGACCTTGATACTGATCGGTGTCCTGATCCCCGCAATCTACTTGAGGCCGCCGCTTAGGGACTGCGTATTGCTCCTATTAAGCGGTCTTTTAGATACTCTCCTTTCCATTTTGATATTTTCATTATCTCTTCTCTTAGTAGCGATGCCGTTTTATCTTCTTCTAAGGATCTTGGCGCGCCGTCGCGTTCGCAACGTCGTGTATTTCGTCTTAGGCGGCGGCCTGGCCGGTGGAATGCTGATCGCCGGGCTTCTCGCCGCCGGCTCGGTCATCTCGGTCTCTGGCGCTGCTTTCTGGCGAGCGCCGCAATGGATGTGGGCGGTGTTCATCCTCGGCGGTGGCATGGGCGGCTTCGTCTTCTGGTTGGTCGATATATGGCCACATCCTCGTCGACTACTGGGGCGGTCCTGACGACGGCTACCGCCAGCGGCGAAACCAGAAATTCTGTGCGGGCGATGCTTTACAGCTCCATTGCCGCGACCCAAGCTGCGGCGAAATGACTCGGGGAGCGACCGATGAGCGAGATCAAGGCGCTGGTGCATGACGTGTTCGGCACGGTGGTCGATTGGCGCGGGGCGGTGACCGCCGATGGCGAGGCGCTGGCGCGAAAGAAGGGCATCACCGGGGTCGATTGGCAGGAGTTCGCCGACCAATGGCGCGGGCTTTATGCACCGTCGATGAACAAGGTGCGCACCGGCGAGCTGCCATGGACGAATCTCGATGCGCTGCACCGAATGGCACTTGATGCTCTGCTGGAGAAATTTGGCATCAAGGGTTTGACGGAAGAAGATAAAACCTGGTTCAACCTGACCTGGCATCGCTTGAAGCCGTGGCCGGATTCGGTGCCCGGCCTCACTCGGATCAAGACGAAATACATCATCGCCACGCTGTCGAACGGCACGGTGCGCCTGCTCACCGACATGGCCAAGCATTGCGGCCTGCCGTGGGACACCGTGCTCGGCTCCGACCTGGTGCGGGCCTACAAACCCGACGCCGCGATGTACCAGTCGGCGATCGAGTTTCTCGGCTCCGGCGACCCGGGCGCGGTGATGATGACCGCGGCGCACAACAACGATCTGGTGGCGGCGGCGAAGCACGGGATGAAGACGGCCTACGTCAACCGCCCCTACGAGCACGGGGCCAAGCAGAGCCGCGACTTCAAGGCCGAGCACGATTTCACCTATATCGCCGAAAGCTTCGAGGATCTAGCGACGCAGCTCGGGTGCTGACGGGGAGCGCACCCCAACCTCGGGAATAATCCGGAACGCTCCGCGGTCTATCAGTCAGGACAGACCGCGGGAGGGAGCGATGCGTTTCGGATCGGGGCTTGGCGCGGCCGCGCTTGGCGGAGCGGCGCTCCTCATTGCGTCGAGCCTTGGCAGCGCCAGGGCCGAGGACGGCCAAGCCGCGTTCGCCCATCGCGCCGACACGATGAAACGCATGGGCCAAGCGCTGTACACCACGATCGGGCGCGTCGTCCGCGGCAAGGCCGAACTCAGCGACAAAACCGTCTCCGCGGCGGAGACGATCGTCACCCTGGCGGCAACGATCGACACGCTGTTCCCAGCCGGCTCGGATGTCGGCGACAGCAAGATGAAACCGGAAATCATCACCGCCGGACCACGCGTCGCCGATCTTGTCTCCGGGGTGAAGACCGCAGCCTCGGCGCTGCTGACGGCGGCGAAAGCAGGCGACAAGGACGCGCTCGCGGCGGCATACAAAACACAAGACGACGCCTGCGAGGCCTGTCACCGCGAATTCCGTAAGCCGACGGAGTGAGCGCGATGCGGCTATCGCGCGAGCTGGGGCTCGGACTGGCGCTTGGGCTCGCCGCGATCGTCTTGGTGGCAGGTCGGCAGGCGCTGGCGGACGACGATCCGGTGACGCGCGGTGAATACCTAGTGCATGCCGGCGGGTGTGTTTCCTGCCACACCCCGCCCGGCGGCACGCCGTTTGCCGGCGGCCGGGCGCTGGCGACACCGTTCGGCACCTTCTACAGCCCCAACATCACGCCCGACCGCGACACCGGGATCGGCCGATGGAGCGACGCGGATTTCGTGCGCGCGCTGCGCAAGGGCGACCGGCCCGACGGTTCGAAATACTTCCCGGTATTTCCTTATCCGAGCTTTACCGGGATCGCGGCCGAGGACGCGCTTGCGATCAAGGCCTATCTGTTTTCGCTGCCGTCGGTACCCCGGCCGAACCGCGCGCATGATGTTTCCTTCCCCTTCTCCTGGCGGTTTCTGCAGAACGGGTGGCGTTTACTGTTCTTTGAGCGCGGGCGTTTCAGCCCGATTCGCAGCGCAGCGAAGCCTATAATCGCGGCACCTATCTGGTCACGGCGCTCGCTCATTGCGGCGAATGCCACACGCCGCGCAATTTCCTCGGCGCGGTCAAAGAGGGAAGCGCGCTTTCGGGAACACCGGACGGCCCCGATGGACAAGCCGTCCCCAACATCACCCCCGACCCCAAGACCGGCATCGGCGATTGGGAGAAAGACGACATCGTCAAGCTGCTGAAGACAGGCATCACGCCCGAGCGCAGCCAAGTGAAGGGCGCAATGCATGAGGCTGTCGAAGACGGGCTCAAATACCTGACCGACGCCGATCGCGAGGCGATCGCCGAATACCTCTTGGCGCAGAAGCCGATCGTTCATGACGTCGCACCAAAGAAATAGCGGCGGCCTCCACTTGGCGTTGCCAAATAGGCGCCGACGCCGCAAGATCGCTAAACTTAAGCGATCGTCGGATGGCCTCGGTCACAATGGAAACTTTCCACGTCGAGATCGTCAAACCGTCGCACTACGATAAAGACGGGTACGTCATTCAATGGTGGAGGGCCTGGATCCCCTCCAATTCCCTCGCCTGCCTGCACGCGATCGCCAAGGATTGCGCCAATCGGAAGGTGCTCGGCGATGACGTCGCCATCGAGGTCGACGGCTACGACGAGGTCAACGTCAAGGTGCCGGTTCGATCGATTGCCGCCCGCCTGACCCAGCCGGGCCACTCGGGCGTCGTCTGCCTCGTCGGCGTGCAGTCGAACCAGTTTCCCCGGGCCATGGCTCTCGCTCGCGAATTGCGCGCGCGCGGCGTGACCGTAGCGATTGGCGGCTTTCACGTGAGCGGCTGCCTGTCGATGCTGAAGGATTTGACCCCGGAGCTCAGCGAGGCGCTCGACCTCGGCATCATCCTGTTCGCGGGCGAGGCCGAGGAGCATTTCGAGTCCTTGTTGCAGGACATCCATGCCGGCGAGCCAAAGCCGATCTACAACCATATGCACACGCTGCCGAACCTGCAGGGGCAGATCACACCTTATCTGCCGCGCAGCTACGTCAAGCGCTACGAGGGTGCGTTATCGTCATTCGATGCGGGGCGGGGTTGCCCCTTCCAGTGCTCGTTCTGCACGATCATCAACGTGCAAGGGCGCAAGTCGCGCTGGCGCGATGCCGACGACATCGAGCGGATCGTCGTCGAAAACGCCGCGCAGAACATCACCCGATTCTTTATCACCGACGACAATTTCGCCCGCAATAAGAATTGGGAAGCGATTTTCGATCGGTTGATCGAGCTGAAGGAGCGCCGCGGCTACGCGATCACTTTTTTGATTCAAGTAGATACGTTGGCGCATAAGATTCCGAATTTTATTATGAAGGCGCGCCGCGCCGGTTGTAACTATGTGTTTGTCGGATTGGAAAGCATCAATCCGGAAAATCTGATTCAAATGAAGAAGAATCAGAACCGTATTACCGAATACCGGCAGATGTTCCAGGAATGGAAGCATGTCGGTATCATGGTATACGCCGGGTTTATCATGGGTTTACCAGGAGATACACCGCAGACCATTCGCCGCGACGTCGAGATAATTCAAAAGGAACTGCCTGTCGATCTCCTGGAGTTTACCATTTTGACCCCGCTGCCGGGCTCCGAAGATCACCAAACGCTCTACAACAACGGAACCTGGATGGATCCGGACCTCAACAAATATGATTTGGAAACCGTGACGGTCGAGCACCCGAAGATGAGCCGGGAGGAAATGCAGCGCACCTATGACGAGGTGTGGAACTGGTTTTACACCGACGAACACGTCGAGCGCATGATGCGGCGAAATTTGGCTTACGGCATCAAAGCGCTGAGGCTCTTCCGTGGGGTCTTACAGATTTATGGCGCGCCGCATTTCGAGCGGGTGCATCCGCAGCAATGCGGCTATCTTCGCCGAAAGGTCCGCTCGCAGCGGCGCCCCGAGCTGCCGCGCGAGCCGGCGCTCATCTTCTATCCGGTTCATATCTGGCAGACCCTTGCCAAATACGCCCGCTTCGCTGGCTACGCCGCCAAGCTTTATCGGATGCGCAGGCGCGTCGAGAAGAGCTGGTTGCCGGGCTCCTACACCGATCTGGCGATCACCCCGGTCGTCGACGCCGAAGGCGAAAGCCTTGAAATGTTCGAGCTCAACGCCGCTTCCCGAGCCGCCGTGGAGAAGGCTCGCCGCCAGGTTCGCGATCGCCTGGCTGCCCAGGACGCGGTGGCCGCCGGAAATTAGGGTCCGCTAGACGAAGCGGTTGACGTAGTCGGCGAGTCGCTCCCAACCCGGTGCGGCGACGAGATCGGGATGGTCGTTGGCGATCTTCACAGCCACGTTGTGCAAGGCTTGGGCATTGGGCGGATCGCCCGGCAACGCGCCGTTGGGCGGCGGCACCGGCGCGGCGGCGGCAACCGCGCGCGTCGCCGCTAGCGGGATGGCGTCAATCTCCGGTGCACGCGGGATTGGCGCATCGGCCAGGATCTCCGAGAGCCGGGTCAGGTGTTGCTGACGAGCAGCCACCGCCGGCGAATAATCCTGTCCCGGGGCGAAGCGATCGGCGAGAAACTGCAGGATCGAGGTGTGGTCGAGCGCGCCGGAATGGACCGTGCCGGGCGCGACATGCGGCGACACCACCAGCGCCGGCACTCGCACCCCGGTCGTCAGGAAGCTCGTCCCGCCGGCATTTCCGGGGATCGGCAGCGGCGGCACATGATCGAAGAACCCGCCATGCTCGTCATAGGTGACGAGCATCAGCGTGTTCTGCCAGCGCGCCGGGTTGGCGATCAGCGCCGCGTAGATGTCGGCGAGAAAGACCTGACCCTTGGCCATGCCGGTCGGCGGATGGTCGTCATTCGGGTCGAAATGCGGCCCGTCGGTGTATTCCGGTTCGATGAAGATGACGGACGGCATTGGGGAGCCGTTGTCGGCCCACTCCGCGGCAAAGCGGGAAAAGCGGCGGAAATGACCGCGCAAACCGGCGACCGCTGACGCGGCAAGCGAGGTCGCGATCTCCGACGTCCAGTCCGGCATCAGGGTGAAGAACGGAAGAAAATCGCCGCTCTGATAGGCGCACCAAGACACCTTGTTTCTGGTCAGCCAGTCGTAGACCAGATCCTGGTCGGGAAGCAGCAGCGCCGCATTATCGACGATCAGGCTCTCGCCGCCCATCGCCATCAGCCGGTTAGCTTGGGTCCCGAGCGGCAGCGACGCAAACCAGTGGTCGCAGATCGCAAACTTGCGGGCGAAGAAATCGACCACCGGCGCCGCGGCGGCATCGTAGTAGCCCATCACCAATGAGCGGTCATGCGGTGGCTTGCCGGTCGGCGCGTAGGTGACGTAGCTCTGCACAAACCCGCCCATCTGGCCCGGCGGACCACCCGCCGGGGGCGTGTCGATCTGCACCGCGATCGACTTTTGCGTGTGATCCGGATCGTCGATCTGCTGCGCGGCGGGCGCGAGGCGATGGAGCGGATAGGCTTCGCCGCCAAACATGTTGGCGAGCGGCGCACGCCAGGCGGCGTCATCGCTCAGCCCCTCGACCGCCAGCGGCGCCGGCGTGCTCGCCAGGCTGAGATAGCCGCACAGATGATCGAACGAACGGTTCTCCATGATGACGATGACGATCGTCTCGATATCGCTGAGCGCCATTGTTCCCTCCCCTGTTCAATCGAGCGCCGCTAGGTCGGCTGCCGATAGCCGATCAGGCCGCCCGACGATTTTGGCGGGTGGGCGCGGATCGCCTCCTCGTTGGGCTCGCAGCCCCAACCGGGCCGGTCGGGCACCGCGAGGTAGCCGTTCTCGAACAGCGGCTCATGGGTGAACAATTCCTTGTCCCAGTCGAGCCGGTCGACATCGATCTCCATGATCCGCAAATTCGGCACCGCGGCCGCGAAATGCAAATTCATGAACGAGGCGAGGTGGCCATAGAAATTATGCGGCGCGATGTTGACCTCGAAGGCCTCGGCGGCATTGGCGATCTTCATCGATTGCCACACCCCGTTCCACACCGCGTCGACGATCGCGACATCCATCGATTGGGCGCGGAAATAGGGCAGGAACTCGCGGAGCCCGAGCAAGGTCTCGCACGAGCTGATCGGATGCGGGCTGTGGGCGCGGATATAGGCGAGCGCCTCGGCGTTGTAGCTGTCGATCTCGACCCAGAACATGTCGAACTCGGCGATGGCGCGCAGGATTTTGAGATAGCCCTCGGTCTTGGCGTTGAAGTTGAGGTCGAGGAGCAGATCGACATCGGGGCCGGCGCCGTCGCGGATCGCCTCGAGATGGGTGACGAGATTGCGCAACACGCGCTTGTCGACATTGAGCTCGGGATAGAACGGCACGCCGAAGCCCGGGCGCCAGCCGTGCAGCGGTTTCTGGTCGTGCAGGAAGATATTGGTCTTGAGCCCGGTGAAGCCGCGTTCCTTGACCTCGGCGCCGATTTTGCGGACGCCGTCGAGATCGGTGATCGCCGGCTTGAAGAGATGCGGGTGGTTGATCCGCCAGGTGGCGCAATGCGACCAGTAGACCTGCACTTTGTCGCGCACCTTGCCGCCGAGCAGCACATAGCACGGCACGCCGAGCGCCTTGGCCTTGGCATCGAGCAGCGCGTTCTCGATCGCGCCGAGCCCTTCCGCGACGACGCCGCCGGCCGCCGGTCGAGTGGCCGAATAGAGCTCGAAGAAGATGCGCTCATGATTCATCGCGTCCTGGCCGATAACCTTGGGCGAGAGGCGATCGATGACCGCGGTAATCCCGGGCGAGCCAAAGCCCTCGTCGAACTCGCTCCAGCCGGCGATCCCGTCATCGGTGGTGAGCTTGAGGAAGTAGTAGTTGCGCCAACCGGCGTCGGCGCGCAGCACTTCGAGCCCGGTGACCTTCATCGTTCCCTCCCGCCGATCGTGTCCCTGAGCCGAGCTTAGCAAGTTGCACGCGCGGGTGCGCGCGATCAAACTGCCGGCTAAGATAGAATAGCGGCCGGGAGGGATGGCATGAGCGTCGCCGAAGATTGGACCACGGCAGACCGCGCGACGCGGAGCGAGATCGACCTGGCGCGCACCGGGCCGGACACGCCGGGCGGCAAATTCATGCGCCGCTTCTGGATGCCGGTGATGCGCGCCGAGGACTTGCCGAAAGGCCAGGCCAAGCCGATCCGGGTGATGAGCGAGGATTTCGCGCTTTACCGCGGTGAGAGCGGCCAGGTCCAGGTCATCGACTATCGCTGCCCGCATCGCGGCGCGCAGATGCATCTGGGCTGGGTCGAGGGCGACGATATTCGCTGCGTCTATCACGGCTGGAAATTCGACTGCGCCGGCCAGTGCATCGAGCAGCCGGCCGAGGAGGCCGGGTTCGCGCGCAAGGTGCAGATGCGGAGCCACCCAACCCGCGAGTATATGGGCCTCGTCTTTGCCTATTTCGGCGACGGCGCCCCGCCGGCATTTCCGCCCTATCCGATGCCGCTCGCCGAGGGGCTGATCGAGAACCAGGCGCCCCCGGTGGTGCCGTGCAATTACCTGCAATGTTTCGAGAACAGCATGGACGAAGTGCACGTCGCCTTTGTCCACAAAATCGGCGGCTCGCATTCGGGCATCTACGATCTGCCCGAGATCGCCGCCGAGGAGACCGATTGGGGCATGATCCGCTATGGCCGCCGCGGCAACGAGGAGCGGATCAGCCTGCATTACATGCCAAACTGCACGCGGGTGATCGTGCCACCAATGGCCGGGCTCGACGGCGCCGGCGGCTGGCGCGAGCTCTATCTCGCCTTCACCCCGATCGACGACGAAACCAACATGTGGTTCATCACCAACCTGGTCGGGGTGACGGGCGACCAGGTCGCACCCTATCAGGCGGCACGGCAGAAATATCTCGAACGGCAGAAAGCGGCGGGGTCGTCGCTCGACCTGGCGCA
>DASYXG010000427.1:0-5012 GCA_035935235.1 Allostellaceae bacterium
GACGATTACGACGAGACCACCTGCGCCCGGATCACCGAGAATGCGGGCGGCATCCCGGCGATCACCTCGGCGATGGCGATCGGCGAGGCGCTGCGAGCGCTCGGCGCGCGGCATATCGCGCTGGTCTCGCCCTATTCGGAGGAGGTCAACGCCCGCGCCCGGCACTATTTCGAGACCAAGCACGGGGTGAAGATCGCCGCGCTCGAAGGCTTTGCAGCGAAGGATTCCTACATGATCGGCAAGCTCGGCCCGGAGAACGCGCGCGACGCGTTTGCCCGCATCGACCGGCCCGAGATCGAGGCCTTTGTCGTGCCCGGCGGCAATTTCCCGACCATGGCCTCGATCCCGGCGTGGGAGCGGGAGTTCAAGAAGCCGGTCGTCACCACCAACCAGGCGGCGGTATGGGCGATGCTTCGCCGGATCGGCAGCAAGGGCCGCATCCAGGGGCTCGGCAAGCTGCTGGAAATGGCGAGCTGAGAGCGCGGGCCGACTCGCGCCACCGGTTCTGCCGCGCTACCCTGCTATACGGTTGACTGCATTCGGAGGAGATCGTGATGACGCAGGCTTACAACGTCGTCGACGCCGACGGTCACATTCTCGAACCGCTCACTCTGTGGGACGAATACATCGACCCCGCTTTTCGCGAGCGCCGGCCGCGCTTTGTGATCGACGAGAACGGCAAGGAGCGTCTTACCGTCGAAGGCAAGATGCTGGGCAATCCGCGCGGCATTGGCAGCCTCGGCTCGGTGGGCGTGCGGCAAGGCACCGTCAAGCTCGACAGCCAAAAATATGCCGAGGGCAAGAAGGGCGGGTTCGATCCGCATGCCCGCATCCCCGACATGGATGCCGACGGCATCGACGCGGCATTCCTCTACCCAAGCCTCGGACTGTTTACGGGCGCGGTCGAGGCGCCCGACCTCGCCGCCGCGATGTGCCGCGCCTATAACCGCTGGCTCGCCGATTACTGCAAGCCCTATCCCGAGCGCCTGTTCGGCGTGGCGATGCTGCCGATGCAATCGGTCGAGCTGGCGATCGAAGAGATGAAGTTCGCGCGCAAGGAGCTTGGGATGCGCGGCGGCTTTCTGCGGCCGAACCCGTATCACGGCAAGAAGATGATCAACGATCCGATGTACGAGCCGTTCTGGACGATGGCCGAGGAGCTCGATTTCTCGATTGGTTTCCACGAAGGCTCGACCAACGCCATGCCGACGGTCGGGGTCGACCGCTTCGAGAACGACCGCGCCGCGCGCCACATGATCAGCCACACGATGGAGATGATGCTGGTGGCGATGAGCGTGATCTGGGGCGGTGTGGTCGACCGTCACCCGCGGCTGCGCGTCGCGTTTCTCGAGTCGGGCGGCGGCTGGATCGCGCCGTGGCTCGACCGGATGGACCGGCATTTCGATGACGAGGGGTTCAACGACACCGCCCCCTCGATGCGGCCGAGCGAGCTGTTCAAACGCAATTGCTGGATCTCGTTCGAGCCGGTCGAGAACAGCGTCGCCGTGCTGGCCGACTATATCGGTCCGCACAAGATCATGTGGGCCACCGACTATCCGCATCAGGACGGGTTCTTTCCCGGCGCGCCGCAAATGTTCCGCGACCGCCTCGGCCCGTTATCGGCCGAGGCCAAGCACCAGGTGATGGCCGGCGGCGCCCTCGGCTTTTACGGAATGAACTGACGCGGGCAGCTCGCCTGGGCCGCACCGGGCGAGCCGTTAGCATGGTGGTGGACACGGGGAGGGATACGCGAATGCTGTTCAGATGCCTGCCAGAGGGACGTCCGATCCCGGGCCGGTTTCCGGGGCCGGCGCATGGCCGCGGCAAGTGGTTCACCATCGACATCCACTGCCACCTGCTGACCGAGAAGGCCGAGAAGATGGTGGCCGATGCCGGGCTGACGATGGACTGGCAGCCGCGCCACCAATTCGCCAACGAGCTGACCCGCGAGACCAACCGCGAGCAGGCGCGCCGCACAAGGGTGCAGTTCACCTCGATCGAAAAGCGGCTCGCGGACATGGATCTGATGGGGATCGACATCCAGGCGATCACCCCGTCGCCGGCGCAGACCTTCTACAGCGTGCCGGCCGATCTCGGCATCGAGACCGCGCGCGTCATCAACGACAACATCGCCGATATTTGCGGCAAGCATCCCGACCGGTTTGTCGGGCTCGGCACGGTGCCGTTCCAGGCGCCGGAGCCGGCGGTCGCCGAATTGGAGCGGCTGCACAAATCGCTGGGGCTTAGGGGCATCGAGATCGCCACCAATGTCGCTGGCGCCGATCTGTCGGAGGAGCGGTTCCGGCCGATCTTCCGCCGCGCCGAGGAACTCGGCCTGGTGCTGTTCATGCACCCGACCGGTTTCCCCGAGGCGAGCCGCTTCCGCGACCACTACTTCACCAATATCATCGGCAACCCGCTCGACACCACCGTGGCGGTGCATCACCTGATCTTTGGCGGGGTGCTGCAGGATTGCCCGAATTTGAAGCTGGTGCTGAGCCATGGCGGCGGCTACCTGCCGGCCTATTCGGGGCGGATCGACCACGCCGCCTCGGCCCGGCCGGATACCTGCACCTGCATCCGCCACATGCCAACGACGTATCTCAAGCGGCTGTACTTCGACACGATCGTCTACACCCATCACCAGCTCGACTACCTGGTCGACAATTACGGCGCCGACCATGTGCTGATGGGCACCGATTACCCGGCGGATATGGGCGAGGTCGATCCGATCGGGTTTATCGAGAGCGCCAAGGGGCTCGACGACAATGAGCGCCGGGCGATTTTGGGGCGCAACGCGGCGCGGTTACTGAACATCGAGGTGCCGGAAAACCGGCGATGACGTCGCGTTGGGCGTTCGCTGTTTTTCTGTCGGCGCTGAGCGTCGGGCCGGCAATCGCCCAGGTGCAAAGCCCGGTCGAGCGCGGCAAGTACCTTGCCAACATCAGCGGCTGCTTTGACTGCCACACGCCGGGGTATTTTTTCGGCAAGCCGGACATGGCGCGCTATCTCGGCGGCTCAGATGTCGGGTTTGAAATTCCCGATCTCGGTGTGTTTGTCGGCCCGAACCTCACTTCCGATAAGGAAACCGGCCTCGGCAACTGGAGCGATGAGCAAGTCGCCGCGGCGCTGACCACTGGCGTGCGACCCGACGGCCGCATCCTGGCGCCGATCATGCCATGGCAGGCCTTCGCCAAACTGACCAAGCCCGATGTCGCGGCAATCGTCGCTTATCTGCGCAGCCTGACGCCGGTGCAGCACAAAGTCGCCGGCCCGTTCGGCCCAAGCGAGAAGCCAACGGTGTTTGTGATGAAGGTGGTGCCGCCGCCTGAGGGCATCGTACCATCCGAGCCGCCGCCGAAACCATGACCCGCTTCACGGCAGGCATCGAATGAAGTTCGTATACCTGATGTGGCATATGAGAGAGCCAGGCAGCGACGAGACCGCCAAACTTATCGGCGTTTATCGAAGCGAGGATGATGCTCAGGCTGCGGTGGCGCGCCTGCGGGATCAACCGGGCTTCCGTCACTTTCACGACGGTTTCCATATTGAGCGGTATGAACTCAACAAGGACCATTGGACCGAGGGATTTGTCACCGCAGTCAATCACCCGGACAGCACGATGACCTTCGAGAAATGAATAGTCGGTGCAAGGAGGCAAGCAATGGCTGAAATCCTCGGGATCGGATGTACCCACCGGCCGGGGATGCTGCGGCCGAACGAAGCCTGGACCTTTATGATGAAGGCCTCGCTCGACGACCCCGACATGCCGGAGCAGATGAAGAACCCGGCGTCGTGGCCCGAGAAATTGCGCGAGGAGCTGGGCAACGATTGGGGCGCCTCGACCGCGGCGCGCTACCGCGAAATCTACCGGCAACACTTCAAGGAGGCGCGGCAGGCACTCGACGCCTTCAACCCCGACCTCATCATCATGTGGGGCGACGACCAGTATGAGAATTTCAAGGAAGACATCGTCCCGCCCTTCGCCGTGCTGGCGTATGACGACCAGGACATCCAGCCCTGGGCGCACCGCCGCAGCCCCGACAACCCGTGGAACGAGCCCAAGGACAAAACCTTTCGGGTGCGCGGCCACAAGGAGGCCGGAAAATACCTGGCGACCAAGCTAATCAATGCCGGGATCGATGTTGGCTATTCCTACAAGCCGCTGCATCATCCGATGGGGCACGCGTTCGAGAACACGGTGCTGCTGCTCGACGACGAGCGGCGGGGGTTCGACTATCCGCTGATCCAGTTTTCGGTGAATTGCTATGGGCGGCGGGTCAATGCGGCGCGCGGGCTGCGCCTGCCGCTGGCGATGAAGGACGAGATCAGGAACCTCGACCCGCCGTCGCCGAACCCGCATCGCTGCATGCAGGTCGGCGCCGCGACGGCGAAGATCATGGCCGACAGCCCGTGGCGGGTGGCGCTGATGGCGTCGTCGAGCTGGTCGCATTCGTTTTTGACTGAGAAGAACTGGCAGCTGTGGCCCGATGTCGCGGCCGACCGCGCGCTCTACGACGCGCTGGAGGTGGGCGATTACGCCAAGTGGCACCAATACAAGACCGACCAGATCGAGGAATCGGGGCAGCACGAGGTGCTCAACTGGTTCTGCCTCCTGGGCGCGATGGAAGCGCTCGGCCGCAAGCCCGACAAGGCGTTCTTCCACGAGAACTGGGCCTTTGTCTCGCCGGTGGTGTTCGCGCATTACCACGCGTAGTCATTCGCCCGTCGGGAGGGGATCGTGACCGATGCAGTCACGGGAGAAACAGGAGACCCTTCTTTTCCAAGAGGGGTAATGCTGCGTGACGTGTCCCCAGAGATTTGTTTGGCCCTGTCGAAATCCCTAAGGGCATCGGGTGACGCTGAGCTTGCCGCGCAAATGGAGCGCGTCGTCGTTCCGGTTCAAGGATTTCCGGGAACAACTGAAGATTTCTCTTTTGTGGCCTGGCCTATTCCTCGTCTTACGAAGGAGGAACGATATAATATGGAGCTACAAGAATATCGAGACATCG
>DASYXG010000428.1:0-5184 GCA_035935235.1 Allostellaceae bacterium
GCTGGCCTGCCGCGCCTCGCATCCGCCGGCCGGGATCGATGCGTTTCTGATCGCCGCCACCAATTTGCCGCTCGGCTGGGCGCTCAACCCGGTGCTGGTCGGCGCGCTGCTGCTCGCCGGGTTCTCGCGAGCGTGGGCGGCGGGCAGCCACCGGCTCCCGATAAAAGCCCGGTAAGCACGAGAGAAACAGGAGGCGCGGTCAGGCGGCTTCTCGCGTCCGGTCGGGGCGGCGCGCCTCGAGGATATCGTCCGCCTCGGGCGGTGGCTCCTCGCGCCGCCGGTTGCGTGGCGGCCCCATCAGCGCCGGCTGGAACAGCACCGCCGCGGCCAGGGTGCAGACCAGGGCCAAGGCCATCAGTCTGCCCATGCTCGACATGCCGGGGGCGCTCGACAGCCACAGGCTGCCGAACGCGGTCGCCGTGGTCAGCGCGCTGAAGAACACCGCGCGGGTCAGGGTCGATTGCAAGAGGTCGGTGCGGCCGTCGCGCCACGCCATCACGTAGTAGATCTTGAAGGCGATGCCGACGCCCAATAGCAGCGGAAAGGCGATGACATTTGCGAAATTGAGCGCCTGGCCAAGCAGGACCATCAGCTCCATGGTCACCGCGCCGGCGACGATGAGCGGCACCAGGGTCAGCAGCACGTCACCAAAGCGGCGCAGCGCGATCCACAGCATCGCCGCGATCGCGACGATGGCGATGCTCCCGGCCTCGGCAAAGGCCCACAGCACGGTGCGCTCCGATTCGAAAAGCTGCACCGGCGCTCCGGCCGCCTCGGGCGCGACCGCCAACACCGCGCTGGCGAAGCGCTGCATCGCCGCGCTCTCGTTGGTGTCACCCTTCGGCAGAATTTCGACACGCGCTCGCCCGTCGGCGGCGACCCAGTCGCCGCGGATCTCGGGCGGCAAGGTTTCGACCGTCACCAATTGCGGCTGCAGCATGTTGCGCAGCCGCTCGAGGTCGCGCTGGAGAGGCACCTCTATGGCATAGGCGGCGTATTGGCGGAATCTGATGTCGCCATCGGCGAGCCGCTTAAGCAGTTGCGACAGGCGCTGCGCCGCGGCGGAGGCCTGGCCGGTGACGTTGTAGCTCAGCGTGTCGAGATCCGTCGCCGCCTGGCGTATCGCCGCAACGGTCTCGCTGTCGGGCGGGGCGGGAACTGTGAAACCGCGGCCCAACACCGGCTCCAGCGCCGCCGCCGCGCCGCGAATCGTCGCGCGCTTGGCGTCCTGATCGCCGGGGATCAGGTCGAGCACCGAGCGCGTGCCGGCGACCTCGGGGAGTCCCGCGACTTTCTGCCTCAGCGCATCGATCCCCCGGACCGATGGCGCCATCAGATTGATCGCGTCGATCCCCGCCTCCGGCGCGCTGCCAAGCGCGCGATAGGTTCGCACCGCCTCGTTGTTCTGGTTCTGCAGGTGAATGGGGTCGAAATCGAAGCGCATGCCGAGGAGCAGCGGGCTCGCGACGGCGATAACCGCGATCGTACCGGCGACGATAACGATGCGGTGGCGGGCGAGGAAATGGTCGAACCTAGCCAACCCGGCAAAGCCCATGCGGCTCGGCTCGCCCGGTGGGTTGAACGCGGCGAGCAGCGCCGGCAATACCGTGATCGTCGCCGCGAGGGCGATGAGCATGCCAATGCCAGCGATGAGGCCCAGTTCGCCGACGCCCTTGTACTCGGTCGGCAGAAACGAGAAGAAGCCGATTGCGGTGCCCAGCGCCGCCAGCGCCAGCGGCAGACCTGCCTTGGCCGCGGCGCCGCGGAGCGCGACCGGAATGTCGTCATGTTCGTGCCGCTCGGCGCGGTAGCGCACGCTGAACTGGATCGCGAAATCGGCGCCCAGCCCGACAAACAGCACCGCGAAAGCGATCGACAGCAGGTTGAAGGCCCCGACCAGCAGCAGGCCGGCGGCAGTCGTTACGACAAATCCGATGGTGAGGGTCAGGAAAACCGCGAGGATGATCCGCGACGAGCGCAACGCCAGCCACAAAATCGCCACGACGGCGATGACGGTGCCGATAAACCCGGGGATCGCCGTCTTGCCCAGCGCGGAAAATTGTGCGTCGTTGATTGGCGCCAAACCGGTCAGCCTGACGCTGGCGTCGAGATCGGGGCCAAGGCGCAGCTCCTCGACTATGCTGCTGATCGACGCGGTCGCGGCATGGCCGGGCCGCAGCGCGTTATAGTCGAGCTTCGGGTCGATCTCGATGAACTGCCGCCGCTGCGCCGGCGCCGCGGCATCGGGGTCGAGCAACGTCACCCACGAAACGCTGGCGAACTTGCCGGCGAGGATCGGGTCGAGTGCGTCCGACAGCATCGTCATCGGCTTGGTCAGCGCGTCGGCGGACAGGCGTTGCTTCTGCACCGCGTCCACCCCCGCCGACAGCACCCGCATGACCCCGCGCAAGCTCGGATCGGCGACGAGCATCGCCAACACCGGCCGCGCGCTTTGCAAACGCTGGGCGGTCGCCGCCACCCGGTCAGGTGGCAAATACAGCAGCGCGTTGCGCTCCAGGAATGTGCTGCCTTGCGGCCGGCGAACCACCGAAAACAGGTCTCCGGCTTGCCGCAGTCGCGCGACCAGCCGGTCGGCCGCGATCCCCGCAAGCTCAGGGGTCGGCGCGTCGATCACGGCGATGATTTGATGCGGCGGGAACTCTTGGGCGTAGGCGCGCTGGTGCTGCTGCCACGCCAAATCGCGCGGCAGCAGCTGCTCGGTATCGGTGTTGATCTGGAAATGCGTCGCGGCGTAGATCGCCGCCACCAATGCCACGGCCGTGGCGATGGCAATCGTCGAGGCCCGATGACGGGCGCAATGGGAGGTAATCCTGACGATGGCGGCGCTGAGCATCGGCAAGCCATTCTTGCTGCGCCGTGGCGCAATGGCTGTCTAACGCCTGGTGCAAGGCGGAAGTTGCGCTGGCTCAACCAACGGTCGGGATGGGCCGACGATGTGCGCGCGAGACCGCTACCAGGCCGGTCGCGCACCCCAGGCGAGGAAGCCGCTATTCTTGAGATCGTGCTTGCCGTAACGCAGCCGCTCGCCGGTGAGGTCGACGACGCTGCCGCCTGCGGCTTCGAGGATCGCCTGGCCCGCCGCGGTGTCCCATTCCATTGTCGTGCCGAAACGTGGGTAGAAATCCGCCTCGCCCGCGGCGAGCACGCCGAATTTGAGGGCGCTGCCGCAGATGTTGCGGGCGAGGATCGACACCGGCTTGTCGGCGAAATACTCCGCCAACCGGCGGCTGTTTTCGTGGCTGCGGCTGTGGATGACGACGATGCCGTCCGACGCCGGCTCGCGCGCGCCGATGGCCTTGGGTGCCTCGCCGCCGCGCTGTCGCGTCGCGGTCCCCGCCCCGTACGCCGCGTAAGTGACCCCCTGCGCCGGCCCGTGCACGACGCCGAGCGCCGGCTCACCGTCTTCGATGAGGGCGATGCACACCGCGAACTCGCCATTCTTGGCGACAAACTCCTTGGTGCCGTCCAAGGGATCGACGCACCAGAATCGCGCCGCCGGGGGTTTGAACCCGTCCTCCGGCGCGGTCTCCTCGGAGACGATCGGGATGTCGGGAAACGCCTTGGTCAGCATGTTGACGATGATCCGCTCGGCAGCGAGATCAGCCTCGGTGACTGGGGTCTGGTCGCTCTTCTGGATCACCTCGAACGGCTCGGCATAGACGCGCATGATCGCCTCGCCGGCAGCGAGCGCGGCGCGGGTCGCAACCTCAAGCAGCGGATCGGTCATGCGGCTTTCCGCGGCGTCGCCGCGCGGACCGCGCGCCACACCACCTCCGGCGTCGCCGGCATGTCGATATGATCGATCCCCAATTCGCCGAGCGCATCGACAATGGCGTTGATCAGCGCCGGCGGCGAACCGATCGCCCCGGCCTCGCCGGCGCCCTTGACCCCCAGCGGGTTGGTGCGGCACGGCACGACGTTATAGGCGAATTCAAGCGGGGGCAGGTCGTCAGCGCGCGGCAGCGCATAGTCGAGCAGGCTGCCGGTGATGAGCTGGCCGCTCGCGGGGTCGTACACGGTGCGCTCGAGCATTGCCTGGCCAACCCCCTGGGCAATCCCGCCATTGACCTGGCCGGCAAGCAGCATCGGATTGATTACCACCCCGAAATCGTCGACCACCAGGTAGCGCTCGATCCGGGTGATGCCGGTTTCCGGGTCGATCTCGACCTCGCAGATATGGACACCGTTGGGAAAGGTCGGAGCCGGCGGCGTGAAATGTCCGCTCTCGGCGAAACCCGGCTCGACATCAGTCGGCAGCTGCGCCGGGTTGAATGCGGCGCGGGCGACCGCATCGAGCGTCACCTTGCGGTCGGTCCCCGCGATGGCGAACGCGCCCTCGGCGAAGCCGATATCCACCTCGGCGGCTTCCAGGAGGTGCGCGGCGATGCGCTTGCCCTTGGCGATGAGTTTGTCGGCGGCATGGAACAGCGCGCCGCCGCCCACCGGGATCGAGCGCGAGCCGCCGGTGCCGCGGCCGAAGGCGATCGTCGCGCTGTCGCCCTGCTGCACGCGGATCTTGTCGAGATCGAGTCCCAACTTTTCGGAGGCAAGTTGGGCATAGGCGGTCTGGTGCCCCTGTCCCGAGGATTGCGATCCCATCAGGATGGTCAATGTTCCCGACGGATCGAAGCGCAGCTCGGCGAATTCGTCAGGCGGGAAGCCCGATTGCTCGATATAGACCGCCTCGCCAAGACCTCGGTAGTGGCCTCGCGCTCTTGCGGCCGCACGCCGCGCCGGGAACCCGGCGATATCGGCGGATTTGAGCGCCTGATCGAGATTGCGGGCGAAATCGCCGCTGTCATAGATGAGACCTAGCGGGGTCGCGTACGGCATCGAAGCGGCGGGCACCAGATTGCGCCGGCGCAGCTCGACTGGCTCAACGCCAAGCTGACGCGCCGCGAATTCGACCAGCCGCTCCAGCGCGTAGGCCGCTTCCGGACGGCCGGCGCCGCGATAAGCGTCGACCGGCACGGTGTGGGTGAAGACGCCTTTGACGGCGACATGGATCGCCTGGATCGCGTAGACGCCGCTATGCATCACCGCGCCGGAATAGGTCGGGATCTCTGGCGCGAAATTCGACAGATAGGCGCCCAGGTTGGCGGTCAGCTCGACCGAGAGGCCAAGGAACTTCAGGTTCTCGTCGAGCGCCAGATCGAGTCTGGT
>DASYXG010000429.1:0-4021 GCA_035935235.1 Allostellaceae bacterium
TTTCCGCGGGCAATTTGCCGAGCGCGCGATTCGTTTCCGCGGCGACCTTCTTGACGATGCCGAGGGCGCGGATGACCGCCCGGTTCCATACAAAGCGCGGCCGGCCGATCGAAAAATTGTCGATCGAGCGTTGGGTTTGCGCGCCCCATAGCCGCTCCGCCGGGACGTTGATCTCGCCAAGGCTGTCTCGCTCGCGTCGCACCTTCGCCATCGTCGTGCTCCCATCCGGTATGGGGTAACATGGGAACGTTGTCCTCGAACGGAACTCCAGCTTAGGGACAACGTTGCTGTTTCGGGGAGGAGCCGCAGCTGAAGACCCCACGGCCGTCACAGAACGCGCTCGCCGAGGTTCTGGAGGCGATCGGCGATGCCGTCTATGCGATGGATCGCCACGAGCGGATCCTGTTCGCCAACCGGCGCGCGCTCGAACTATGGGGCAAGGAGGCCGATGCGGTGGTAGGCCGGCGCCTCCTCGACGTGTTTCCCGGCATCGAGAACGGTGAGCCGTACGTCGCCTACCGCTCGGTTCTGGCCAGCCGAACGCGAGTTCATCTCGAAACCGTCGCGCCGGCGCTTGGCGGGCGCTGGATCAGTCTCGATGTCCAGCCGGGTCCCCGAGGCGGGCTCGTCGTCGTCTTTCGTGACATCGATGACCGCAAGCGCGCCGAGGCGGCGCTGCGCGACAGCGAGGAACGGTTTCGCTCGATGCTCGAGGCATTGCCGCAAATGGCATATGTGGTCGATGCCACGGGGCACGCGCTCTACTACAACCGCCAATTTCATAGCTACATTGGCCGTTCGGTCGGGTCGGAGCCGGGGGCGCGCGACGCCTTGATCCACTCAGAAGACCGCGGACGCCTTCGCATGGCTCGGTCGAAGGCCTTCGAAAACGGGCAGGAGTACGCGGTCGAGGCGCGAATTCGCCGGCATGACGGAGTCTACCGCTGGCACCGCATCCAGAACCGGCCGATGCACGCCGACGGCCGCGTCTCGTATTGGCTCGGCACCGCCGTCGATATCGACGACATCCGCCACGCCAACGAACTCCTCGAACAGCGGGTGGCCGCGCGTACCGCCGAACTCGAAGCCGCCAACCGCACCCTGGCGAAGCAGATCGAGGAGCGCGAGCAAGCCGAGGCGCAACTGGGCCGCAAGCAGCGGGTCGAGGCGATCGGCCAGTTGACCGCCGGCATCGCCCACGACTTCAACAATCTGTTGACCTCGATCATGGGGAATATCGAGCTCCTCGAAGCGCGACGCGACACCGTCGACGAGCGTTCGGCGCGGTTGCTCAAGGGAGCGTTATCGGCCGCCGAGCGGGGCGCCAGCTTGACCGCGCAGCTGCTGGCCTTCGCACGTCAGCAGCGCATGAACCCGGAACTGGTCGATCTCAATCGGATCGTCTCCGGCATGGCGACGCTGCTGCACAGCACGATCGGCGCCTCGATCCACATCGCGATGGCGCCGGCGAAGAGGGTGTGGCGGACGCTCGCCGATGTCGCCCAACTCGAACTGGTTCTGCTCAACCTAGCGATCAACTCGCGCGACGCGATGCCCAACGGCGGCACCCTCACCATTGCCACCGGCAATGCCGTGCTGGGACCGCCAAAGCAGCCGGAGGACCCGCCAGCGGGCGAGTACGCGGTGGTGTCTGTTACCGATACCGGCGGCGGCATTCCCGCCGACATTATCGGCAAGGTGTTCGACCCGTTCTTCACCACCAAGGAAATCGGCAAGGGCTCCGGCCTCGGCCTGTCGCAGGTCCTCGGCGTCGCTCAGCAGCTCGGCGGGGGCGTGCGGATCGAGACCTCTCCCGGCGCCGGCACGGCGGTGAAGGTGTTCTTGCCGCGAGCCCGGGACCGCCATGCCATCCGGACGATCGCCGCCTCGGTCGATCGGCCTGGGGCCGCGACGTCCATGACCCGGATTGTCGGCGTACTGCTCGCCGACGACGATGACGAGGTGCGCACCGTGGCGGCCGCGATGTTGCGCGAGGCCGGCCACACGGTTGTCGAGGCGGGCAGCGGCGGCGCCGCGCTCGAACATCTCGACCGCGACGAACCGCATATCGACCTGTTGATCGCCGACATGGCGATGCCCGGTATGAGCGGCGTCGAACTCGCCCACGCGGCGCGTCAGAGTCGGCCCAATCTACCGATCCTCTTCATCAGCGGTTTCGCCGACCGGGCCCTGCGCGCCGACGGGACGCCGGAGACAGTATTGCAGAAGCCGTTTCGCGCCGAGGAACTCAACGCCAGGGTCGCGGCGATCCTGGGGCAGGGTGCGCCGCTCCCGCCACCCGGCCCGGCGCCACGACCCAGCCTGGCGGCGCCTGCCGAACCTTGAAGGTCACTCGATCATCTGCGGAATGACGAGGAACAGGTCGGTGTCATCGGTCTTCTCGCCGGCGGCGGTGATCAGCGCGTGCGCCTGGCCGCGGTGATGGGTCTGATGATTGAAGAAATGGGTGAGCAGTAGCCGGTAGGGCGCTGTCACCTCGCGCTGCGCCGCGCCGCTGAACCAGGTCATGTCGCGCGCGACATAGGCGTCGTCGACGCGCCGCGCCCAATCTTCGATCCGGGCGTCGGCGTCGACCCGCTTGGCGCACAGCTCGTCCCAGCCGGTGAGCATGTGGTCGCTCTCTCTGATCGGCGTCTGCGGGCGCTCCCAGCCGTCGAAGCGGCTCATCCATTGGCCATCGCCCCAGAGGATGTGCACCAGCGTCCCGTGTAGCGAGTGCCAGAAGGCGCCGCGGTCGCGCCGCCGCTCTTCGTCGCTGAGCCGTGATGCGGCGGCGTAGAGTCGCCGGTTCATCTCGCTGTTATAGGCGGCCATGGTACGCACATAGGCGGGGGTGATCATCGTGCTTTCCCTTCGTTCCTTCGTCATTCCCGCAAGGCGGGAAGATGAACAGTTCCATATCAACCGACAAACGAGGGTTTCTCAGCGATCGGGTTAGAAAAGCTAATACGAACTTGCGGCCATCTGCCGCCGCTCAACCCATTGGCGGCCGGATGACAGTATGGTTTGCCGCAAGGCCCAGGGCAGGGCAATCTTGATTCGGGTCAACCAAAAGGGTGGAGACGATGCCAGAAGGACAACGGCCGCGGCCGCAGCCGACCCCGGAGACGCAGCACTTCTGGGACGGCACCAAGGCTGGTGAATTGCGCCTGCAGCGCTGCAATTCCTGCCGCAAGGCCTATTTCCCGCCGCGTCCGTTCTGCCCGTCTTGCGCCAGCCGCGAGGTCAGCGTCTTCAAGGCAACTGGCAAAGGCCGTCTCTACAGCTACGTGATCCATCACCGCCCGGTGCCCGGTTTCACCCCGCCCTACGCGATCGCAGTCGTCGAGCTCGACGAGGGGCCGCGGATGATGACCAACATCACCGGATGCCCGCAAACCCCCGAGGCGCTGGTGCTCGACATGCCGGTCGAAATCGCCTTCGAGAAGCTCGACGACGACATCACTCTGCCCCTGTTCCGCCCGGCGAAAGGCTGACCCCGATGAAACACAACAGCATCGCCATCGTCGGCGCGGCCGAGACCACCGAGATGGGCCGCATCCCGGAATTGTCGCAGATCGGCCTCCACGCCGACGCCGCCCTCAACGCGATGAAGGACGCCGGGTTGACGCCGAAGGACATCGACGGCGTCGCCACCGCTGGCGAGACCCCGGTGACCATCGCGCATTATCTCGGCATCACACCGAAATGGGTCGATGGCACCGCGGTCGGCGGCTGCTCGTTCATGATCCATGTCCGCCACGCCGCGGCGGCAATCGAGAGCGGCCTCGCCAAGACCATCCTCATCACCCACGGCGAGAGCGGCCGCTCCGGCGTCGGGCGCACCCGGCCGCCAGCCTCGGCGGCGAGCCTCGCGGGTCAGTTCGAGGCGCCCTACGGGCCGATGGGGCCGCCGACGCTCTTCACCATTCCGGTGCTGCGCTACATGAAGACCTACGGCCTCACCCACGAGCAGCTGGCGATGGTCGCGGTCGTCCAGCGCGAATGGGCGGCAAAGAAC
>DASYXG010000430.1:0-5988 GCA_035935235.1 Allostellaceae bacterium
GCCGCGTATAGGGGTGCCGCGGCGTCGCGAAGAGTTGGTCGGTGCTGGCCAGCTCGACCAGTCTGCCGAGATACATCACCCCGACCCGGTCGCTGATCTGAGAGATCACCGCCCAATTGTGCGAGATGAACAGATAGGTGAGGCCGAGCCGCCGCTGCAGATCCTTCATCAGATTGAGGATTTGCGCCTGCACCGACACATCGAGCGCCGAGGTCGGCTCGTCGCACACCAGAAACTCCGGGTTTGCCGCCAAGGCGCGCGCGATCGAGATACGCTGGCGCTGTCCTCCGGAAAATTCGTGCGGAAACTTCTCGCCGTCGGCCGCCGACAGGCGCACCTGCTCCAACAGCTCGCCGACCCGCGCCCGCAGCTCAGCCGTGTCGGTCACGAGGCCATGCGTCACCAGCGGCTCGGCGACGATCTTTCTCACCCGCCAGCGCGGGTTGAGGCTCGCATACGGGTCCTGGAAGATCATCTGCATGCGCCGCCGCACCGGCGCCAGCGCCTTGCGTTCCCGCAGGCCGGCGAGATCGACCCCATCGAACACAATCTTGCCCGCGGTCGGCGGGTACAGCCCGACGATGCAACGCGCCGCCGTGGTCTTGCCGCAGCCGCTCTCGCCGACCAGCGAAAAGGTCTCGCCGCGCTTGATCGCGAAGCTGATCCCGTCCAACGCCTTGACCGTCGCCCGGTGCTTGCCCTGTAACAATCGCTCGAGCGCCGGCGGCGACACGTCGAAATGCCGCTTGAGGCCGGTGACCTCGAGGATCGTGTCGGCTGCAGCGGTGGCCAGCGTCCCTCGAGACGGCCGCTTCGCGTCCGCCTCAGGATGAGGAATGTCAGTGGGTGGCATGACAGGCTTACCTCATCCTGAGGCGCCTCGCGTGAGCGAGGCCTCGAAGGACGCACTGGCGCTTCGTCCCCGATCGTTGTCTGCATAAAGCCAGCAAGCCGCCTGTGTCTCCTTCGCGGGGATCAGCTCCGGGCGCTCGATCCGGCATCGCTCGAACACATTGGGGCAGCGCGGGTTGAACGGGCAGCCCGGCGGAATCGCATTCAGCCGCGGCATTGACCCGTCGATCTGCTGCAAGCGCCCGCGCCGGCCGCTGGTGCGCGGGATCGAGGCCATCAGCCCGACCGTGTAGGGGTGGCTCGGTCGGTCGATGATGGTGCGCACCGGGCCGATCTCGACAATCCGTCCGGCATACATCACCGCGACCCGGTCGGCGGTCTCGGCAATGACGCCCATGTCGTGCGTCACCAGCATGATCGCCGTGCCGTGGTCGCGTCCCAGCCGCTTTAAGAGGGCAATGATCTGCGCCTGGATCGACACGTCGAGCGCGGTCGTCGGCTCGTCGGCGATGATGAGGCGCGGGCTCGCGGCGAGCGCCAGCGCGATCACCACCCGCTGCCGCATCCCGCCGGAGAATTGGTGTGGATAATGGTCGATGCGCTGCTCGGCGGCAGCGATGCCGACTTCCTTCAACAACGCCAAGGCACGGGCCCGCGCTTCGGCCGCGTTCATGTCGAGATGGGTGCGGATCGTCTCGATCAACTGATAGCCGACCGTGTAGAGCGGGTTGAGGCTGGTCAACGGGTCCTGGAAGATCGCGCCGATCTCCTTGCCGCGCACCCGTCGCATCGCCTCGTAGCGCAGCGTGTCGATCCGCCTGCCGCCGAGGCTGATGCGCCCGCCGGCGATGCGCAGCGGCGGCTCCAACAGTCCGATGATTGCGGCGCCGGTCAGCGACTTGCCGGCCCCCGACTCGCCGACAACCCCCAACACCTCGCCCGGCGCGATGTCGAAGCTCACATCGTCGACCGCGACCAGTATGCCGCGCCGCGTCGGCACCTCGACCCGGAGGTTCTCGACCTTGAGCAGCGGCTCGATGTTGCGCATCACGCTGTCATTGCGGGGAGCGCGCGGCGCGACGTGGCAATCTCATGCGGAGGAGCCTCCAATCGCCCGAGATTGCTTCGCTTCACGCGCAATGACACTTGAACCTCATCGCAGCTTCGGATTGAACGCGTCGCGCAGCCAGTCGCCCAGCAGATTGACCGACAGGATCAACAGCGCCAGCACGATCCCCGGGAAGATCGAGATCCACCAATCGCCCGACAGCAGATAGTTGTTGCCGACCCGGATCAGCGTGCCGAGCGAGGGCTGGGTCGGCGGCAGGCCGACGCCGAGAAACGACAGGGTCGCCTCGGTCAGGATCGCGGTCGCCAGATTGATCGTCCCGATCACCAGCACCGGGCCGATCACGTTGGGCAGCAAGTGCCCGACGACAATCCGCGCCGGCCGCACGCCGATGACCCGCGCCGCCTGGATGTATTCCTTGTTGCGCTCAACCATCGTCGAGCCGCGCACCGTGCGCGCGAATTGCACCCAAGTGCTGAGCGCGATCGCCAGGATCAGCACATAGATCGTGATCTCGTTCTGCGCGTCGCGCGGCAACATGGTGCGCGCCATCCCGTCGATCAGCAGCGCGATAAGGATCGCCGGAAAGCTCAGCTGCACATCGGCGATGCGCATGATCACCGTGCCGACCCAGCCGCCGCGCCAGCCGGCGACCAGCCCGAGCGTCACCCCCAGCAGCATCGACAGCAGCACCGCTGACACCCCGACCGTCAGCGACAGCCGTGTGCCGTAGAGGATCGTCGACAAAACGTCGCGGCCCTGGTCGTCGGTGCCGAGCGGATAGCTCCAATTGCCGTCCTTGAGCCAGGCCGGCGGGTCGGTCGCGTCCAACAAACTCAGCGAGGCGAGATCGTAGGGGTTATGCGGCGCGATCAGCGGCGCCAGCAGCGCCGAGGCGACGATGACGAAGGCGATTGCCGCCGCCGCCACAGCCACCGGCGAGCGGCGGAAGCTATAGACGAGGTCGCTCTCGGCGAAGCGGCGCCAGCGTCCCGGCTGGGCGAGCGCGGGCGAGGCGGTCAGCTCAGCCACCGGCGGCGGCTTCGCGCTCGACCCGCAGGCGCGGATCGACGACGTAATAGAGCAGATCGACGATCAAGTTGATCATCACGAAAAAGAACCCGACGAGCACCAGATAGGCTGCCATCACCGGGATATCGGCGAAGGTCACCGCCTGGATGAACATCAGCCCCATGCCCGGCCACTGGAACACCGTCTCGGTGATGACGGCGAATGCAATGATCGAGCCCAATTGCAATCCGGTGATCGTCATCACCGGCACCAGCGTGTTCTTCAGCGCGTGGCCGAAATTGACCGCGCGGCTGGTGAGGCCGCGGGCGCGGGCGAATTTGATGTAATCGGTACGCAGCACCTCGATCATCTCGGCGCGCACCAGCCGCATGATGAAGGTCAGCTGGAACAGCGATAGCGTGACCGCCGGCAGGATGATCGCGCGCCAGCCGTCCGCCGTCAGGAAGCCCGTCGTCCACCAGCCGATATGGGTCACCGTGCCGCGCCCGAACGAGGGCAGCCAAGGGTGCCCGAAAATCGCCGCGGGCATCACCGCGAAGAACAATATCAACAGGATGCCGATCAGAAAGGTCGGCAGCGACACGCCGATCAGCGACAGCGCCAGCATCGCCTGGGCGCCCCAGCTACTTCGGTTGAGCCCGGTATAGATGCCCATCGGCACGCCGAAAAGCAGCGCCAGGAACGCCGCCGTAAAGCTCAATTCCAGCGTCGCCGGCATCTTTTCGAGGATGATCGTGCCGACCGGTCGCGCCTGCTGGTAGGAAAGCCCGAAATTCCCTTCCGCCGCGTGTCCGACAAAGCGCGCGAACTGGACGAAGACATTGTCGTTGAGGCCCAATTCCTGGCGCAGTCGCTCGCGGTCGGCGAGGGTGGTGTCCTGGCCGACCATGTTGTTGATCGGGTCGCCGACATAGTTGAACAGGGCAAAGGCGATCAGCGCTACCGTCAGCATCACCAGCACGGACTGCAACAGGCGCTGGATGACAAAGGCGAGCATCAGGCGGTTGCTGGAAGATCAAAAAAAGATGCCCTTGGCCGGGCTTGTCCCGGCCATCCACGCCCTTGGTGGCAAGAATGTCCAGCGCCTACCATACTCTGTAGATGCCAGCCGGGTGGCTTTACATCAT
Source organism: Allostellaceae bacterium (assembly GCA_035935235.1). Taxonomy (GTDB): domain Bacteria; phylum Pseudomonadota; class Alphaproteobacteria; order ATCC43930; family CGMCC-115725; genus DATARH01. The sequence continues at coordinate 4,081 of DASYXG010000430.1, forward strand.
GACCAATCGTCCTAACGGCACACTTTACGTCGGCGCCACCACGGCAATAGCCAAGCGTGTGTGGGAACATCGCGAGCGCGTCGTACCGGGATTCACCAGACGGTACAGCCTCACGCGCCTCGTCTATGTCGAGGCTTACGACGACATCCTCGCTGCCAAACAGCGCGAACGGAGCATGAAGCATTGGCCGCGGGCTTGGAAGGTACGCCTCATTCTGAGAGACAACCCGGCCTGGGACGATCTTTATGATCGCCTGATTTGAGGACGTGGGTGGCCGGGACAAGCCCGGCCAAGGGCACTTAGGTCGGACGATGGTGGCTACTCCTCACTTCATCGTCACATATCGGAGCTGGAACAGATTGTTGCCCATCGGCGCCACCCCGACATTGTCGCGCGTCGCCCACACCACGATCTGCTGGTGCAGCGGGATATAGGCGTAATCATCCTTCAACAAGGTTAGCGCCTGTGCGATCAGCGAATTGCGTTTGTCCTGGTTGAGTTCGACCTGGATCTTGCCGGCGAGATCGTCGAGCGCCGGGTTCGAGTATCCCCCGACATTGAACGTGCCGATCTTGCCGCTCCGGGTCATCGCCAGCGCCTTGATCATGTCGAGCGCGTCTTGCGTTCCCGGGGTCCAACCGAGGAGATAGAAGCTGGTATTGTAGCCAGGCCCCAGGATCTTGCCGAAATACTTGGCGCGGGTTTGCGCCAGCAAATTCACCTTGATGCCGATCTTGGCGAGCATCGCCACCACAGCCTGGCAGACCTGCTCGTCGTTCACGTAGCGGTCGTTCGGGCAGTCGAACCCGACTTCGAACCCATTGGGATAGCCGGCGTCGGCGAGCAGCTTCTTCGCGCCGTCGATATCGACCGGGAAGCGCTTGTCGAGCCCTGGGTCGTAGCCGTTGACCCCGGGACCCACCATCAGCCCGGTCACGTGGGCATAGCCGCGCATCACCTTGGCGGCGATCGCGTCCTCATCGATCGCCTTGTAGAAGGCCTCGCGCACCCGCTTGTCCTTGAACGGGTTCTTGCCCTTGATGTTCGATTCCAGCAGCTCGTCGCGGTTCTGGTCCATGCCGAGGAAGATCGTCCGCAGTTCCGGCGTCTGCCAGATCTTCATCCCCGGCGTCTTCTCGATCCGGTCGGTGTCCTGCGGGGGCACGGTGTAGACAAAATCGAGCTCGCCCGACAGCAGCGCCGAGACCCGGGTCGAAGCGTTCTCGATGCGGTTGAACACCGTATCGTCGAAGCCGATCGGGTTGTCCTTGAGCCCCCACCAATCCGGGTTCTTCTTCAGCGTGGTTTTCACGTCGGGTTGGCGGTCGACGAGGATGAACGGGCCGGTGCCGTTCTCGTTGCGGGTGGCGTAGCTCTCCTCGTTCTTGGTCAGATCGGCGGCGCGGGTGGTGTTGTGCGCCTCGCACCATTTTTTCGACATGATCGCGACCGCCGGCAGATTGTTGAGCAGGATCGGATCGGGTCCGTCGGTGATGAAATCGACCGTATAGTCGTCGATCCGCTTCACCTCCTTCACGGTTGCCAGCGGGGTCCCGAGATTGGACCCGGGATGGGTCGCGCGGTCGTAAGAGAACACCACATCGTCGGCGGTGAACGGGGTGCCGTCATGGAACTTGACGCCCTGGCGCAGCTTGAACCGCCAGGTGGTCGGGTCGGTCTGACTCCATTCGGTGGCCAGCCCCGGCTCGAGCTTCATGTCGCGGTCCCAGCGCACCAGCGGCTCGTAGAAGCTGAGATCGAACGCTAACAGGAAGGTTTCGAACCGCGCGTACGGGTCCATTGAGTTTGAATCGCCGTCATTGGCCCAGCGAAAGGTCGTCGCTTCCGCGCTACCCGCCAGCAGAATGAGCGCGAGCGCCGCGCCGATCAGCCGCCAGACCCCGGTCG
>DASYXG010000431.1:0-7798 GCA_035935235.1 Allostellaceae bacterium
GCGACCGTCGCGCGCCACCAGCTCGCGCGCCGTATCGATCAGATAGTCGCCCGGGTAGAAACCCTCCGGGATCCAGGCGGTCGCTTCGCCGAGCACTTCGCGATAGCGCCGGTAGAGCGAGCGGGCGAGCACATCGACCTGGGCCCCGGCATCGTTGATGTAGTACTCGCGTTTGACCGCGAACCCAGCCTTCTCCAGCAGGGCCGCCAGCGCGTCGCCGACCACCGCGCCGCGCCCGTGGCCGACATGCATCGGTCCCGTCGGATTGGCCGAGACGAACTCGACATTAACGTCCTTCCCGGCGCCGCTCTGCGAGTCGCCATAGGCGATGCCGGTTTCGAGTATCGCCTTCAGCTGCGCGTGCCAGATTTCGCCGTCGAGGCGAACATTGATGAAGCCGGGTTTGGCCACCACCGCCTGGAACCCGCGCCCGCGATAATCGGCGCTGTGCAGCTCGTGCTTGGCCAGCGCCGCCGCGATCGCCTCGGCCAGCGCCAGCGGGTTCTGCTTGACCTGACCGGCCAGCACCATGGCCGCGTTGGTCGAAAGGTCGCCATGCGACGGGTCGCGCGGCGGCTCGACCGCGACGCGGGCGTAGTTGAGCCCCGCCGGGATCGCGCCGGAAGCCGCCAGATCGTCGAGCGCAGCCACGACGAGGCGGCGAAAATCGCCGAAAATGTCAGCCATCAAACCGTTTTCATACCGCAGCGTAGGTATCGAATAAGCGGCGCTGCTCGTCGAGGGCAAATCTGTCGGTCATCCCGGCGAGATAATCGGCGATAGTGCGTGCGCTCACCGCAGCATCGCCGCAAGCCGCTGCCGCCCGCCATTCGTTTGGCAGGCAATCGGGTTCGGCGACGAACAGCTGGAACAGCTCGTGCACCACCCGGCGCGCCTTGTGGCTCATGCGGTTAACCCGGTAGTGCCGGTACATCCGCTCGTAGAGGAATCGCTTCAGCGCGCGATCGTTATCCCGCATCCCATCGGAGAAGCCGGCGACCGGCCGGCCGAGCGCGCGCACGTCGTCCGCCGATTTGACCTTGGCGTCGGCGAGGCGCGAGCGGGTCTCGTCGATCAGGTCGCGCGCCATTCGGTCGATCATCCGGCGAATCGATTCGTGGATCAGCCGCGGCTCCTCGAGGCCCGGATATTTCTGCGCAACCTCATGGAACACCGGCCCGACCAGCGGTACGTCCTTGAGGTCGGCGATGGCGAACAGCCCGGCGCGCAGCCCGTCGTCGATATCGTGGTTGTTGTAGGCGATATCGTCGGCGAGCGAGGCGACCTGCGCCTCCGGTCCGGCATAGGTGTCGAGAAGCAGATCGTGACGCGCATTGTATTCGGCGATCGACAGCGACAGCGGCGCCGCCAGCGGGCCGTTATGCTTGACGGTGCCTTCGAGTGCCTCCCAGCTCAGGTTGAGCCCGTCGAACTCGGCGTAGCCGCGCTCGAGCTTGGTCAAGATCCGCAGGGTCTGGTCGTTGTGCGAGAACCCGCCATAAGCCGCCATCTCGGCGTTGAGCGCCTCCTCGCCGGCGTGGCCAAACGGGGTGTGGCCGAGGTCGTGCGCCAAGGCCAGTGCCTCGGCCAGATCCTCGTCGAGCCCCAGCACGCGGCTGATCGAGCGCGCGATCTGCGCCACTTCGAGACTGTGGGTCAGGCGGGTGCGGTAGTGGTCACCCTCGTGATAGACGAAGACCTGGGTCTTGTGCTTGAGCCGGCGAAACGCGGTCGAATGGATGATGCGGTCGCGGTCGCGCTGAAACGGCGAGCGCATCGCGTGCTCTGGCTCGGGATGGAGCCGGCCGCGACTGTCCTCCGGCTTCGACGCGTAAGGCGCGCGCGCCACCGCCCATTTCATGCTTTTGTCCTCTGCCACCGTTCTGGCGGTGCTGCCGAAGTTGACGCCGCTCGGCATACGCGCAATCAGAACTACCCACCTATTGCAAATGGGGCGTCATGGCCACGATCGTCAACATGCATTAGGCAACGACATCGCTCTCCCGCCTCGTCGAACGCGCGCTTGCCGGGGAAGATGTGGTCATCGCCCGCAATGGAAAGCCCCTGGTCTGCCTTGTGCCAGTGCCGAAAACCCGCGAGCCGCGCGTTCCGGGAAGGGGAAAGGGCAAAATCTGGATCGGGCCTGATTTCGAATTCACCGACGAAGAGATCACCGAGTTGTTCGAAGCGCCTCTATGAGGCCGCTGTTGGACACGAACGGCTTTTTTTCGTGGCGCGACGGGTCGCGCTGGCTTTCGCGCGGATCAGCGACGCGATCCGCGACCCCGACAACGAGATCAGCGCCAGCATTGTTTCGCTGTGGGAAATTGCCGTTAAACGCGGGATCGGCAAGCTCCGGTTTCTCGAAGATTTTCAGGAGGTCATGGCCGAAGAAGCATTCAATTTAATGTCTATCACCTACCCGCATCTGCATGCGTTGGAAGCGCTGCCACTCCTCCACCGTGATCCATTCGACCGGCTGCTGATAGCTCAGTCGATTACAGAAGACCTGCCGGTCGTAACCAATGACAGAAAATTCGCGCTCTACGACGTCAAGACAGTTTGATAGAGAGCGATCATTGCTGCCACGCCTTGTAGGGCAGCAGCAGCTTTCCGGCGACGCGCTCGTTCGGCCAGACCGCGACGTACTGTTTGCCTTGGAGCTGCGTCAGATAGGTTCCCGCCAACGTGTTCTGGCCGCTCGCATCGAACTTGACGCCATCGTAGCCCACGATCATCTGGTCCGGCTTCAGATCGGTCTCGCGCAGCGCCCTCTGGATCGCCGTCGGGTCGGTCGAGCCGGCGCGGTTGATCGCGGCGGCCAGCACCAGGAACCCCTGCAGCACCCGCGCACTGCTGTCGTCCAGGTCGTGCCCGGTCTTGGCCCTATATAGACCATTGACGATCCCGCTCGGACTGTCCGGATCGCCGGCGTTCCACACGCTGCGGTCGATCAGACCCTGCGCCAGATTGCCGTCCGCATTGACAAAGCCGGGGTCGGAGAACCCCTCATCGTCGCCGATCAGGATCGGCGGTTTGTATTCGAACGTCTTCATCGTCCTGACCAAGAGCGAAGCGTCGGCGGCGTCGCTGATGAAGATCGCGACATCCGGGTTCTTGCTGCGCAGCTCCTTGACCGGAGCGGACAAATCGATGCCGTCGGGCGCGTAGCCGATCTCGCCGACGATGTTGAGTCCCACCGCCGTCGCCGCGACGCGCAGGGCCGCCACGGCGGAAGTACCGCGCGCGGTATTCTCGAACACCAGCGCGATCGTCTCGAGCTTCATGCCGCCGGCTTTCTGCGCCGTAAGGAATTGCATGTACGACTTGGCGAGATCGCCGGCGAGCGGGGTGGTGCGAAACACCCACTTCAAACCGCGTCCGGTAATCTCGGGAGCCATCGCGTCGGGAACAAGAAAAGGCACGCCGTCGCGCTCGCTTTCCGCCGTCGCGGCGATGATGGCCGGGTAAGCGCCGCCGCCGATCAGCGCCGCGGTATGATCCGCGGTCTTGAGCCGCAAGACCTGGCTGACCGCAACTGCGGGGTTGTCCTGATGGTCGGCGAAGGCAACCGCGATCTTGGCGTCGCCGAGATGCGACAACCCCTCGCCGGCAACGAGCGGCAGTGTGTCGAGCCCCTTGTGCGGCGCGTTGACGATCTCCACCCCGGTCTCGATAGCCGCCTTGGCGTCGCCAGCAGCCGCCAAGGGGTAAAGTGCCCCGATCGTCACGATGTTGGCGGCGTTCACCGTGTCGGCGGCGATGATCGCGACCAGCGCGAGACCCGTCATCCGAATCATCATGTCGGATCTCGCGACGAAATCACCAGAAACACCAGCATGTCCCACGCGTTGCGGATGCCGGTGATCAGCAGAAACGCCAGCACGGCGGCGAAGAGCTGCATGCCGTTCGCCGTGCTGCGCAACCCCAGCGCGGCCGCCGCGACCAGCACCGTGTAGGCAATCAGCGGAAAGATCGCGTACCACAGCCGGTCGCTGAGCACGGTGTTGGAGTGCTGGTTGAACCCGCGTATGACCCACCCCGAATAGCCGATCCCGGCGATGCCGGCGACCCCGGCGATCGTCGCCAACCAGCGTGCGTCCGCTACCGGAACCATCGTCAGCGCGGAGCCGAAGAGGACCGTCGACAGATGGATCACGGTCGCGGTCAGGAAGGTGTGGATCGCTACCGAGCGCTCACGGGTGAGGATACCGATGCCGATCGACACGACGACGAACATCGCCCCGATCAGCGTCGCGGCGGCGGTGCCGATCAGGACAAAGAAATCGTGCCAGGCGGGAAGCAGCGCCTCCGAGGCCACGCGTCAGGCGACGCGGAGCTTCGCCGTCGCGGCGCGGTCGACACCGCCGTCGCCGGCCAGCGCGACGCGGTAGGCCTCGCGCGCAGTCTCGGCGGTGATGAGCCCGTCGGCGACGTCGAGCGCGACCTGATCGGCGTCGCGCGTCGCCGGATCGCCGCAGCCGCCGCCGCCCGGCAGCTCGAGTCGGATGAAATCGCCGCCGGAAATTGTCGCCCGCCCCTTCGAGCGGATCGCCTTGCCCGAGACCAGCGTCACCTGACCCGGCGCGCCCAGCCCGCCGCCGTCGCGGCCCCGCGCCGGGTTGTTGATGCGCTCAAAATTGCACAGCATCGCCACCGGCATGCCATCGGCGCCGCCAAGTTCGATGACCTGACCGAGCCCGCCGCGATACTTCCCCGTGCCGCCCGAGCCTTCGCGGAACTCGCGGCGGCGGAACATCACCGGGGCTACAGACTCCGTCGCTTCGACTGGGATCGTACGAACACCGGAGGGGAACGCGGTGACGTCGAGCCCGTCCTTGCCCGGTCGCGCGCCGGTGCCGCCGCAATGGAAGATGACGGTGCTGAACGGCGGCACCTCGTCATGGCCATTGGCGCCGAGTTCGTCGGCGACATCGGCCCCGCCGTAAATCTGCGGGTTCCACAGCGACGACGCGCCCTCCGCCGGAACGCCGCCCTCCATCACCTGGTGTAGGCAGCCGAACACCACATCGGGCAGCATGTGGCCGACCGTGTGCCGCGCGGCGACCGCGCGCGGACGCTTGACGTTGAGCAGGCACCCCTCCGGGGCGCTCGCGGTGATCGGCGCCAAGGAGCCGGCATTGTTGGGCACCTCGGGCGCGACCAGGCACCTCACCCCGAACGCGGTGTAGGCCAGGGTATAGTTGGCGACGACATTGATCCCAAAGGCGCTCGCCGGCGATGTGCCGGTGTAATCGACATGGATGCCATCGTCGCCAATCGTCATCTCGCCCGCGAGGGTCAGCGGCCGGTCGTAGCCGTCCATATGGACTTCGTTCTTGTATTTTCCGGGCTTCAGCTTGCGGATCGCCTCGATCGTCGCCTGGCGCGATGTCTCGATGATGTGCTCGCCGAGCCGGTCGAGATTGGCGATCCCGAACTCCTCCATCATGTCGACGAGACGTCGGCTGCCTTCGTCGTTGCATGCGGCGAGCGCATAGACATCGCCCTCGACCTGCAGCGGCTCGCGGACATTGGCGCGGATAATCCGCATCAGGTCTTCGTTCATCCGACCCTCGCGCGCCAACGCCATCAGTGGGATCGCCAGCCCCTCCTCGAACACCTGGCGCCCGTCCGGCCCCATGCCGAGGCCGCCGATATCGACGACATGCACGGTGGAGGCGAAGAGGCCGACCGGCTCGCCGTCGAGGAAAGTCGGGCTGACGACGGTGAGATCGTGCAAATGGCCGCAGGTCAGCCACGGGTCGTTGGTGATGTAATGGTCGCCCGGCTTCATCGTCTTGAGCGGGAATGCGTCGAGGAAATGCTTGACCGCCGCGGCCATCGAATTGACGTGACCCGGGGTGCCGGTCACCGCTTGCGCCAGCATGTTGCCGTCGCGGTCAAAGACGCCGGCCGAGAGATCGCCGGCCTCGCGCACCGGGGTCGAGAACGCGGTTCGCACCAGCGTCTGCGCCTGCTCCTCGACGACGGCGATCAGCCGCGACCACATGATCTGCATGTGGATTTGCGACAGCGCGGTGTTTGGGCGGCCTAACATTTTCTTAGATCTCCTCGGATTTCTACGGCTCTGTACACTACGTGAGCCCTTGTGAAATTACCTGATACAATGTATTTAGATGGGAAGGTAGTTGAGAGTAAATGCGCAATGCCTCGTCATGCAAAGCCCCTCACCGCCCAACAGGTCAAAGGCTTAGGCCCTGGCCTACATGCTGATGGCGGCAAGCTTTACCTCCATGTCTCTAATACCGGTGCTCGGTCATGGATATTCCGCTTCCATGCCCAAGACGGCCGACGCCGAGATTACGGCATTGGCTCGACTGCCGACTATAGCCTTCTGCAAGCTCGCGAAAAGGCCACGGAGCTGCGCCATAAAGTCAAGGAAGGCACTGATCCGATCGAACAGCGCCGAACGGAGACAAACAGCCAAAAGATCTCTCGCGCTACCTTTGGCGACGTGGCGCTCCGGTATATAGAAAGCCAGCAAGCCGGGTGGAGCCGCCACACCTATAACGAATGGCGGGACAAGTTCCGGCTTCACGTCTTCCCCAAGATGGGCAAACTCGCGGTCGCCGAAATTGACACGGACCATGTCCTGGCCGTCATCAAACCCATTTGGGCAGGACAAGGCCCGGCGCTCCGGAGTCGTATCGAGACCGTTCTAGGGTACGCCGAATCTCAAAAGTTACGATCCGGCGACAACCCCGCGCGTTGGACCGGACATCTTAAATTCCATCTTCCGAGCCCGACGAAGGTCAGAGAAATAAAGCACCACGCGGCGCTGGCCTACTCGGAACTGCCCGCTCTTGTTCACCAACTCCGCGCAGCCAGCAACAGCAAGGCCGATGCCTTAGAATTCGCAATTCTCACATGCGCCCGCATCGGCGAAGTGCTCGGCGCGACATGGGCGGAAATTGACTTCCAGGGCGGCACATGGACGGTTCCCGCCGAGCGGATGAAAACCCGCAAGAAACACGTTGTCCCGATTACGGCCCCCGCATTCGCGATCCTTGAGCGCCAAAAGCGCCGCAACGATTCCGATTACATCTTCGTCGGCGATCGGGGCAAGCCGATGCCCAACTCAGTCATCAGGCAATTCTTGAAGCCGCTCCGGGCGGGCATCACCGTGCACGGGTTTCGGAGCACCTTCCGGGATTGGGCGGCAGATTACCGCAAGGACCGCGATCTTGCCGAGCTGTCGCTGTCGCATAGCGTGGGTGATGCAGTCGAGCAATCGTATCGGCGCACTGAAATGTTGGGGCTGCGCCGCGCTCTGCTAACTGAGTGGGCCGCGCACTGCACCGGATGAGAAGGCGAGGGATAGGAAGGCACCCATCAGAATGTAGCGGGGATGGCCAGCCTAAGTGATGTAGCTGACCGCCCATTGTCGTGACGAGCCCTTTCCATGGCGCAGACGGTGGTCACTATCATCCATCAGCAGCAGCAGCGCGCCAGTGCCAACCGGATGAGAGCTGCTGCTAGTGGGCTCTACCCTCCGGCCGGCCGGCACATCTTCCTATGCGATTACAGCCTGCGGTAATTGCAGCCGCACTCCGCGCTCGTCGGCTTCATCCGGTCTAATGAACGCATTGCATAACTCAAGGATTCGGCGCGTTTCCTCGACGGTGGTCCAAGGCACTGCCCTCGTCCACCGCTGCGCATAGTCGAGGACGCGCGTTAGCGGTACAGGATGACCGTTGAGAGAAAGCGCTCTCAAAGCGGCTAGATAGTTATTCCGATAAACGGTCGGGATTACGATGCGCTCTTCTTCGTCGGC
>DASYXG010000432.1:0-10973 GCA_035935235.1 Allostellaceae bacterium
GCGCATCCTATATCTCCATTGTCGGGCAACCGACTATGGCGATAAACGGCTTATGGAATAAGCGTTGCGGACCCGGGGGCGGTACCCGGCGCCTCCACCAATTTCCGCCGGCTGAGTCAGCTCCCTTGGGAGAATCGGCCGGCGGCTTATGGGGGCGAAACAGGTTCGACGCGCGTGGTAAAGATAAGTACCGTCGCCCGGCATGATACCGCCGTTATCGGGTCATAACTTAGTTGCGAACGATAACTTCGCATCAGAGGCACTCGCGGCCTAACTCCTAGCGGAGTAAAAGCCTAAGGTAACTCGCGGTTCGGGGGGCACCGGGCAACAGAAGCCCCCCACTTAGTTTTGCGAGCTCCAGCGCGGGCGATCGACATGGCGCAGGATCTGTTCCACTACGACAAGATGGTCGAGCGCGCGCTGCGCGGCGTCATCCGCGATGCGCTGGTCCGCGCGGCGCAGGAGGGCCTCAAAAGCGCCCACCATTTCTATATCGGCTTCGCCACCAAGGCGCCGGGCGTGACGATCCCGGCGCGGCTCGTCGAGCGCTATCCCGACGAGATGACGATCGTGCTGCAGCATCAGTTCTGGGATTTGGATGTCGGCGACGAACAATTCTCGGTGCTGCTCAGCTTCGACAAACAGGCCGAGCGGCTGACGATCCCGTTCGCCGCGATCCGCAGCTTTGCCGACCCGTCGGTCGAATTCGCCCTCGCTTTCGCCGAACCTGCCGCGCCGGCGAGCAACGAAGCGGCCGCGCTGCCGGTACCGGCCGAAAAGCCGGTCAAGGCCGAACCCGGGGCACAAGCGGCAAAAGAAGAACGCGGCCAGGTCGTGGCGCTCGACAGCTTCCGTAAGCGCTAAGCAGCAATCTTACAAAGATTTCATTCGCCTGCGCCGCGCTTGACGCCGCTGGGAAAACCATGATCCTGCCCGGTACTGGCAGGGGATCTCGGCATGAGCGCGCTGGATTTTCACGAGCTGTTTCCGCTGGGCGAGGATGACACGCCCTACAAGAAGCTGACCGGCGACTATGTCGCCACCGCCGAGTTCGCCGGCGAGCGGGTGGTCAAGGTGGCGCCCGAGGCGCTGACCCTGCTGTCGCAGCAGGCCTTCATCGATTGCGCGCACCTATTGCGCCCGACGCATCTCGCCTCGCTCGCGGCGATCCTCGACGATCCCGAAGCCTCGTCGAACGACCGCTTCGTCGCCTACGACCTGCTCAAAAACGCCAACATCGCGGCCGGCAAGGTGCTGCCGATGTGCCAGGACACCGGCACCGCCATCGTCATGGCCAAGAAGGGCCAGCTTGTATGGACCGGCTATGACGACGCGGCGGCGATCTCGGCCGGGATACGCCGCACCTACACCGAGACCAATCTGCGTTATTCGCAGGTGGCGCCCCTGTCGATGTACGAGGAGGTCAACACCGGCGACAATCTCCCGGCGCAGATCGACCTCTACGCCGAGCCGGGCGACGCCTACAAGTTCCTCTTCATCGCCAAGGGCGGTGGCTCGGCCAACAAGGCGTTTTTGTACCAGCAGACCAAGGCGGTGCTGAACCCGAAATCCTTGATCGCCTTTCTCGACAAGAATTTGAAGTCGCTCGGCACCGCGGCGTGCCCGCCCTATCACCTGGCGATCGTCATCGGCGGCACCTCGGCCGAGCTGAACCTCAAGACCGTGAAGCTGGCGAGCTGCCGCTATCTCGACACGCTGCCGGCGCAGGGCAACAAATACGGCCAGGCCTATCGCGACCGCGATTTCGAGCACGAGGTGCTGGCGCTGACCCGCGATTTCGGCATCGGCGCGCAGTTCGGCGGCAAATATTTCTGCCACGACGTCCGGGTGATCCGCCTGCCGCGCCACGGCGCCAGCCTGCCGATCGGCATCGGCGTGTCGTGCTCGGCCGACCGCCAGATCCTCGGCAAGATCACCGCCGATGGCGTGTTCCTCGAGGAGTTGGAGGCGAACCCGGCGCAATATCTGCCCGAGATCGACGAGAAGACGCTTGGCGGCGAGGTCGTGCAGATCGATCTCACGCGGCCGATGGTGGAAATACGCCAGACCCTGTCGCGTTATCCGATCAAGACGCGGCTTGCGCTGACCGGAACCTTGATCGTCGCTCGCGACATCGCCCATGCCAAATTGCAGGAGCGCCTCGACCGCGGCGACCCCCTACCGCAATACGTCAAGGACCACCCTATATATTACGCCGGACCGGCGAAGACGCCCGAGGGCTATGCCTCGGGTTCGTTCGGTCCGACGACGGCGGGACGCATGGATTCCTATGTCGATCGCTTCATGGCAGCCGGCGGCAGCTTCGTGACCCTGGCCAAGGGCAATCGCGGCATGGAAGTGCGCGAAGCCTGCAAGAAGCACGGCGGGTTCTATCTCGGCTCGATCGGCGGCCCGGCGGCACGTCTCGCGCAGGACTGCATCAAAAAGGTCGAGCTCTTGGAGTATCCTGAGCTCGGCATGGAGGCGATCTGGCGTATCGAGGTGGTCGATTTTCCCGCCTTCATCGTGGTCGACGACAAGGGCAACGATTTCTTCGCGGGCCTCTCGTGACCCACGCCTTTCCGGCATTGCCGCGATGTCGATCGCCGATCGCCCGCTAAACGGGGGCTATAGCCCGGGCGCGCCGAGCGAGCTCGATCCGCTCGCCGCGCTGCTAGCCGGCGACAAGCGCTCCTGGGCGGTATTCGTCCGGCGCTACGCGGCGCTGATCGTCGCCGCGGTGCGCAGCGTCGCGCCGACCACCAGCGATGTCGAGGACCTAACCCAGGAGGTCTTTGTCCGCCTGTGCAAGGACGAATTCCGCCTGTTGCGCAGCTATGACGCCACGCGGGCGTCGCTATCGACCTGGATCACCATCGTGGCGCGCAGCACCGCGCGCGACTCGCTGCGCCGGCGGCGCCCAAATTCGATCCCGATCGACACTGTGCCGGAGGCGCATCTCAAGGTCGACGCGGTCGAGCCGACGCCGAAGCTGAAACTACCCGAGGCGCTGCTGTCGCCGCGCCAGCGCGAGATCCTCGGCATGCTCTATGACGGCGAGATGGATGTCGCCGAGATCGCCACCGCGCTCAGCATCGATCCGCAGACCGTGCGAAGCGCTCATCACAAGGCGATGCTCAAGCTGCGCGCCCATTTCAAAGCTGAAATCGAATGACCGGAACCAATAAGTTGCGGGGATGGCTATTGCGGCGTCGGCATAAAACCGACGTGAGCGGATATCCTCCCGTAACGCCAGATCGCGCGACCGGCGGCGCCCGCCCGCCCGCGACAGTGGACCGGACGCTGTGGCAGCGCAGTCAAGGTTCCGACACGAGTTCGGCCGAGACCGAGCGGTTTCTCGACCTTGCCGGGTTTGTCGACGAGCGCCTCGATGACGGCGAGCGCGCGAGCGTGGCCCGGCTGATCGCCAGTGACCCGATGGCGGCTGCCGACGCGGCAGTCGCCCGCGTCCTGGACGCCGCAGCGCTGCCGCCAGCAAGCGGCGAGATCGTCGCCCGCGCCACCGCGCTCGTCGACCTCGGGCAATTCGGCGGCAAAATTCTCTCCTTCCCACACCAGCGGCAACCGCAGCCACAGCCGCGGCCGCGCATCTGGACGGAGGCGGCGAGATGGAGCGGCCTCGCCGCGGCGATCGCCCTTGCCTGCTGGCTCGGCTTCGATCTTGGTGGCGATCTGCCTGGCATCGCCTCGATTGCCCGGCCCTCCGACGATGTCGGCGTTAGCGAACCGCTCGATCCGGCGCCGCTGGCCCTGCGCGACCTTTCCGAGGGTTCGTCGATATGACTGCCGCGGCGGCGGGAATGAGGCCGAGTAGCCGACTGTCTCGGCCGCGCCCAATTGCCGCGCTGCTGGCGATTTCGTTGGCGCTCAATCTGTGCTTCGTCGCCGGCGCCGCATGGACCCGCCTCAAGCCGCCGACAATCGTCACCACCAGCGAGCGGTTCCATCGCCTTGCTGGGACGCTCGATTTGTCGCCGCAACAGCAGGATGCTTTCGACCAGTATGTCGCGGGCCTGATAACCCGCGGCAATCGCGTTCGCCTGGCAACCGAGCCGTTGATGGACGAGGCTTGGGCAGAGGCCGCCCGGCCCAATCCCGACCAAGCCAGGATCTTCCAGCTGCTCGACGAGTTCTCAAGTCAGCGCCATGAAACGTGGCACGAGACAGTTACGGCCACCTTGGCGCTGTTGGCGACGCTGACACCGGAGCAGAAAGACAAGTTTCTCGCCAGCGAGCGTGAATGGCGGATGGCCGCTCGTCGCCGCCGCGCCGCCGAATCGCGCTGAGCCGCTCGACCGGCCTTTAACACCTATTTAGTCCCGAATAGCCTGTCGCCGGCGTCGCCGAGGCCCGGCAGAATATAGCCGTGCTCGTTGAGACAGCGGTCGAGCGCGGCGGCAAGAATAGGGATGTCCGGGTAGGTGCTGGCGATATGGGCGACGCCTTCAGGCGCCGCGACCAGGCAGAGGAACTGGATCGAGCGGGCATGCAGGCCCTTGAGCCGCGCGATCGCCGCCACCGCCGAATTGCCGGTCGCCAGCATCGGGTCGATGAGGATCACATCGCGCTCGGCGAGATCATTGGGGAGCTTGGCGTAGTACTCGACCGCCGCCAAGGTCGCGGGGTCACGATAGAGACCGATATGCCCGACCCGCGCCGACGGCACCAGCTCCAGCACGCCGTCAAGCAGCCCGTTGCCAGCGCGCAAGATCGACACGAGGCAGAGCTTTTTCCCGGCGAGAACGGGCAGTCGCGCCCGCTCCAGTGGCGTCTCGATCTCGGTCTCGCCGAGCGGCAGATGACGGGTGGCCTCGTAACCGAGCAAGAGGCCGACTTCGCGCATCAGCTGGCGAAACACCCCCGTCGGGGTTTCGCGGTTCCGCATCAGTGACAATTTGTGCTGCACCAGCGGGTGATCGACGAGCGTCAGCTTGGACGGCATGACCCGATGCGCTATACGCCGAGCGCCCCTTGGTCAAGGGGTAGCGCGAATTCACGGTCCGGCGGTTGGCCGCGACGCTCGCAGCAAATGGAAAGGAGGTTAAAGGCTGGCGGCGACCGTGTTGAACGTCGACGATAGATTGGTGCCGACTTGACCCATCACGACGACCGCAGCGACTGCAATCAAAGCGGCGATAAGGCCATATTCGATGGCGGTGGCGCCGCGCCGATCCATCAATAGTCGTGAAATCACCAGGGCTTTAATCACAGAATTTCTCCTCAGCAACTGCCGGGCCAGCTATATGTAACAATAAACCGAAATTGCACAGTTAAATCTAATCTATTCACAAAAAATCAACTATGATTCAAACCGTATCTTCCTGAATGTCGCCAATATAGCCAAAAATGCAAAAACATTTTCTCACATTACTTGAAATTTCTCTCGATTATTTACCATGATAAAACAGTCCCGGCACGTGACACCGATCCAGCGTCACCCATGTGCCGCGCGCGGGTCTGGCCTATAATCGTCGGCGACTCCCCGCCGCCGCTGTCGAGGCTTTGATGACCGAGGCGCTTGCCGCACGATGCCTGGACCCGGCGAAGTTCCGCGATCCCCTGATCACCGCCGCGGGCGAGCGGCGGGCGAAGGTCGCGCTCAGATCGCTGGAAACGCTGTGGTTCAACACCGGGACCCGATGCAATCTGACCTGCGCCAATTGCTACATCGAGTCGTCGCCGACCAATGACCGGCTCGCCTATCTTTCGTCGGCGGAGGTCGCGCATTACCTCGATGAGATCGACGCACTCGGGCTTGGCACCCGGCTGATCGGCTTTACCGGCGGCGAGCCGTTCCTGAATCGCGATCTGCCGGCCATGCTTGAGGACGCGCTGTCGCGCGGCCTCGACGCGATCGTGCTGACCAACGCGATGACCCCGATGTACCACAACAGGGCTGCGCTGCTGCGGCTGCGCGAGCGCTACGGCGCGCATTTGATCTTGCGCGTGTCGCTCGATCATTACGGGCGCGCCGTGCATGAGCTGGAGCGGGGAGCGCGCAGCTGGGACACGACCATTGTTGGGCTCCGCTGGCTCGCCGATAACGGGTTCAACGTCAATGTGGCGAGCCGCTATCTGTCAGGCGAGCCCGAAGCGGCGATCCGCGCCGGCTTCCGCCATCTGTTCGCCGAGTTAGCGGTGGGAATCGACGCGGACGACCCGGTCGCCTTGATACTCTTCCCGGAGATGGACGCGACCGCCGACGTGCCGGAAATCACCACCGCTTGCTGGGGCATTCTCGGCAAGTCGCCCGACAGCGTGATGTGCGCGACCTCGCGCATGGTGGTGAAGCGCAAGGGCGCGGCAAATCCGAGCGTCGTCGCCTGCACCCTGCTGCCTTACGACACTCTGTGGGACCTCGGCGCGAGCCTTGCCGGCGCCGCCGGCCCGGTGCCGCTCAACCATCCCCACTGCGCCAAATTTTGCGTGCTCGGCGGCGCCGCTTGCAGCCGCAGCTGAGCTAGCGCGCCAAGCCTG
The DNA here is from genome assembly GCA_035935235.1 of Allostellaceae bacterium. Lineage (GTDB taxonomy): Bacteria > Pseudomonadota > Alphaproteobacteria > ATCC43930 > CGMCC-115725 > DATARH01. Next base: position 6,499 of record DASYXG010000432.1, read on the forward strand.
CCAGGTAATCCTGCATCGCCGCGATCGTCGTGGGCGCCACCGCGTAGATCAGCTGACGGCCAACGCGCTTCTGGGTGATGAGGCCAGCCTCGACCAGGTTGGTCAGGTGAAACGACAGCGATGAGGGCGCCACGCCAAGCCGTTCGGCGATGGTTCCCGCCGACATGCCGCGCGCGCCCTGCGGAACGAGCAGGCGGAACAACTGCAGCCGTGTCGCCTGCGCCAGGGCGCCAAAGGCGGCGATCGCCGCTTCTTGCTGCATCGGTTGCGCGCGCGCCATAATTCAATATCCATCGAACTATCGGGCGTTGCAACCGTAAATTGTCGCCAATCAGGCGCCGGGTTCCCCGGTATCGGCTTTGAGGCCGGCGGCGAGGATGCCGGCGATGGCGCAAATCTCGTCCTTGTCGGAGGTGTCGCCGCTGATCCCGACCGCGCCAACGATATCGCCAATACCATCGCGGATCAGGACACCGCCGGGCGCCGGCACGACGCGTCCGCCCGACGCTTCCATCAGCGCGGTCAGGAACAGCCCGCCACCACCGGCAGCACGCCGCGCGAACTCGCGCCCGCCAAACCCCATGCCGAGCGTCCCCCAAGCCTTACCCGCGGCGATCCTCTCGCGAAGGATGCCGGATTTATCCTCGCGCTTCATCGCCACCATGTGACCGCCAGCGTCGAGGACGACAACGGTGAGGGGATGCAGGTTCAATTCACGTCCCTTGGCGATCGCCGTATCGACGATGATCGAAGCCTGGGCCAGCGTTACGTTGCTCATTGCGGTCTTCCTCCATGCGAGTTCGCTTGAAGCGCTCGCCACACCCGCTCGGGCGTGGCCGGCATATCGACATTGGCACCCGCGTCTGCGACCGCGTTCATTACCGCCGCCAGCGACGCCGTGGTGCCGGCCTCGCCGACGCCTTTGACCCCGAGCGGGTTGGTCGTGCACAGCACCGGGTGCAGCTCGCTGACGATGCCAGGCAGGTCGTCGGCGCGCGGCATCGCGTAATCCATGAACGAGCCGGCGACAAGCTGACCGCTCGCGTCCTCATAATTGGCCCATTCGAGCAGCGCCTGGCCGACCCCCTGCGCCACCCCGCCCTGGACCTGGCCCTCGACCAGCACCGGTTGCAGCACCCGCCCGCAATCGTCGACGCAAGTATAGACGGCGAGCGCAGTGTGCCCGGTGGCGGGATCGAGCTCGACCTCGGCGATGTGGACGCCATTAGGGAAGGACGGCGCCGCGTCGAAGCTGCTGCGCGTGTCGAGGCTCTCGCCAAAGGTCTTGGCGCGGTCGGCCAACTCGAACAGCGCGATGTTGCGGTCGGTGCCGGCGATCTCGAAGACGCCGTCACGGTATTGGATGTCCTCCGCGGCTGCTTCCAGCACATGCGCGGCAGCGCGGCGCCCCTTCTCGATCACCGCATCGAGCGCCGCGGCGACCGCGCCGCCGACCGACATTGTCGAGCGCGAGGCGACCGCACCGGCGCTCGGCACCTCATCGTCGCTGTCGCCGATGGTGAAGTCGATGTGCTCGACCGGGATGCCGAGCCGCTCGGCGACGAGCCGGCGATAGACCGTGCGATGCCCCTGCCCGCTCGCGTGCACCCCGATCGCCAGCAACAGCTTGCTTGACCCTGGAAAACCGACCGAAGCACCTTCCCCGGGCTGGCCGCCGGCGATCTCCAAGAAGCATGAAACGCCGAGCCCGCGCTTCTTGCCGGCGGCTTCCGAGGCCGCCTTTCGCGCGGCGAAGCCGGCGATGTCGGCGCGGGCGAGCGCGGCGTCGAACACCAATGGGAAATCGCCGCTGTCATAGGTCGTGCCGACGGCGGTCTTGTAGGGCATGCGGTTCGGCGGGATCAGATTGCGGCGGCGGATCTCGATGCGGTCGATGCCGGTCACCCGCGCCGCCTCATCGACCAGGCGTTCCAGCGCGTAATTGGCCTCGGGGCGGCCGGCGCCGCGATAGGGTCCGGTCGGCACCGTATTGGTGAAGAGGCAGCGGATGCGCAGCCCGATCTTCGGGATGTCGTACATGCACGGCAGGCACCGGGCGAAATTAACCGTGGCGATAAAGGCGCCGTGCGAGGTGTGGTGCGCGCCGAGCGCGGCCGAGCTGTCGATGTCGAGGGCAAGGAATTTTCCCCGCGCGTCGAGCGCCAGCTTCGCCTCGATCAGCGTGTCGCGCGCCTGGTTATCGCTGAGAAAGCCTTCCTGCCGGGTCGAGCGCCAGCGCACCGGACGACCGAGGCGCTTCGCCGCCAGTAGCATCGCCGGATATTCGGGATAGCCGGAAGTGCGCATGCCGAAGGCGCCGCCAACATCGCCGCTGACAATGCGCAGTCTCTCGACCGGCACCCCCATCGTGCGCGCCACGTGCTGGCGCATAGCGAAGGCGCTTTGCGAGGCGACGTGCAGCACATAGCGCTCGCTCTCGGGGTCGTAGATCGCCAGCGCGGCGCGCGGCTCCATTGGCGCCATGACGATGCGCTGATTGACGAGGCGCACCCGCGCCACATGCGCGGCGCCGGCGAAGATATGATCGAGTTCGGCGCGCTCTTCCGGCTTTGCGCCGTAGGGGCACCAATCGACCGCGACATTGCCCGTGGCTCCAGGCCAGATCTGCGGCGCGCCTGGTTCCGCGGCGCGGGCAAGATCGGCGACGCCGTCGCGCGGCGCGTAATCGACTTCGACCAACTCCGCAGCGTCGCGCGCCACCGCTTCGGTTTCGGCGACAACCAGCGCCACCGTCTCGCCGACATGACGCGCGCAATTGCCGGCCAGCGACGGTCGGTGTGGCACGACCATATCGGGGCTACCCGGCACCGGTATCGGAACCGACACTGTGCCGACCCCGGCCGCGTCGAGATCGGCGGCGGTCAGCACCGCTAGCACCCCCGGCTGCGCCAGCGCCGCGGTCGTGTCGATCCCGTTGATGTCGGCGAAAGCGTGTGGTGAGCGCACGAACACGCCCCAGGCCGCACCGGCGCTCGCCGCGTCGTCGAGGAACGAGCCCGCACCCGTCAGTAGCGAGCGATCTTCGTCGCGCGGCACGAATGACCCATCCATCCCCGCTCCCCGCCCCTCAAACCGATGGCGACGCGGACAATAGCGTCGCGCTTAACAGAAGTCGCCGATGCTGATCTAATGCGAAACGGTGCTGTTCGGCACCGCCGAACGAGCACGTTGAGGGGGAGACGGCATGACACAGGCGCTCGCGCGCGGGGAGGACGAGCCGTCCTCCGCGCATTGCTGGCGCGCCTGAGCGCAGCGCCACGCCGCCCAACTTCATGGTCCAGCTCGATCTCCTGATCAACGCTATCGTCGCCGGCATCTTGCTTGGCGGTTTCTACGCCGCGGTCAGCGTCGGCGTGACGATCGCCTTCGGCATGCTCGACATCGCCAATATTGCCGCCCCGGCTTTCATCCTGTTGGGCTCCTACGTCGCCTACATCATCAACTCTTACTTCGGCGTCGATCCGATCCTCATCGGCGTTGTGGCGATGCCGCTGTTTTTCCTGCTGGGGATGGCGGCGTACCGGCTCTATTACTTCGCCTTCGAGCGGCGCGGCGAGCAGGCGATCCAAGGACTCGCGTTCTTCTTCGGTCTGCTGTTTGTGGGCGAGGTGTCGCTGACCCTGATTTTCGGGGTCGATTACCGCTTTGTCACCGCCCCATATATCGGCCCCAGCTTTCATATCGGCCCCATCGAGGTGGCGTGGCGGATGCTGGTGCCATGCGTGTTCTCGCTGGTCATGATCGGGCTGGTGCAGCTCTATCTGAGCCGCAGCTTCATCGGACGCGCGATCCTCGCGGTGTCGCAAGACCCGGGGGCACTGCAGTTGATGGCTGCGAGCCCAACGAAGATTAAACAAATCGCCTTCGGCATCTCCGTTGCGACCTGCTCCGTCGCCGGGTCGTTCCTGATCATCATCCAACAAGTCGAACCGTCGATCGGACGCGACTATATCGGCCGCATTTTCGCGATCTGCGTGCTGGGCGGAATGACCAGCATGCCGGGGATGCTGCTCGCCGCGGTGTTGCTTGGCGTCGTCGAGAACATCACCTCGACGTTCTACGGCCCGTCCTGGTCGCCAGCCGTGGCCTTCGGCCTGTTGCTGGTGACGCTCGCGGTGCGTCCCTCCGGTCTGCTCGGCCGCCAGTAATGCGCAACAGCGTCTTCTGGGCGATCCTGGTGGTGGCCGGTCTCGCCTTCGTCGTCGCGTCACGGCTGACGATCGCCAATGATTATTTCTATTTCGCCGGTTACGTCGTCCTCGAATACATCGTGCTGGCGACCGCCTGGAACATCCTCGGCGGCTACACCGGCTATACCAATTTCGGCACTGGCGCGTTCTTTGCCGCCGGCGCCTACAGCTCGGCGGTGCTGCAAAAACTGCCGCCGCTGCTGTTCGCCACCTTCCACTGGACGATACCGGCGGTGCCGGTGCCGGTGATGATCGCCGTCGGCG
>DASYXG010000433.1:0-6961 GCA_035935235.1 Allostellaceae bacterium
GAGCCCGCCGGGGATGGTGCGGAGCCAGCTTTCCGGGCGCGGCGCGGCGATCGACATCAGCTCGAGGATACGACACTCGAGAGCGGCCGGGCGACATCCTCCAAGGGTCGCCGCTCGGCCTTGACCCCGATCGCCAGCTCGACGATCGCCGCGCCGATCATCAGCCCGGAGCCAAGCAAGTAGCCGATAAACACATTGCCGCGCGAGCCGGTGCCGATCAGCGCGGCGAAGAGCGACGGCGCCAGCGTCCCGCCAATGCCGGTCCCGACCGCATAGAAGAGCGCGATCGCCAGTGCCCGCGCTTCGAGCGGAAAGCTTTCGCTGACCGTCAGATAGGCGGCGCTCGCCGCCGCCGAGGCGAAGAAGAAGATGCCTGTCCAGCAGAATGTCAGCATCGACGCATCGAGAAGCTCGGCGCGAAACATCGCCCCGACGATTGCCAGCAGCGCCCCCGAGATCGCGTAGGTCCCGGCGATCATCGGCTTGCGCCCGATGGTGTCGAACAGCGGGCCGAGCACCAATGGCCCGGCGAAATTTCCCAACGCGAACGGCAAGATGTACCAGCCGATCGACGCCGCCGGCACTTGGTAGAACCCGGTCAGCACCAGCGCATAGGAAAAGAAGATCGCGTTGTAGAAAAACGCCTGCGCGACCATCAGCGCCAAGCCGAGGACCGCGCGGCTCGGATAATCGCGCACGATCGCCAGCACCATCCGCGACATTGAGTAGTGCGACGACGGGATCAGCCGGATCGTGCGATCCGGCTTGGGTAACCGGTGGCCTTCGACGCGGCGCTCGATGTCGCCAATCACCGCGTTGGCCTCGTCGAGCCGGTCGTGCAGCATCAGCCAGCGTGGGCTTTCCGGGACCCAGCGGCGCAGGACAAGGATGCTCAGCCCCAGCACCGCGCCGATGCCGAACGCCGCGCGCCAGCCCCAATCGGGCGGCAGCCAGCCCGGTTGCAGCAGGGTCACGGCACCGACCGCGCCCAGCGCCGCGCCGACCCAGAAGCTGCCGTTGATCGCCAGATCGGTGCGGCCGCGGAACCGCGCCGGCACTAGTTCTTGGATAGCCGAATTGATCGCCGCGTACTCGCCGCCGATCCCGGCCCCGGTGAGGAAGCGGAACAGCGCGAAGCTGGCGAAATTCCACGACAGGGCGGTCGCCGCGGTCGCCGCCAGATAGAGGCCGAGCGTCACCATGAACAGGTTGCGGCGGCCGAACCGGTCGGTGAGGTAGCCGAAGAGCAGCGCCCCCGATACCGCACCGACCAGATAGGCGCTGCTGACCAGCCCAATCTCGGTCTGAGAGAATTTAAGTGTCGGGCTCTGCTGCAGCGCGCCGGCGATCGAGCCGGCGACGGTCACCTCCAGGCCGTCGAGGATCCAGGTGATCCCGAGCGCGACGACGACAAGCGAATGAAAACCCGACCACGGCAGCCGATCGAGCCGTGCCGGAATGTCGGTCTCGATAACAGCGCTGGCCTCGTGCATAGCCCGCTAACGCCGGGCACGCATCCGTGTCGCATGGCTGAAAGGGGGAAGCGCGCGCGGCCGGCGCGCTTTTAGTCCACGACCGGCAGGCTCAGCGGCGTGATCTCCTCGGCCTTCCGGCGCCGGTAATCGTGCTGCGGCGCCGCCGCTTCCATCCGTTCCTGCGCCGCCGTCAGGCGGATGGCGGCGTCGGCCTGGTCGAGCGTCAGCACGCGGCGGTCGGCGACCACCTGCACGCCGTCGACAAAGACATCGCGCACCGCCCGGTCGGCGGCGTGATAGACAAAGCCGCGCAGCGGGTCACGCGCCGGCTGCATTTGCGGGCAGTTAAGGTCGACCAGCACCAGATCGGCCTTCTTGCCGGGCGCGAGGCGGCCGATATCGCCGCGCCGCAGCGCGGTGGCGCCGCCGACGGTCGCGGCGTGGAGGAAGTCGGCGACATCGACCGCGTGGATATCGCGCGCGGCGATGCGCGCCAGCACCGAGGCCTTGCGCATCTCCTCGACGAGATTGTGCGGGCTGCAATCGGTGCCCATGCCCATCGTCACCCCGGCGTCGAGATAGGCGCCGAAATGCTCCATCACGTGCCCATAGCGGGCAAACGGCGTCGGGCAATGCGCCACCGCGGTGCCGCTGTCGCCGAGCAGCCGCAAATCATCCTTGGTGTGCCAGCGCACCCAGGAGTGGGTGTCGAGGTAGAGCGCGTGGCCGAGGATCGTCCCCGGGCCCAACAGGCCCAGGCGATCCGCCCACTGGATCGGCGTCAGGCCGTGGCGGCGAATCATCTCGCGCACCTCGTTGACGCTCTGCGAGCAATGCGTGGTAAGCGGCAGACCGCGTTCGCGCGCCGCGTCGCGACTTTCGCGCAGCAATTCCTCGCTGCAGGTGTCGATCTGCATCGGCGAGACCACTCCGGAAAGCCGCCCGCTCGGATGCGCCAGCGCCTGGTCGATCACGCGGAGCGCCCGCTCGAAACCGGCCCGCCCGCGCGGCTCGTTCCAGTCGTAGCTGGGGCCGAGATCGTTCTCGAGAAACCAGCGCGCCGAGGCATAGCCCGGCGCGAGAAAACCGCGCATCCCGGTTTTGGCAAAAAGCTCGACCCACCCCTCCCACGGCGCCGAGATATCGACCAACGAGGTGACCCCGCAGAGCAGCAGCTCGCAATAGGCGAACTCGGCGCCGGCGGCGCGAGCCTCGTCGTCGGGCGCGGAGAAGGCCTGACCGCGCTCGTAGAGCCCGGTCATATGCATGTTGGCGACGCCGTGCTCTTCGCGGATGCCGCGGTAGAGCGGCTCGTGGTGCGGGTGCGAATGGGTGTCGATAAGGCCCGGCATCACCATCAGGCCGCCGCCGTCGATGGTGCGATCGGCCGCGCCGGAGTACCCCTTGCCGAGAAAGACGATCTCCGCGCCGGCGAACGCAATATCGATGCCGCGGCGGTAAACCTGCCGTCCGGCTTTCTCGTCCCAGGCGATCACCCAATTTGCGTTCCTGATCAGCGTCGTCGCCATCGCATCCTCTCCGGGCATCCGTTGGCCATGCTATAGCGATGCCATGGCGACGTCAGGCCCGCGCAATCTCATCACCGACGTGCCCGGCATCCTTGTCGGCCAGGCTAAAGACCACACCGCGCTCACCGGTTCGACCGTCATCGTCGCCGAGACTCCGGCGGTCGCCGCGGTCGATGTGCGCGGCGGCGCACCGGGCAGCCGCGAGACCGAATTGCTCGCCGCGGGAACGCTGGTCGACCGGGTCGATGCGGTGGTGCTGTCGGGCGGCTCGGCCTTCGGTCTCGACGCGGCGAGCGGGGCGATGGATTGGCTTGCCGCGCAGGGGCGTGGATTTGCCGTCGGTGCGGCGCGTGTGCCCATCGTGCCGGCGGCGATCCTCTTCGATCTCGGCCTCCCAGGCCGGCGCCACTGGACCGGCGAGCCCCCGCATCGCCGGCTTGGCTACGCGGCGACTGGGGCTGCGGGCAAGGATTTCGCGCTTGGCAATGCGGGGGCTGGGCTCGGCGCGACAGCCGGGGCCTTGAAAGGCGGGCTTGGCAGCGCCTCGCTGCGCTTCGCCGACGGCGCGACGGTCGGCGCGATCGTCGCGGTCAACTGCGTCGGCAGCGTGGTGCGGCCCGATTGCGGCCGGTTTTGGGCCGCCGACTTGGCGCTGAGCGGCGAAATCGACTTCCAGCCGCCCGTCCCCGACCAGCCCCTCGATCTCGATGACTTTTCGGCGTGCGGCTCTCTGCTGGCGGGCGCCAATACGACGATCGCGCTTGTCGCCACCGATGCGCCGCTCGACAAGAACTCCTGCCGGCGCCTTGCGATCATGGCGCAAGACGGGCTGACGAGGGCGATCCGCCCGGCGCACACACCGTTCGATGGAGATACCGTTTTCGCCCTCTCGACCGGGAGCGGCGCTTCGATCGCCGCAGAGGCGCTGACCCGGATCGGCTCGGCCGCCGCCGATTGCCTGGCACGGGCGATCATGCGCGGCGTGCTGGCCGCCGAACCGCTCGGCTTCTATCCGAGCTGGCGAGGGAAGTGGGGTAAACCCTAGGCGGCGCTGCGCGGCAGATCGACGGCGGGATCGAGGATCAACCGCTCGGGCGGAAACACCACGGTCACCGCGGTGCCGGTGCCGAGCTTGCTTCTGAGCCGCAGCCGGCCGCCATGCATTTCCATGATCGCCTTGACCAGCGGCAGGCCGAGCCCGGTGCCCTGATGTTGCCGGCTGAATGACGAATCGACCTGCTCGAACGGCTTCAGCACCCGTTCGAGGTCGCCGTCGGGAATACCGATCCCCGTATCGGACACGGTCACCGCCAGCCCATCCTCGGGGTCGAACCGGCCGGTAACGGTGATGCGTCCGCCCGCCGGGGTGAACTTGATCGAATTGGTGATCAGGTTGAGCAGCACCTGCTTGGTCTTACGCTCGTCGCCGCGGATCGGCGGCAGATCGTTTGCCAGATCGACCTCTTGAGTCAGCTCGGCTTTCTCGATGCGGCCGATGGTCAATTGGCCGACCGAGCGCATGATGTCGCGCAAATCGAAGACATCCTCCGACAGCTCGATCTTGCCGGCTTCGGCCTTCGACAGATCGAGGATGTCGTTGATGATCTGCAGCAGATGCGAGCCGCTGGCGTGGATGTCGCCGACATAGGCGCGGTACTGCTCGTTGCCGAGCGAGCCCAGCACCTCGCGCAACATCATCTCCGAAAAGCCGATGATCGCGTTGAGCGGCGTGCGCAGCTCGTGGCTCATCGTCGCGAGGAAGCCCGACTTCGCCTGGTTCGCCGCTTCGGCTTCTTCCTTGGCCAGCCGCAGCGCCTCATACGCCGTCTCGCGGTCGCGCAGCAGTTCGACGCGGTCGAAGCACCGGTCGAGCACCGCAAAGAGCGACTGCGGGTCGACCGATTTGTCGAAATAATCGTAAGCGCCGCGGCGCAGCGCGGCGATCGCGGTTTGGGTGTCGAGTTCGGCGGTCATCAGCACGCCGATCAAATCCGGCCGCTCGGCGCGCAGCCGCGCCAGCAGATCGATGCCGGAACTCGCGCCCAGGCGCAGGTCGATGAGCGCCACCGGCGGCGGCTTCGCCTCGGCGGTGCCGCGGATCGCGGCGAGCGCCGCTTCCGGCGTCCCCGCGATGAGGGCGCTATACCCGCGCGGTTGCAGCAGGTCGGCGAGCGACTCGGCGAAATCGCCGTCGTCCTCGACGATCAGCACCGCGCGCGAGGTATCGATGGGATTCATGCCGCAGCCCGCATTTCGGCGAGGACGACGCCATGGGCGATAGGAAGCATCACGAGGCGCCGCGACGGCAATTCTTCGCTTCTTCTCTGCAGCAATGTGTCCGTCTGCTTAGGACCCATTCGGTCGGCGCCCGCGGCGATACCTTGTCAACCTCGCATTAAGCTGCGTTCGCATTGAGGAAGGATTAACGCGAGCGTACCGGTTTGCGGTGCTCGTCGGCCGTCTGGTCAGAAGCGGCTCAGCAGCGATCCAAACCCGTCGATGCGGTCGGCGATGCCGTTTGATCGCAGCGCCCACCAATAGGTTGCCGTGTTGATCGCGATCACCGGCTTGCCGAGCCAAAATTCGGCCAGCCCGGCGAGCCGCGCCATCGCTAGATTGGTGCCGACCTGCACCAGCGCATCGACCTGCGGCCCATCGACGCGCAGCAAGGCATCGCGCAGCTCGGCTTCGCCGACATGCGCAATGAGTACCGGGCTGGCACATTTGAGTCCTTCGAGGTTGACGATCTCGTAGCCGCAATCGCTGAAGAAGCGCCGGACCTGCTGATCGGCGACCGGCATATAGGGCGTCACCACACCGATGCGCTTGGCGCCGAAGCGGTCCAATGCCTGGCGCGCCGCATCCGAGCCCATCGTGACCTTGACCCCGGCGCGCGCCTCGACCCGCTCGCGCAGCGCCTCGCTGCCCTCAAGCCCGTCCCAGAACGTCTCCGAGGACATGCCCATCACCAGATGGTCGGGCTCGCAGGTCATCACCCGGTCGATCGCGCTCATGATCTCGCGGCGAACCGCCTCGATCAACCGGGTGAAATCGTCATCGTTGCGCAGCGGATCGTTGGGAATATGGATGCGGCCAAAATGGTTCGTGACCCCTTGCGGCCGCATCGCATCGAACTCGGGCTGGACGATCGTGTTGGTCGACGGCGCGATGACCCCGAACTTCCTGCGCCAGCCGAGTGCGTCGGGCATCGCCGTCTATCCGCCGACCACTCGGCCGCGGCACTCGCCAAACCCGATTGAGACATAGCCGGGTCGGCTGGCGCGGGCGCGGAAGATCACCTCGTCGCCATCCTCGAGAAAGGTCCGGGTCTCGCCCGACGACAGCGTATTCGCCTGCTGGCCGTCGCGGGAGAGTTCGCTGAGGCTGCCCCAACCCTCGGGGGTCGGGCCCGAGATCGTGCCGGTGCCGAACAAATCGCCGGCTTCCAGGTTGCAGCCGTTGCAGGTGTGATGAGCGACGAATTGCGCGACGGTCCAATAGAGGTCGAGCGTGTTGCTCGCCGACATGCGGTGCGGCGGCGTCCCCTTCTCGCGCATAGTCGGGGTCAGCAGCAGCGCCTCCAGGGCAATGTCAAAGGCCCCAGCCTGTTGATCAACGTCGTCCCACAGATACGGTAGCGGCCGCGGGTCGCCGTCGGGCCGCTTCGGCTGGGCGACGCGAAACGGCGCCAGCGCCTCGGCGGTGACGATCCACGGCGACACTGTCGAGCCGAAGCTCTTGCCGAGAAACGGCCCCAATGGGGCCGACTCCCACTGTTGAATATCCCGCGCCGACCAGTCGTTGACAAAGCCGAGCCCGACGATGTGATCGGCGGCCTCGGCTATTGCGATCGGTTCGCCCTGCTTGTTGCCGGGCCCGACCCAGATCGCCACCTCGAGCTCGTAATCGAGCTTTCGGCATGGGCCAAACGTCGGCGCGTTCTCTTCCGGCAGCTTG
>DASYXG010000434.1:0-8933 GCA_035935235.1 Allostellaceae bacterium
GGACTTTCGAATGCTTGATCGCGACCTGAGGTTCGGTACTCCCGCTCAAGTCGCCAGAGATCGAGCCGACATTGCTGGCGATGTGAGAGATATCCGCCGGGACCGAGTGGACCTCGGCCGCGACTTCCACCCCTGGTGGGAGCTCAGAAGACCATGGTGAGTTCGAGGAGCGTCTGACCGGCTCTAGATCGATGCAACAGCCAATCAGCGCCAACAAGGATGGCACAAGACGGGAGCCGTTCGATGCCGCTCAAACTCTTCGCTTTGGCAGGAGCTACGCTCGCTCTTTGCGCTGCTATCGATCCTATGCCTGTTGCGGCGCAGGCTGTGAACTGCGCGGATATGTATGGGCGCGTGATGGCGCTCTATCAGGCTGCGCCGCTATCCCCGGCGTACAATCAAATGGCCGCAGCCTATAGTGCGAGCTGTCTGGCTGGCACGTCCGCGACCCCGCTCTACATGCAAACCTACGTTCAGGCGCCCTACTATCAGCCCTACTCCTACTATCCTCCGTCGTACTACGGGTATGCCGATTATCCGTATTATGGCGGCTACGGTTATGGCTTCCCGTTCGCCTCTGGCCTCGGATTTGGTTTTGGCCGCGGGTTTCATCACGGGGAGTTCCACGGCGGCAGCTTCCACGGCGGCCACCATCGCTGATGGTGCGGGCCAAAACACCGACTGAGCTAATAGCGCTCGTCGCCTTGATCTTGGTCATCCTCGCTGGCTGCACCACCGGGGCACCGACGGCCCCGTGCCCCGATCCCGATCCCAATCCGATCAGCCCCTGCGCCACCTCGCACAGCCAAACTCACGGCATGCCCTAGCCGCGGCTAAGGCATGCGGCTCGTTCCGGGGTTGCTCCACTTGATTGAGACGACGGCTCGACCGCGCCAGCGGCACTCGCGGCATTGCCCAGCGGGGCACCCTATTATCGGGCGCTGGACGCCACCCCAACGATTAGGATGTGGAAAGTACCCCGCATATAAAGCGAAAATTGTTGCCTCGGCTAATTTGGCATGGATCAATGCGCCGAAGCGTTTGGTGCTAGTTGCTGGGCTGCTATCCCCAGGGAGGCGCCTTCCATGACTTCTCGCTCACCAGGAGTCGCGTTTATCGCCGCACTGGCGATCACAGCGCCGGTTTGGGCGCAGAGCAGCATCGCTCCCAGCGATCCCCAGCACCCAACGCCGGAAACGGCGCCGGGCAGTACAGTAGTGCTGCGCGGCAGCCCGTCAAACCTAAGCGCCAGCCCGCCCGCCACTGAAACGAGCGGTCGCTCCGGCTACTATCACTCCACTTTCGGATACACTCGCTACTATGGCGTCAATCAGAGCTTCGATGGTAATTACAATAACAATGGCTTTAATCGGAACTTTGATGGAAGCGGACTTACTCGCTAAAGGCTAGGCTCATACCCGCGCCTGCGCCACATGGCCTTTGCGCCGTGCAAACCGCGTCATCGCTTCTTACCTATTCTTAACAATCACTGATTATCCAAGTGCGGTGAAAATCGCGCTAGAATTCCATTGTGCTTTCCCCGGCTGCACGGTGTCGGCAGCCGCCGAACTCGATCGTTATCTTGGGCTGCCGCCGGAAGGCTGGACTTACCGGTTGGTCGATAATTTGCCAGATGCCTACTACTGCCCAGAACACGCGGACGCTGCCGAAGCCGAGGAAAGCAATGCTCCCGTGGGCGAATGCAAGTGGCCGCTCGAGATCCGACGCAAAGATCGCGAGAAATCGCGCGTCTTAAAGGTCTGACGGCACACCCACCGCGCAGACCCCTTGCAGCTCAGCGGGTGCTAACTGCCGCCCCGCGCGCTTTGTGCAGCAGGGCATAGACGTCGCTGCTGTCAACCTTGTCGGCCGCCATCAGCGCTAGAGCGATCGGGTCGTGCAGCAGATCGCAAAGCTCCGGCTCGCCGCCGAAACACCGGAAACCTGGCCGGTCAAGCTCGGCCGCTTGGCTTTCGATCGACTTCCCGTGGCACATCGGAGGGCTCCCAAACCACAACTCCATGTGCTGGGAGATAGGCAGGCTTCCTGCGAGCCAAGGTGAGCGGGATCACACACGGGGTAAATTCTTTGCTACGAGGCTCAGACACAGGAGTCCTGCGCCACGAGCTCAACGCATCGTCGACCCAATCGCGGGGCGCAGCTAATCAGCTTCGCGCGGCGTGCTGAACCAGGTGCGCATTACCGCGCACCGAGCTGATGAGCGGGTCAGCGCTTTGGCGCGTCGACCGGCACCGTCCCGAGTTCGCCCGGGGTCGAGACTTCGAGGATCTCGACATCGTTCGAGGTACGCAGCTCGTTATGGACACAGCCACCGGGGATGAACATCGAGTCGCCGGCTTCCATGCGCACGGTCGGCGCGCCCTCGAATTCGAGCTCGACCCAGCCGTTGAGGCAATAGACGAACTGGCTCTCGCAGGTGTGGTAATGCCAACCGGTCGGTTCGGTCATGCCCTCTTTCGCCTTCATCACCTGGGCGCGCATCTTGCCGGCACTGCCTTCCTTGATCCCGAGATCGCGATAGGTGAAGAAATCGCGGCGGCCCTGGGTCATCACCGGCTTCTTGGCGCTGGAATGAACCGGCTTCATGCGGGTCGCGCTGATCGGCGATACGTCGTTGGCCATGGCGTTCCTCCGTCGAATTAGGGCAAAGCGAGCATAGGCCCCGCCGCGGGGCAAGTGAAGCGGCTCAGCTCACCGCGCGGCCGAAATACATCCCGGCGACGACGCAGATCGTACCGGCGGTCATCAGCGTGAAGGCGGTGGGCGCGCGCGCCCGGCCCTGGCGGCTCTGGTTGAGGCCGATGCCCATTAGGACGAAACCGATAATGGTGAGGAGGTTGAGCCCATGCAGGATGTTCTGAGCCAGCAGTATGTCGAGGAGCTTGTCCATCAGAACCGGTCCACGCCAAAGGGGGCGATGTCGATCGCCGGCGGGCGGCCGGCGACGAGATCGGCGACCACGCGGCCGGTCATCGGCGCCGAGGTCATGCCGACATGTCCATGACCGAAAGCATAGACAACATCCCGGGTCGCGCGGGAATACCCGATCACCGGCAGCGAGTCGGGCAACGAGGGACGGTGGCCCATCCACACCGCGAGGCGCTCCTCGGCATGCTCGTGGGCAAGGCCAGGGAGCATGCGGCGGCCCTGCTCCAACAGGATGCGGGCGCGGCGCCAATCCGGCGGCGCGTCGAGCCCGGCGAGCTCGACCGTCCCGGCAAAGCGCAGCCCAGTATCCATCGGCGTCGCGACGAACTTGCCGTCGCCATCGGCGGTGGGGATGGCCGGCATCACCTCCGGGTCGCGGATCATCAAATGGTAGCCGCGTTCGGTCTCAAGCGGCACCTTGTCGCCAAGCGAGGCGGCGAGCGGCTTCGACCAAACCCCGGCGGCAATGACGGCGGCGTCAGCCGCCAATTCGCCAGCGTCGGTCTGGATCGCGGTCAGTTTGCCGCCGTCGAGGCGAAAGCCAGTCGCGGCGGCGCGGATCACGACACCGCCCTGGCGCCGGAAATGTTCGACGAGAGCGCTGACCAGTCCGAACGGATTGCTGGTATGCCCGTTCTCGCGCACCAAGAGGCCGCGCACATATTCGCGCGACAGCGTCGGTTCGAGTTGGCGCAGCTCGTCGGCGTCAAATTCGTCGACCTCAACCCCGTTTTCGCGGCGCAGCGCCCAGGCGAGGCCGTCTTTCGCCAGGGACTCGGCCGAGCGGTAGACGTAGAGATGGCCGCGTTGATGCACCAAACGCTCGGCACCGGCATCCTTGACCAGCGGCTCCAGCGCCGAAAGGGTGGCGCCAACCAGCGGCCGCAACGTGCGCGCCTGCGCGTGAACCTTCTCCTCGGTCCCGGCGCGGATAAAGCGGATAAGGTAGGGCAGCACCGAAGGCAGGTAGCTCCAGCGCAGCGACAGCGGTCCCAACGGGTCGCGCAGCCAGCCCGGGACTTTCTTGACGATGCCCGGCATCGCCATCGGCGTCACCGACGAGGCGTTGAACGCACCGGCATTGCCGAACGAGGCGCCCTCGCCGGGGACGCCGGGATCGAGCATGAAGACGCTGTGCCCGTCGCGCTGCAGATAACTGGCGACGCAGACCCCGACCATGCCGGCGCCGATTACTCCAATGCGCCGGCCCTCAGCCATCGCCAACGCTACCGCACGGCTTTCGCGTAATCGACGAGCGTCGTCTCGAGCTTGCCGATCTCGGCTTCGAGCCGCTGCACATAGGCGGCGCCCTGGCGCTGCAGTTCGGCGGGCGCGAGGTTGCGCAGCGACAGCAGCAGCTCGCGCAACCGTCCACTTCCGAAATTGGCGGTGCAGCGCCGCAATGCCTGGACGCCTTCTTCGAATTGATGTGGGTCGGCCGCCGCCGCAGCGGCGCTCAATTCGCCGATGGCCCGGCGGGAGTCGGCGCGAAATGCTTCGATGACATCGTCGAAAAACTCCCGCCCATCGCCGAGCGACCATAACGCTCCGACCGCACGCTCGTCGATCACCGCGCCGCCGGACTCGGCGAACCGCGGGTGCGAGGCAATTTCGGTCACGATCGCGGCGGGTGCCGGGCGCGGCGCCGGCTCAAGCGGCGCGATCGTTGCCCCCACCGAGGCTGGAGTAGCGGCCGAAGGCGCCGGGTCTTCTTCATCTGGCGCTGTGGGCAGCGCATCGCCGAGAAACCAGTCGGCGGGTTCGACCCGCATCGCATGCAATACGCCGCGCAACGCGCCAATGGTGAACGGAGCCGGCAATATACCGTCGAAGTCCTCGTCGGCGAGGCCAATGACGCTATCCATCCGCGCCTCGTCGACGACAAAGAGCAGATAAGGCGGAGGCCCGGCGGGAAGGCTAACCGCGTGGTGGGCGAAGCTCAGCGCCTGCAACACGTCGCCGCGGCCGTCGACAATCAAGAGCGAACGGCGGTTAGCGTCGAAAGCTTCGAGATATCGAAGCGCGGTATCCTCGGCGCCAATCCAGCGCGTCTCGGCGCGCCAGGTGTCGAGCGGCTCGACAAACTCGCCGACGAAGTTCTGATCCTTGGTGACGATCAGTGCTGGCAGGTGCGCCAGATCGAGTGGCAAAGCCTGCATCGGCCAGTCGATCGCGAACGGCAATTCGGCCGTGAGGCGCGAGGCACCGCCCGGCTCGCGCTCCATCGCCAGACGCCCCCCCATCAGCCCTGCGAGACGCTGCACCATCGCCATACCGAACGGCCGGCCCAGCTCGGCGACGGGCGGCTCGACGGTCTCCTCCGGTGCGGTGGCAACAACGGCGCCGCTCGCGACGACCACGCGGAGGCTTACCCGCTCCGCACCGACCTCCGCCGCGTCGATCACTACCCGCAACTTGGCCGCGCCCGAACGCTGCACGGCATAGGTCAGTAGTCCGATCAGGATTTGCCGTAGTTGATGCGGCCAACCACGCAGTTGATAGGGCAGCAGCGGATCGATGCGCAGGGCGATGACGATGCCACGCTCGGCGGCCTGCGGCCGCAGCGAGGCGACCACGCCATTGGCAAGACGATGGAGATCGAACGAGCGCGTTTCCGGCGCGAAACTGCCGGACTCAATGTCGAGACAAGTGCGGACGTCCTCGAGCTGCAACAGCATGGCCCGCGCATCCAAGCGCATCCGCGCGATCTTGTCCCATTCGCCAGGATCGAACGCGGTACGGTCGATCGCGGCGCCGGCGCGGGCAATGTCGCGCAGCGGCTTGCGCAAGTCATCGCCGAGGGCGGCCAGAAGCCGGGTTTTCGCCACGTTCGCGGTTTCGGCCTGGCGCTTCCCCCGAGCAAGCCACCAACAGGCGCCAGCGATGACCACGGTAAAGAGGACGGCGCCAGCCACCGCACCTCCTAGGATCGGCCGATCCGGCCATATTGCCCGCGCCGCCGCTACTGCCACGGCAAGCGCAAGGCTCACCACGAGGGCCGAAACGAAGGGACGCATAAGCCGCCGGCACAGGCTTATTGACCGCGCCAAGGAGTCCCGGACGTCAGCAAAATCGATCGCCCCACGGCGACCGTCAAAAACATTCACCAAGGCGTCATCGCGACAGGTCGCCATGAAAATCGGTCCCCTTCTCCCCCCGAAGACACACCGAATACTTGGCGAAATACAAAATTAACGATTCAATTCCTAACACGCGGCTTGCACTTTTGGCAAGCCAGGAACGCGAACAGGCGGTGTTAGCAATATCGCGATGCGATTAGAGGTGGCGGCCAGAAGCCGCGGGTCAGTCTTTCAGGTCGCCTTCGGGCTTACCGTGGCGACGCGGCGCTAGACCGTCGCGGGGGTCCGGCCAATCGCCGCCATAACCGCGTCCGACAAAGGCAAGAAACCCGCCATTATCGATGGCGGCAGCGCACATCATTCCCAGCATGTTGACGGTGCGGCAGGTCGGGCACGCCGCTGCCTTGGCTCGCTCGGCGTATAGCGTGAACATGGCGGTCGCATCCATCGAGCGGAGGTTCCGCCCACGGTTAAGCAGATGCAAAGCATTTGATAGTTAATTGATTCGAGTTAACTAAAAATCCGGTCTGTCGATGTGGGGCGGCAGCAGACAGCGCGAGCCATCGCGTTACCCGGCCCGCTCGATTGGACCAGGAAGTCGGACAAAATGTCTTGCTACTGGCTCGTCCCGTGCCGACTTCGATCTGGTAATGTCGTTTTAAAGCGGTTGGAGGTAGCATAGCGTCGATCGGGCGGCCAAGTTGGACGCCCGTTTGCAATCGGGCCACTGCTGCGCTGCCTTGAGGAAGATTTGGTGGACGGTATCGTCGAACACCCGTTGCTCACGTCGGACGAGATGGCCGCCGAGGCCTGGGCCGCCATGAGTAAGCAGGACACCGACGCGGCGCTGCGTCTGTGGCAGCGTCTGCGTCAACATTTTCCCGAGCGTCCCGAAGGGCACATTTGCCCGGTGCAGGTGCTCTGGCAGGCCGGGCGGATCGACGAAGCCGAAGCGGTGGCGGAAGAGGCTTTTGCGCGGTTTCCGGACGATCCGGAGATGTTCGTGCAATACGCCTGGATCGCCATGTTGCGGCAGCGCTGGGACGAAGCGCTCGACTGGTGGGCGAAGGCTCGCGCGCGTCTGCCGGAACGACCCGACACCTACGTCTGGGCGGCCCGGGCTCTATGGCAAGCAGGTCGGCTCGACGAGGCCAAGACCATGGCCGAGGACGGCGTCGGACGCTTTCCCGACAGCATCGATGCGCAAGCCGAGTGCGCTTGGGTCGCGATAGCGCGGCACGATTGGGAGGAGGCGCTGCGGTACTGGAAGACGGTCGTACAGCGGGCGCCGGAGCGGCCGGACGGGCATGTCGGCGCGATCCAGGCGACCCGGATGCTGGGACGCCCCCAGGAGGCCGAGGCGATGGTGCAAGCGGCCTTGGTCCGCTTCCCCGACAACGCCAACCTGATGGTCGAGCATATCTGGACGGCGGCCGCCCGCGAGGACTGGCCTGAAGCGGCATCCCGGCTCAAGGCGGCACGCGGCAAGCTTCACGACGCTGGGCGCCTCGAGGACAGCCTCGGCTGGGTCGAGTACCGGCTGCGCTCGGAACTCGGCTCGGACGCGAGCGCCGCCGCGCCGATGAATGCCGAAGCCGCAGTCGCGTCCGGCGAGGACGAGATTTCGACGGCGGACCTGATGCTATCGTTCGAAAGCCTTGGTGAGCGCTGCGATTTCGGCGCCGTACAGCGGAAGTTCGGGGTCGAGCCGCTGGGGCTCCTGCGGTTCGCCTACAGCAAATACGATGCACTCGTCGCCGGCCTCGAGGACCGGCTCGAAGCGGTCGGCAGCGTCGAGGACACCGGCTTCGAACTGTATAACGACGAAAACATCCTGATCATGAAAAAGTACGGTCTGGTCTTTCACACTTTTGTCGACCAGAACGAATTGGGGACCCAGGAGAAACGCGACCGCTTCCGCCAACAGCAACGCCGACGGCTGGGCTTTCTGCGCGACAAGCTCATTGCCGATCTCGAAGAGCCGCAGAAAATCTACATCTATTCGAGTGAGGAACGGGTGTCAGACGCCGACGCCACCCGCCTGTTCAGGGCGTTGCGTGCCTATGGCCCCAATTCGCTGCTTTATCTCCGCCCGGCGACCAAAACCCGCACCGAGGGAATGGTCGAGGCGCTCTCCGACGGGCTCTATGTCGGCTATTTCGACGCGCTTGCCGATTTTGTCAGCGGCAACCAGCCGACCTTCGAGCTGTGGCGGCAGTTGTGCGAACGCACCTATCGGCTGTCGCGGGCGGCTTCGTAAGCCGCTACGCGATGATCATCGATGATCACGGCGAGGGTAGCTGGAATTATTGCCACCGAGTCGTCGACGAGCTTCGCGCAGCCCGCCGGATTGACGACCCGCTGGTCCGCGTCGACGACAAATGCTGCAATAGGCGGCGCACCGGCTGACGCATGGCAGGCCGTCGTCCGGGGCGACCCGGTAAGGATTTTGCAAAAGCCTTTGTATAATAGGCGAAACGCAGCGATATCGGCCGTGGGAGGCAATCGGCACGCCGGGTGACCGGCCTCGAGTAGCGACGATGACCCAGTTGTATTGGCTACCCACGATCGGAGATTGGCGCGAACGGCTTCGCCGTTTGGGCGAGGCCGGTGACGTGGCATGGGGTGAGACAGCGACGCTTGCCGGCGCGCGCCTCGACGCGGTGCAAACCAACGCGCTCGATACGATGGTGCGACGCCGTTTTGCCAAACCGTCCAAAGAGGCATCGGAGAGCCCGGTGCGCCTCGCGGTGCTTGGATCCAGCACCTTGACCCATCTGCTACCGGCGATCCGCGTCGCCGGGCTACGCAGGCAGATGTGGGTCGACACCTATGAGAACGACTACGGCCAGTATTGGCAGGAGCTGGTCGATCCGAATTCCGGATTGCACCGGTTTAAGCCAA
>DASYXG010000435.1:0-15491 GCA_035935235.1 Allostellaceae bacterium
TGGTGACCTGCCGGTCGGCGAGCTGGGCCTCCAGCTGCATCACGAACTTGTCGACGACCTTGGCCACGACCTCCGGCGACAAGGTGCTGAAGGTGATGACCGCATCCAGCCGGTTGCGGAATTCCGGCGCGAACTGGCGGTTGATCGCTTCGTGGTCGTCGCCTTCCCGCTTGTTGCGGGTGAAGCCGAACGCCTGTTTGGCGAGGTCCGCCGCGCCGGCATTGGTCGTCATGATCAGGATCACGTTGCGGAAGTTGACCTGCTTGCCGTTGTGATCGGTCAGCTTGCCGTGATCCATCACCTGCAACAGCACGTTGAACAGGTCCGGATGCGCCTTCTCGATTTCGTCGAGCAGCAGCACCGAATGCGGGTGCTGGTCGACCGCGTCGGTGAGCAGCCCGCCCTGGTCGAAGCCGACATAACCTGGCGGCGCGCCGATGAGCCGCGAGACGGTGTGCCGCTCCATGTATTCCGACATGTCGAAGCGGGTGATCTCGATGCCCATGGTGCGGGCGAGCTGGCGCGCGACCTCGGTTTTGCCGACGCCGGTCGGGCCGGAGAACAGGTAGGAGCCGATCGGCTTTTCGGGGTCGCGCAAGCCGGCACGGGCGAGCTTGATCGCCGAGACCAGGGCCTCGATCGCCTGGTCCTGGCCGAACACCATCGTTTCGAGATCGCGGGTCAGGTTCTTCAGCACCTCGCGATCGTCGCGCGACACGCTCTTCGGTGGAATCCGCGCCATCGTCGCGATGCAGGCCTCAACCTCCTTCGCGGTGATCGTCTTGCGGCGTTTGCTTTCCGGCAGCAGCATCTGCGCCGCGCCCGACTCGTCGATGACGTCGATCGCCTTATCCGGCAGCTTGCGATCGCCGATATAGCGATGCGACAACTCGACCGCCGCCTTGATGGCGTCGTTAGTGTAGCGGACCTTGTGGTGGCGCTCGTAATAGGGCTTGAGGCCGCGCAGTATCTTGATCGAATCCTCGATCGTCGGCTCGTTGACGTCGATCTTCTGGAAGCGGCGAACGAGCGCGCGGTCCTTTTCGAAATAGTTGCGATATTCCTTGTACGTGGTCGAGCCGATACAGCGGATCACCCCACCGGCAAGCGCTGGCTTCAGCAGGTTCGAGGCGTCCATCGCGCCGCCGCTCGTGGCGCCGGCACCGATCACCGTGTGAATCTCGTCGATGAAGAGGATTGCACCGGCGGTCTGTTCAAGTTCGGCCAATACCGCTTTCAGCCGTTCCTCGAAATCGCCCCGATACCGCGTGCCGGCCAAGAGCGCGCCCATATCGAGCGCGAAGATCGTTGCGTTAAGCAAGACCTCAGGCACTTCACGGCCAACGATGCGGCGGGCGAGGCCTTCAGCGATGGCGGTCTTGCCGACCCCAGGTTCACCGACATAGAGCGGGTTATTCTTCGAGCGGCGGCAGAGGATCTGGATCGTTCGTTCGACCTCGGCCTCACGCCCGATCAACGGATCGATCTTGCCGGTCTTGGCCTTCTTGTTGAGGTTGACGCAATAGGCGTCGAGCGCGTCGTGGCCGCGCTTCTGGTTGCCCTTTTCGCTGCGCTCGCCTTCCTCCTCGGCACCCTGGACGCGGCGCGTCTCGGAACGACCGGGCGCCTTGGCAATGCCGTGCGAGATGTAATTTACCGCGTCGAACCGGGTCATGTCCTGCTCTTGCAGGAAATAAACGGCATGACTCTCGCGCTCGGCGAACATCGCTACCAGCACGTTGGCGCCGGTTACCTCCTCGCGCCCTGACGACTGGACGTGAATTGCAGCGCGTTGCAGCACACGCTGGAAACTCGCGGTCGGCTTCGCATCTTCGGTGTGGCTGGCGACGAGATTGCCGAGTTCGTTGTCGACATAGGCGAGAACCTCGCGGCGCAGCCGGTCGAGATCGACGCTGCACGCGCGCAAGACCGCGACCGCGTCCTGATCTTCGGTCAGGGCGAGGAGCAGGTGCTCCAGCGTTGCATATTCGTGGCGCCTCTCATTGGCATAGGCGAGGGCCCGATGCAGCGACTTTTCGAGGTTGCGTGAGAGCACTGCGCTCTCCTTTCCTAAGATGCCTAATCTTTTTCCAGCGTGCACTGCAGCGGGTGCTGGTGCTGCCGGGCGAAATCCATGACCTGCGTGACCTTCGTTTCAGCAACTTCGTACGTGTAAACACCGCAGACCCCGACCCCGCGGCGGTGAACGTGCAGCATAATCCGTGTCGCTTCCTGGCGATTCTTGCTGAAAAACCGCTCGAGGATGTGAACGACGAATTCCATCGGCGTGTAATCGTCGTTCAGCATCAGCACCTTGTACATAGCCGGCTTCTTCGTCTTCGGCTTCGCCTTGACGATGACGCCGGTACCCGGTCCTTCCTCGCCGCCGCGTTTTCCGTTGTCGCTCATCTTTGGTCGCGTCGTGACCGTGCTCTCCTGTCTAGCATGATATGGGCTAATAGGCGGTGCACGGAAATGAATTTTCCGAGGCGGGGCAGCGACAAAAGGGTGAAGAACCCGCGGTTTCATTCGGCTCGGCGCGGTCGCGACAGCAGTTGCTCAATCATCAGGTCGATCGGCATGCCGCGATGCAGCACGGCCTCGACCGCGCTGGCGATTGGCATCTCGACCCCGAGCCGCGTGGCCAATGCGGTCACTGAGGCAGCGGTAGCGATGCCTTCGACCACTGACCGACGACCGGCGAGCGCCGCTTCAAGGGTCAGACCCTGGCCGAGCGCTAGACCCAGGGCGTGGTTGCGCGATTGCGTGCCGCCGCACGTCAGCACCAGATCGCCAAGCCCGGAAAGCCCGGCGAAGGTTTCCGCACGCGCGCCCTTGGCAACCCCGAGCCGGGTCATCTCGGCAAGGCCGCGGGTAATCAGCGCGGCGCGTGCGTTGTCGCCAAGCCGGCGTCCATCGACGATGCCGCAAGCGATCGCCAGGACATTCTTGATCGCGCCGCCGAGTTCGACCCCGATCGGGTCTTCCGAAAGGTAGGGACGGAAGCGCGCGCTGCCGAGCGACGCCGTGAAGCGCTCCGCGAGCGCCGGATCGCGGCTGGCAATCACGACGGCCGTCGGCAGATCGCGCGCCACTTCGGCGGCAAAGCTCGGCCCGGACAAGATCGCGACCGGGCTCTGCGGGAAAAGCTCGGCAGTCAGCTCCGACATCGTCATCAGCGAACCGGTTTCGATGCCTTTGGCGCAGAGCAAGAGCGGCAGGGACATCGAGAGGTGCGCCGCTAGCGCCGTCAGTACGTCGCGCAGGAATTGTGCCGGCACCGACAGAAGCGCCGCCTCGGCGTCTGCGGTGGCGTGATCCAGTCCCGTGGTCGCGGCGATGTCCGGATCGAGTGTCACGCCGGGCAGGTAGACCGGGTTCTCGTGACGCTCGTTGATTGCCGCGGCGATTGCCGGGTCGCGCGCCCAGATGGTGGTGTCGCTGCCAGCTCGACGCGCGGCCAGCGCCAACGCCGTGCCCCACGCGCCGCCGCCAATGATTGCAAGGCGCTTCATCGCGCTCTTGCCGTGGGGTCGAGCGGCCAGCGTGGCTGCACCGGCGCATCGAGCGGGTCGAAAAAGCCGAGGCGCATGCGCTCGATCCCCGCCCAGGCGATCATCGCACCGTTGTCGGTACACAAAACCGGCGGCGGCGCGACAAAGTCGAGGCTAGCATCGCCGGCAAGCGCAGCAAGCCGCGCCCGCAGCAGGGCGTTGGCGGCGACCCCGCCGGCAGCGACGAGGCTGGTGCCTTGTGGGTATTCATGGCGGAACCGGCGCAGCGCGATCGCGGTGCGGTCGACCAGCGTGTCGCAGATCGCGAGTTCGATCGATGCCGCGAGGTCGGCGACTGTTTGCGGATCGCCCGCCTCGGCAAGGACGCGCTCGCGGATCGCCGTCTTGAGGCCGGAAAACGAGAAATCGCAGCCTGCGCGACCCTTGAGTGGGCGGGGCAGCGGGAAGCGGCGCGGGTCGCCGGTGCGCGCCGCAGCCTCGATCGCTGGACCGCCGGGCTGAGGCAGCCCCAAGAGCTTGGCGCTTTTGTCAAACGCTTCGCCCGCGGCATCGTCGAGCGTCGTGCCAAGCTGGCGGTATTTGCCGACCCCAGCGCAGACGAGAAGCTGCGAATGCCCACCCGATACCAGCAGCAGCAAATAAGGAAATGCAACGTTGTCGGTAAGGCGTGCGGTCAGCGCGTGAGCCTCGAGGTGATTAACCGCGACAAACGGCCTCTTAGTGGCCCAGGCGATGCCTTTCGCCGCCATTGAACCGACGATGAGGCCACCGATCAGCCCCGGCCCGGAGGCCGCGGCGACACCGTCGAGATCGTCGGTATCGAGCCGGGCAGCGTCGAGCGCTTCGCGGATCAGCCTCTGCAAGTGGTCGAGATGGGCGCGCGCCGCAATCTCCGGCACGATCCCGCCATAGGGCGCATGCTCGGCAAGCTGCGACTGTACGAGGTTGGCACGGATTTCAGGGAGCGCGCCATTGGCTGCCACCACGGCGACGGCCGTCTCGTCGCAGCTCGTCTCAATGCCAAGGATCTTCATCGAGGAAATATAGGCAACTCTGCCGGTCCGCGGCAGAGCAAGAGAAGGCTACTTTGCGTCGCCGGCGTCGTAGGTCTTGAGCACCTTGTCGGTCGCCGCTTCGATTTCGAGCAGCTTCACCGCGTAGCCCCAGAGCAGCGCCGTGTGGCGTAGCACCGCGCGGCAGCTCTTCTCCTCGAGCAGCACGCCGTCATGGACGTAATGAGCCAGCACTAGGCAGCGATCGCCAGTGAGGTCGACATCGACAACCTGGATATCGGGCTCGCGCCGCGAAAGATCGTATTGCTTCGACAGCGCGCTGCGGATGCGGCGATAGCCGAGTTCGTCGTGGATCGCCTCGACCCGCAGTGACGGCTTGGACGAGTCGTCGTTGATCTGGAACAACCGAAAACGCCGGATAATTTCCGGGCTCATGTATTGCAGGATGAAGCTTTCATCCCGGTAATTGGCCCAGGCGTGGCGCAACACCCCAAATGGATCCTGGTTACCGGCGATATCCGCGAACCACTCGCGGTCTTCCTCGCTCGGGTTGCTACAGATGCGCTTGATGTCATCCATCATCGAGAAGCCGAGCGCATAGGGATTGAGCCCGCCATAGCGCGGGTCGTCGAAGCCCGGCTGAAACACGACGCTCGAATGCGAATGGAGGAATTCGAGCATCGCGCCTTCGGTGATCAGGCCACGGTCGTGCAACCGGTTCATGATCTCGTAGTGGCAGAACGTAGCGCAGCCCTCGTTCATCACCTGGGTCTGTCGCTGCGGATAAAAGTACTGCGAGACGTGGCGGACGATGCGGATCAGCTCGCGCTGCCAATCATCGAGCCGAGGCGCCCGCTTTTCGATGAAATATAGAAGATTTTCCTCGGGCAAGCCGAGCTTGCGCTGCACGTCCTGGCGCTTGTCTTCGTCTTCGATTTCTTCCTCATCCTTTTCGGGAGTCGGGACAGTGCGCCACAGATCGTTGAAGGTGGCCTCATCATGGGCGAGCCGCTCGCTGGCGCGGCGGCGCTCCTCGGCGAGGTTTGGCCGCGAGCGGCGAGCGTAGCGGTTGACGCCGTGATCCTTCAGTGCATGTCCCGCGTCGAGGATGCGCTCAACCGTCTCGTAGCCGTATTTTTCCTCGCATTTGGCGACGTAATCGCGGGCGAAACTCAGGTAATCGAGGATGCCGTCGGCGTCGGTCCATTGCCGGTAGAAATAATTGTTCTTGAAGAAGTGGTTATGTCCGAACCCGGCATGCGCGATGACCAGCGTCTGCATGGTCATGGAGTTTTCCTCCATGATGTAGCAGATCACCGGATTTGAATTGATGACGATCTCGTAGGCAAGGCCGGCGAGCCCCTTCTTGTAGAGGGTCTCGTGATAGGCAAAGTGCTTGCCGAAGCTCCAATGCCCGTACATCAGCGGCAAGCCGGCCGAGGCATAGGCGTCGAGCATCTGTTCCGAAGTGATCACCTCGATTTGCAGCGGGTAGGTATCGAGCCCCATCTCGTCGACGGCGATGCGTTCGATCGCGTCATGCACCTTTCGAAGCCCGCCGAAATCCCAGTTTGGGCCGGTGAAAAGCGGCGTGCCGATCGCGACGGGCTTCTTCGTCTTGGCTGTGGCGCGCGCGTCAGGCACGGACGCCCCCTTTGGAAAAGAGTTCGTGGAACACTGAGAAGATCTGCGCCGGGTCACCGACCCGCCGCATGGCGAAATGCGCGTGCGCCGGCGCGACCTCGCTATAGGCGCGCCACAGGTCGCTATCGCGCGACAGTCCGGTGAGGCTGCCGCCAGTGCCGTCGCCGACTTCGACATAGGAGAAATACTGGCAGAGCGGTAGCACCTCGCCGCCCAAGAGCGATACGCAGCGGCTGCTGTCCGCACCGTAATTGTCGCCGTCAGAGGCTTGCGCGCCGTAGATGTTCCAGCGGTCCGTCGAATAACGAGCGCGGGCAATTTCCAGCATCTTCTCAAGCGCGGTCGAAACCACGGTGCCGCCGGTTTCGCGGCTGTAGAAGAAGGTCTCCTCGTCGACCTCCTCGGCCGTCGAGGTATGGCGGATGAAGACCACGTCGACATGGCGGTAGCGGCGGATGAGGAAGACGTGGAGCAGCATGAAGAACCGTTTGGCGAGATCCTTCATTGCCTCGGTCATCGAGCCGGACACGTCCATCAGGCAGAACATTACCGCCTCGGTGTTGGGCCTTGGCACCCGCTCGAAGCGCCGGTAGCGCACATCGAGCGGGTCGATGAATGGGATGATCTTGCTGCGCCGCTCGCTCTTTTCAAGGAGCAGGGTCAGGCGTTCGACCTCATCGTCCGCGCCGCGCGCCTTCGCCTTCTCGATCTCTTCTCGTAATGCTTCCAGCTCGCCGAGCTTCGGACGCTTCAACGAAATGCGGCGCGCCATGCTCTGCCGCATCGTCCGCGGGATGCTGAGGTTGGATGGCGAGCCGGTCACCGTGTAGCCAGCGCGGTGCAAATCGACAGCGGTCGTATCCTTGAGGGTTTTTTTGACCAGGTCGGGGAGTTCGAGATCCTCGAAGAACATGTCGAGGAACTCTTCCTTGGTCAGCGTGAACTCGAACGCATCCTCACCCGAGCCATCGGGGCTGCCCTCGCGGCCGCCGCCATCACCGCCGCCTTGCGGACGCGGGATCTCGTCGCCGCGGACATATTCCTTGTTGCCCGGCACGACGTGATCGCTGCGCCCAGTGCGCCGGGTGTGGTGAAACACCGGTTCGGTGATGCCGCGCGTCGGGATGGCGATCTTCTCACCATGCTCGACATCGGCCACTTTGCGCTTCCGCAGCGCATCCTGTACCGCCCCCTTTACCTCGGCCCGGGCACGCTCCAGGAACCGCTGGCGGTTGCTGAGGCTCTTGCCCTTCGGGTTCTGGCGGCGATCGACCACGTTCATCGACGCTTCTCCGGATCGCCCTGAGTGTGTGTCAGCCGGGCGATCTTAACCGGCTTTGTTGACCCGCATGTACCACTCGACCAAGCGACGCACCTGTCGTTCAGTGTAGCCGCGGCTGACCATGCGTTCGAGGAAGTCGGCGTGTTTTTTCTCGGTATCCGAATCCTTCTTGGTGCCGAAGCTGATCACCGGCAGCAGATCCTCGACTTGGCTGAACATCCGTCGCTCGATCACCTCACGCAGCTTCTCGTAGGATTGCCATGACGGGTTGCGGCCGGCGTTGGCCGCACGGGCGCGCAGCGCAAACTTGACCACCTCATTACGGAAGTCTTTGGGATTGGCGATCCCCGCCGGCTTTTCAATCTTCGATAACTCTTGGTTCAACAGCTCGCGGTTCAACAGCTGCCCGGTATCGGGATCCTTGAAGTCCTGGTCCTCGATCCAGGCATCGGCGTAGGCGACGTAGCGATCGAACAGGTTCTGTCCGTAATCCGAATATGATTCGAGATAGGCCTTCTGGATCTCGTTGCCGATGTATTCGGCATAGCGCGGCGCCAGTTCGGCCTTGATGAAGTTGAGGTACTTCTTCTCGACTGCGTCGGGGAATTGCTCGCGCCAGATCGCCTGCTCGAGCACATACATCAGGTGCACCGGGTCGGCCGCGACCTCCTGAGTGTCGAAGTTGAAGGTGCCCGAGAGAACTTTGAAGGCAAACCGGGTCGAAATGCCTTCCATGCCCTCGTCGACGCCCGCGGCGTCACGATATTCCTGCACCGATTTGGCGCGCGGATCGGTGTCCTTGAGGCTTTCACCGTCATAGACCCGCATCTTTGAGTGCAGATTCGAGTTCTCGTGCGGTTTCAGTCGAGACAGCACGCAGAAGCGCGACAGAATGTCGAGTGTCGACGGCGCGCACGCCGCGTTCGCCAGTTCACTCGACTGCAGGAGCTTCTCGTAGATACGGCGCTCTTCGGTCGCGCGCAGACAGTACGGCACCTTGATCACCGAAATGCGGTCGATAAAGGCCTCGTTGTTCTTGTTGTTCTTGAAGCTCTGCCATTCCGCCTCGTTCGAGTGCGCGAGAATGATGCCCTGATAGGGGATACCGCCGATATTCTCGGTGCCGGCGTAGTTGCCCTCCTGCGTCGCGGTCAAGAGCGGGTGCAGCATCTTGATCGGCGCCTTGAACATCTCGACGAATTCCATCAACCCCTGCGTGGTGCGGTTGAGCCCGCCCGAGAAGGAGTAGGCGTCAGGATCGTTCTGCGAATACATCTCAAGCTTGCGGATATCGACCTTGCCGACGAGGCTCGAGACATCCTGGTTGTTCTCGTCACCCGGCTCGGTCTTAGCGACGCAGATCTGCTTCAGCCGCGAGGGCTGCATGCGGACCACGCTAAATTTCGAGATATCGCCGCCGAATTCCTCGAGCCGCTTTACGGCCCAGGGTGAGATTGTGCCGGTCAGCCGGCGCGGTGGGATGCCATAGCGTTCCTCAATCTCCTTACCCATGACCGATGGATCGAACAGGCCGAGCGGGCTCTCGAAAATTGGGCTGATCTGGTCACCGGCCTTCAGAACGTATATCGGCTCTTTCTCCATCAGCTGCTTCAAGCGCTCGGCGAGCGAGGACTTGCCGCCGCCGACGGGGCCCAGCAGGTAAAGCACCTGCTTCCGCTCTTCCAATCCCTGCGCGGCGTAACGAAAGAAGCCGACGATCCGCTCGATCGTCTCTTCCATGCCATAAAAATCCTCGAAAGCCGGGTAGATTTTCATGGTCCGGTTCATGAAGATGCGGCCAAGGCGGGGGTCCTGGCTGGTGTCCACCATTACCGGCTCGCCGATTGCCGTGAGCAGGCGCTCGGCCGCGCCCGCATAAAACGACGGATCGTCGGAGCAGGCCCGCAGATAGTCCTCCAGCGAGTACTCCACCTCACGGCGATTCTCGTAGAGCCGCGAGTAGAGCCCGAAAATCCCGTCTTCCGATCGCAACATCGCGCTATCCGATCGCATTGCTCACCTCAATCGACCTCGGTGCCGACCATTTTGGTGGCCATCGCATCCGTTCATGCACAACGTTGGCGGCGCAAAAAAAGTCTCGCGACGCCCCGTAAATGCACAAATTTTAAACGCGAAATCGCCACCGCCCCCCACGGCCGGGCATCGGCGCGGCCACCATATCGCCAACTACAACCCCATTCGCAGACGCAAGCCATATGCCAAAGCTTTGTGGCAACACTACGGTCGATCAACCGCACCTGGGCCGCACCGCGCCCCTTTCCGGACGGGCGTGGCTCCCACCGGTAATCAACCGCACTCGGAACCGACAGCAACAACATCTTGTGGTGCCCTGTCAAATGCTCCGCAGCATATATGAACCCTCACTGATCCCCAAACCGATTCTACTAGAGCGATGGTCGGCGGAGATCCGGTATTCCATCAGCTTTTCGCTACCTATCCATTTAAGCGTCGTTTGGCCGCACTCAAGGTAGTCCCAACCAACGATCAAGCTCGTTAAACGGGCCCTGCTTCAATCTCGCGAGGCCATCGATGGCGCCGTGCGCGCGGCGCGCCAACTTTTCCTCGGACCGCCAGTTCGCTTCCAGCGCCGCTGCAAGGTCGCTGGCCAGGCAGGCATACCCGGCATCGGTCATGTGGAGCCCGTCGGCGCCGATCAGGGGTGGCGCGTCGGACGGGTGCATGCGTTCCCAGTACCGCATCAGCGCGAAGCGGCGGAACAGACCGACATGAGTCTCGTTCGCCGTATCCGCGATCAAATCTTCCATCACACCGAAAGCCGACCGATCAAGCACCCGCGGCGCGTATTGCAAATCCATCAAAACGACGTCGATACCGGCGTTCTTCAGCAGGGCGATCCCCGCGCGCATTGACTCTCCGTCAGCGGCAAGGTTGTCGCGGCGTAATACGGCGTTGGTGCCGACCTGCCAGATCACCAGATCGGGATGCAGCGCGACAACATCGGCGGAGAGCCGGGCCACTTCCTCTGGCGCATCCTGGCCGCTGATACCGCGATTGATGACATGAATGTCAACCCCGGGGAAATGAGCGCTGAGTGCTTCCTGAAGCTGGCTCGGATAGGTTTGCTCGAGGCCGGTTGCGCCCACCCCAACGGTCGAGGAGGAGCCAATCGCGACGATATTGAGCGGTCCGCCGGTGCTGATTCGCGCGGCAGTGCGCTCGAGTGGCGCCATAATCGCCGACCAGCCCGCCGGCGCGTTACACCAATACGGAGTCGCCGCGAGCGCGGCGATGGGGAGCAAAAGAGCGGCGGCGAGAGCAATGCTGCGCCAGCAGGCCAAGCGGGTCACGGGATTGCGCGCCGAATGACTTGGGCCAGCTTGTGGGCGATGCAGGTATAAACGCGCGCCGCCAGCTTGGCGCGATCCTCCGGGGCAACCTCGTCGAAATTGAACACTTTCTGCTCGCTCCAATAGCGCATCATTGCGTAGCGCGGCAGCACATAGACCTCTGCGAGATCGCCGACGCGGTGTAATGCCTTCAGATACGCTTCAAAATTGATAAGAGCAGTGGCGCTCTTCGAGAATTGCATGTCGACCATGACGATGTCGATTGCCCGATTCTTGAGCTGGTCGACTCCGTTCTGCAGCGTTTCGGCAAAGTCGTCGATATCGGTGCCGCGCACCGCGTCGTTGATGCCGGTCTCCCAGATCACCATGACCGGGTCCTCGGCAAAGACGTCAGTCGGAAAACGTTCCAGATTTTGTCGCGCGGATTGCCGCGGAACGCCCTTATTGACGACGGTGATCGACCCCATCTGGTAGTCATTCGAAAGGATCTGCTCGAGTTGATGCGGGAAGGAAAGATCCGGCGAACCTGCGGCCTGACCGATCGTTGAGGCACCGCCGATCGCAACGATCGTCGCAGGCTGATGTGCCTTGAGGCGTGCAGCGAGGTGCGGCAGTTGTGCTCCCGCTTCCATCAACTCCGCTGGCGTGGCGCATTCATCGGGTTCGGCAGCCAAACCGGGCGCAGCCGCGCCCATCACGGCCAGAATTCCCGCCAGCGCCATCATTGCCGGGCTGGCGGAATGCCGCCTTCCCCCCATCAATCCTCCCCCTCGCCCCGTTGTCCGCCTGCGGGTAACGGCGGTGTCAGCGGCGTCCGTTGCACTTCTCTATACCAGTCGAGCATCGCCGCCGTCAGACACATTGCGGCGATGCCGACGAGATTTACCGCGATCTGCATGGCGAATCCGGTGGCGATTTCCGACATTAGGAAATGGCCAAGTGCCGACAGCAAAATGCTCAGGCAGAAAATCTCAAGAGAGTGGCTGCCGCATAAGACGACCGGCCGCGTCCAGGCGGAATGAAGGAATGGCGCTCGAGGCGCTATCCAGCGTGCCACCAGGACAAACAGAGCAAAGAAGGAGATGAGTCGTATCGGCGCGAGGTTGCCCTTGTTGACCGGCCACAGAGCGCGCAGGAACAGCGCAGGAAAATTTTCGTGGAACCCGTGGAACACCCAGCTCAAGCGAATAGTCAGCGCTGTGATCGCGACGACGATGGCAGGCACGTAGGCGAGGCGCAAAAGGGTGGCCGGACCACGCTGATGCGCGTCGGTCTGACCGAGCACGGTCCCCAACACGAAGAGGAATTGCCAGGCGAGGGGGTTAAACGTCCACAGGCTGCCGGGCGGGTAAGCGGGGACGTCAATGTCAAAGATTTGTACCGCGATGTAGATCATCAACGAGGGAACCAACGCCAGCCAGGGGCTGCGCCGCACGGCGACGAGCGCCAGCGGGAAGATCAACAGAAGCACAATATAAAGCGGCAGAATGTCGAGAAAGGTCGGCTGAAATTGCAGGATCAGCGCCTGGACCACTGCGATATGCGGGTGTTCGAGGAAATCTCCAACCCCCATTTCCTCGTTGTACATCGGGTTGTTGAAGGTTTTGACCGTGTACGAAACTTCAGCGATGAAGATGACGAACAAAAAGATATGGGCGACATAGAGCTGCCAGGCGCGGCGCATCACTTGCACGGTCGCGAACAATACCCCGCGCGCCGCCATTGCTCTGCCGTAGACCAGCGAGGCGGTGAACCCGGAGATGAAGATGAACACCTCCGCCGCATCGGAAAACCCGATCGCCGACAGGGTGAAATAGTTGAGATAGTTTTCGGGAATGTGATCGATGAAGATACAAATCAGCGCCACGCCGCGGAAAAAATCTAGACGCAGGTCGCGCGACAAAGCGGGCGGTGACGGGTCGGTCGGCGTTCTCATGATGCTGGCGCGAGGCGCCGCGCTAATCTATCAATCCGGCTAAGCGCCGTCGATCCGACCTGGAAAAGGGGGTCGACGCCTCGATCAGCCCAATCCGGGCCCGAGCGCGTAATCGGCTTCCGTCTTGCCGCGAATCTCCTGGAGCGACACTTCGGGTGCCAGTTCCAGCAAGGTCATCCCGTTGCCGTGGCGGTCGATCTCGAAAACACCGAGATCAGTGATCACCATGTCGACGACTCCGGCGCCGGTCAGCGGCAGGTTGCATCGGTGCAGGAGTTTCGGCTCGTCCTTGGCGGTGTGTTCCATCAAGACCACGACCCGTTTGACCCCGGCCACCAAATCCATCGCCCCGCCCATACCCTTCACCATCCGGCCGGGGATCATCCAATTGGCAAGGTCGCCGTTCTCGGCCACCTGCATCGCGCCGAGGATCGACAGATCGATATGCCCACCGCGTACCATCCCGAAGGATTGCGCACTGTCGAAATAGCTCGTAGTCGGCAGTTCCGTGATGGTCTGCTTGCCGGCGTTGATAAGGTCGGGGTCTTCCTCACCCTCATAGGGGAACGGACCCATGCCGAGCATGCCATTCTCACTCTGCAGCTGAACGGTGATTCCGCTCGGGATGTAGTTCGACACCAGTGTCGGGATGCCGATGCCAAGATTGACGTAGAACCCGTCCTTCAGCTCACGGGCGGCGCGTTGCGCCATCTCATCGCGGGTCCAAGCCATGGCTTTGCTCCTCCTCAGCCGCGCTTCCGCACGGTGCGCTGCTCGATGCGCTTGTCGTAATGGTCGTAGTGGACGATGCGCTGCACGAAGATGCCGGGGGTGTGGATCTGATCTGGGTCGATTTGTCCGGCGGGGACGAGATGCTCGACCTCGACGACCGTTACACTTCCGGCGGTTGCCATAACCGGATTGAAATTGCGCGCGGTCTTGCGGAACACAAGGTTGCCCTCGGTATCGGCCTTCCAGGCATGGACGATCGCGAGATCGGCAAAGAGCCCGCGTTCCATGAGGTAGGTCTGGCCGCCAAACTCGCGCGTCTCCTTGCCCTCGGCGACGAGGGTACCGACCCCGGTCTTGGTGAAGAACGCCGGGATACCGGCGCCGCCGGCACGAATACGCTCGGCGAGCGTGCCCTGGGGGTTGAATTCGAGCTCGAGCTCGCCCTTGAGGTAGAGGTCGGCAAATAGCTTGTTTTCCCCGACATAGGACGAAATCATCTTCTTGATCTGACGCGTCTCCAGCAGGAGGCCAAGCCCAGCGCCGTCGATCCCGGCATTGTTGGAGATGACCGTCAGATTCTTGACGCCGGAGGCCTTGACCTCGGCGATGAGCTTCTCAGGGATGCCCGATAGGCCAAAGCCGCCAGCCATAATGGTCATGCCGTCACGCAGCAACCCAGCCAGCGCTGCCTTGGCATCGGGGTAAATCTTGTTCATCGCGCGCTCCTGCTCGGAGCGGTGATAGTTGGCACCCTAGCGCCTGTCAATTTTTCGGCGCGGTCGTTTGCGGCGATGGAGGTGGAGAGGGCGGCTTAATCCCAAGCTTGTCGCGGGTTTTGGCGTCGACGACGCCATCGACATTGAGCCCGGAATCCTTCTGGAACTGGGCTACGGCCAGCGCCGTCGCGGTGTCGTATGAGCCAGCCAGCAGACCAACCTGCTTATCCGCCGGCAGAGCGTGTTGCACGATACGGACGTCGTCGCCCGTCATCGGCGGAATTGCGAGTTGCAAAGTGCGCTGCTGTGTTGGGTCTGGATTGCTGGCCACATGGGTATTGAACCAGACGACAAGATTGCTGCCATTGACGCCGATCGGCTGTCCGAAGCCTGAGGTCAGGTGGAATTTGACGGTCGGCGTTCCATCCGCCGCCGCCTCGGCCGTCCCGATAAACTTGAGCAGCGGCAGATAGGCGCGACCCAATTCGCTGGTCACGATGTCGGGCAGCGCATCGAAACCCCGAACTGCGATATCGCCGATCGCGGAATAGCCGATCGGCATCGGCGGGGTGCGTTTGGCTTCGCCGGTGGCGGCGACTTGCACGCGCTTGAAGTCCACCGCCCCCTCACGAAGGCGCAACACCGGGCTCAGCGACATAGCCGTGGCCATCAGTTGCTGGATCGCTTTTTGCCGTACCTCATCGGATGCGTCCGGTTTGGCCTCGCTTCCAGCCTCGGCTAGGGTGCGCAGCGCGCTGGTGGCGATATCCTCGAGAGCAAGATCGATTACGCCGCGCTGCGGCACCAGGGTGTCTGGAAGCAGCGACGGGGCGATCGCCAATCCCTCATACCCCATGGTCAGGGAGAACCTCGCCATTTCGCCGTCGAGACCACTCAGCGCGCCGCCGAGCGTCGCTTTCTTCAATGTCACTTGGGTTTCACCGCTGGGTTTCTTGGCCGTAATGTTTTCGACCGTCAGCTCGCTCTTCGATGAGGTGAAGAGACCGACAAATTTTGGCAGCAGCTCCAGCCAAGCGGCGACCCGCTGCTCCGGGCTGTCCTGCTCACGGATTTCCGCTACCTTGTCACGCATCGCGTCGAGATCGGCGAGACTTGGACCCACCGCCTCGCCGATATTGCTTACGCGGTCGATACTCCCGGTGAGCAGCGCCTCGCTGAATAGAAATTCGAGACCCTTAAGCTCCAAGTCGAGCGGAGCGCGCCAGCCACCGTTGTCGGTGCGGACGATCTTCCAGCTCGAGGTTAGCGCCCCGAAGGCCAGATAGTCCTTATGGTCCTTCTGCTCGACGCGACCGCCGGCCAC
>DASYXG010000436.1:0-2463 GCA_035935235.1 Allostellaceae bacterium
CCCGGAAGGCGGCAAGCGCGGGACAGGGGCTTTGCGCATCGTTGCCGCGCAGGTGAAGCGGCTCGAAACCGAGATCGACGCGATGAACGCGATGCTCAAGCCGCTCGACTCGTTCATCCTGCCGGGCGGAACGCCGGCCGCCGCCTATCTGCACCTCGCCCGTACTGTGACCCGCCGCGCCGAGCGCCTCGTCTGTGCGCTCGCCGCAGCCGAGACGGTCAACACGGAGGCGGTCAAGTATCTCAATCGGCTGTCGGACCACCTCTTCGTGCTCGGCCGCCGGCTCAACGACAACGGCGCCAAGGACGTGCTGTGGCGGCCCGGCGCGACGCGTTAGGAGAAGCGGAATGGTAACGCTCGAATTGATGAAAGCGATCTCGGCCGCGTTCAATAGCCGCGATGTCGACCGCATCGTCGCCTTCTTCGCCGAGGACGGCGTGTTCTGCCTGTCGCGCGGGCCCGAGCCAGTCGGCCGAACCTTGCGCGGCAAGGCAGTGATCCGCAAGGCGCTCGCCGACCGTTTCGTCCAGATCCCCGACATGCGCTGGGAGAACGAGGAGTACATCCTGGCGGGAGACCGGGCGATTTCCGTCTGGACCGTGCGCGGCAAGGGCAGCGACGGCGAGACGCTCAACTACCAGGGCTGCGACATCTACACCTTCAACAAGGACGACAAGATCGTTCACAAGAACACCTTCTGGAAGATCGTCGAAAACCGCGAGCTGCTGTGACGCCGCGGCGCTTGCCATCCACTTGTGCACATGCACAATCCGCCCCCTCATGGGGC
Source organism: Allostellaceae bacterium (assembly GCA_035935235.1). Taxonomy (GTDB): domain Bacteria; phylum Pseudomonadota; class Alphaproteobacteria; order ATCC43930; family CGMCC-115725; genus DATARH01. The sequence goes on from DASYXG010000436.1 coordinate 788, forward strand.
TGACACAATCAGGTTGGTAATGCGATGAAGGCGCTGGTCGCGGTCAAGCGGGTGGTCGACTACAACGTCAAGGTCCGGGTCAAGGCGGACCACACCGGCGTCGAGACCGCCAATGTGAAGATGTCGATGAACCCGTTCGACGAGATCGCCATCGAGGAGGCGCTGCGTCTGCGCGAGGCCGGCACCGTCGAGGAGGTCATCGCCTTCTCCGCCGGAATCCAGCAATGCCAGGAGACGATCCGCACCGCGTTGGCGATGGGCGCCGACCGCGGCGTCCTGGTCCAGACCGATGTCGAACTGCAGCCGCTCGCGGTCGCCAAGCTCCTCAAGGCCGTCATCGAGAAGGAAGGTCCCGAGATCGTCATCATCGGCAAGCAGGCCATCGATGACGATTGCAACCAGACGGGGCAAATGCTGGCGGCGCTGTTGGGCTGGCCACAGGCCACTTTCGCTTCCAAGCTCACCATCTCTGGCGATAGCGCCGAGGTCACCCGCGAGGTGGATGGCGGGCTCGAGACCATCAAATTGAAGATGCCGGCGGTGGTCACCACCGATCTGCGACTTAACGAACCGCGTTACGCATCGCTGCCCAACATTATGAAAGCCAAGAAGAAGCCGATCGATGTAATGACCCCAGAGGCTCTCGGGGTCGACGTCACGCCGCGTCTCGTGACCCTCAAGGTCGAGGAGCCGGCCAAGCGCCAGGGCGGGGTCAAGGTCGGCTCGGTCGAGGAGCTGGTCGCCAAGTTGAAGACCGAGGCGAGGGTCATCTGATGAGCGTCCTCGTCGTCGCCGAACACGACAACAAATCGGTCAAGCCCGCTACCCTCAACGCCGTCGCCGCCGCGGCCGAGCTGTCGCAAGCCGGTGCGGGCGATATCCACGTTCTGGTCGCCGGCGAGGCTTGCCGGCCGGCGGCCGATGCCGCCGCCAAGATCGCGGGCGTGGCGAAGGTGCTGATCGCCGACAACCAGGCTTACGGGCATGGCCTCGCCGAGAACGTGGCGCCGCTGCTGGTCGGCCTAGCCGCCAATTATTCGCATGTGCTGTCGCCGGCGACGACCCAGGGCAAAAACCTGATGCCGCGCGTTGCGGCGCTGCTCGACGTGATGCAGATCTCCGACATCAGCGGCGTCGTCTCGCAGGATACGTTCGTCCGGCCGATTTATGCCGGCAACGCACTCGCGACAGTGCAATCGAAGGACAAGGTCAAGATCATCACCGTGCGTGGCACGGCGTTTCCGCCGGGCGCCGCCGAGGGTGGCTCGGGCGCGGTGGAGGCGGTGAGCGGCGCGGGCTCGGCCGGCCTTTCCGAATTCGTCAGGGCCGAGCTGTCAAAATCCGAGCGGCCCGAGCTGACCAGCGCCCGGGTCATCATCTCGGGCGGGCGCGGCATGCAATCGGGCGACAATTTCCACCTGCTCGAAGCGGTCGCCGACAAATTGGGTGCGGCGGTGGGCGCTTCGCGCGCCGCGGTCGACGCCGGGTTCGTGCCCAACGACTACCAGGTTGGGCAGACCGGCAAGATCGTCGCGCCGGAACTCTACATCGCGGTCGGCATTTCTGGCGCGATCCAGCATCTCGCCGGCATGAAGGATTCGAAGGTCATCGTCGCGATCAACAAGGACGAGGAGGCGCCGATCTTCTCGGTCGCCGATTACGGTCTCGTCGGCGAT
>DASYXG010000437.1:0-6594 GCA_035935235.1 Allostellaceae bacterium
CCGGTTTCTGGCAGGGCATGGAGGCCGCCTATAGTGCGATCAGCCAGGCGCGTCGGCCTGGCGCACCCCTCTATATCGTCGCACATAGCCTCGGCGCAGCGCATGCTGCCGATTTCCTGGCGCTCAACCGCCTCGCCGGCGCCCCAAGTGTCAGCAGCACGTTGCTCTTAGGCTGCCCGCGGCCCGGCACCGCGACCCTCGCCGAATTTCTCGCGTCTGAAACCATAACCTCGCTGCGCAATTGGGGCGGCGAATTCGATCACGATCCGGTGACGGACGTTCCGCCCGACGTCCCCCTGGCGCGGTTTACCCCGGTGCGTGGCTATCTCGACGTCAATGCGCCGCCGGCGACGGATGACGAATGGGGCGATGTTCTCGCCCGGCATCATGCCGAGCTCTATTGGCAAGGCTGGCTGGCACTGCAGCAGGCCGCGACCGAGCGCCCGACCCTCGTACCGGTGAAGTAGCCGTGCCGCTCACCAAGAAAGGCGCCACGATCCTTGCCGCGATGACCCGCCAGAATAATGGCGATCGCAAGGCGGCCGAGCGCGAGTTTTACGCTTCGATCAATAGCGGCCGGATCAAGGGCGCTGAAGCAGCGCCATCGCGGCCGCGGCCAACCAAGAAGTAGGAGAAACCGATGCACCCGTTCATCTACCAGCTTCGCTTTGCCGAGAAATTCTGCTTTGCCGCGGCTGGCGCTGATGCCGGCGCAGGCGGCGGCAGTCCCGGCGGCGATGGCGGCGGCGATGGCGGCGGTGCGGCTGGTGGCGGTGCGGCTGATGGCGGTGCGGCTGGTGGCGGCGATGTTGAGGCCTTCCTGCAGCAGATCCCCGAGAACATTCGCGGCGAAGCCTATTTCAAGGACGTCAAGACCACGGCCGATCTCGCAACGCGCGCCTTTCACCAGGCGAAGCTCGTTGGCCTCGATAAGAGCCTGGTGCTACGGCTGCCGGCGACGGCCGATGACGCCGAGGGCTGGAATGGCGTCTACAACCAGCTCGGCCGGCCCGAGAGCGCCGACAAATACACGCTCGAGGCACCCAAGGATCTCCCCGAGGGATTGACGATCGCCGCCGAACTGCAGAAGGGATTTGCCAGCACTGCGCACCAGCTCGGTCTCACGCAAAAGCAGGTCGAGGGTTTGTTCCAATGGTGGAACGGCTCGCGCGCGGCACAGTGGAAAACGCTGACCGAGGCCGAAACAAAGGCTGCTGCCGCGGTCGAAAAGACCATCGATGAGCGTTGGGGCCAGGCCAAGGCGGCCAAGCTTGCGGCCAGCGAAACTGCGATCGCGCATTACGACGAGACATTGAAGCTCAACGGCGAGCTTAGCAACGCCATCAAAGCCATGCCGGCGGCTTCGCGGGTCGCGCTCGGCGAATTGTTCGCCCATCTCGGCGAACGGCTCGCCGAGGATGGTTTTGTCGGCAAGGGCGGCGAAGGCGGCCAGGGCGCGCTGTCGCCGACCGAGGCCCGTCAGGAGATCAACGCCAGGCTCGGCGATAAGCAGTTCATGGACGCCTACCAAAATCCGCGGCATCCCGGCCACAAGGACGCGGTCGACAAGATGCTCGAGCTGCATGAATTCATCGCGCCGACGGCCGAGGCCGCATAGGACGAAATATAGCGAGAGGGCGGTCTGGTACAGCTCGCGAGGCTCCCAGCACCTTTTGAGGGACGGTATGACCGTAGGGGTTCAGCCCGCCGCCCGCAGACTATCTCGCCAGAGGAACCGGGGATCGGGAAACCGTCCGGGCCAATGGTGACGCCGAACGGGCGCTAAACGTGAGGCACGGGTCCGCTGGGATGCGCGAGACGCATGGGAGCGGGGATCTCAGCCGCAATCCGCAACCATTGCCGGTTGAGGACCGGCAGCGACAAGGAGATCGCCGTGTCATTCACCATCCCGGACGCTTTTGTCCAAGCCTTCACTACCAACGTGCGTCACCTGGCGCAGCAGCAATTCGCCAGGTTCCGGCCCTGCGTGATCGAGGACATGATCACCGGCGAGGCCGCCTATCTCGAGCAGTTGGCGCCGACCGGCGCTCGCAAGGTCACCGCGCGGCATTCCGATAGCCCGCTGATGAACTCGCAGCACCTACGCCGCCGGATCGCACCCTACGATTACGATTGGGGCGATATCATCGATCGGCTCGACAAGGTTCGCCTGATCATCGATCCCTCGAGCGCCTATACCCGCAACGCCAGCTTTGCCATGCAGCGCGGGTTTGACGACGAGATCGTGGCGGCGTTTTTCAGCATCGCTTTTGCCGGCCACACCGGCTCGACGTCGGTTAGTTGGCCGAACGGCAACCCGGAAACCACACCGGCGCAGCCCGCCGGTACCCAGGTCGCGGTCAATGATTGGACTTATGGCAACGGTGCGGGCAATGCCGGCTTGACCATTTCCAAGCTGATCAGCGCTCAGGTCGCGCTGCTGCAGGGCGAAGGCGACGACGACGAGGAACGTTACATCGGTTACAAGGCGAAGCAGCTCGGCAATTTGCTAGCCACCACGGAAGCCACCAGCGCCGACTACAACTCGGTGAAAGCCCTCGTCGACGGCAAGATCGATACTTTCATGGGCTTCAAGTTCATCCACTCCGAACGGCTCTTGGTCAACGGCAGCGGGCAAACCCGCGTGCCGGCCTGGCGCAAATCGGCGATGGGGCTCGGCATCGCCCAGGACATCGCTACCAACGCGGCGCCACGGCCCGACAAGCGCTTTGCTCCGTACATCTACGCCGACATGGCGATCGGTGCGTCGCGCCTCGAGGAAGTGAAACTCGTCGAAATCGTGTGTCTCTGAGGGCTCGGCCGAGCCCCTCAGCCCGCACATCCCGCTCTCTCTTTTGATGAAAGGTTAGACCATGAGCAGCCTAGAAGACCGGGGGCGAAACATCGCTACCCAATTCTCGCCGCAGATGGAGTTTCTGTTGGCGAAAAGCTGCCAGGAGCGCCACGCGATCGCGCGCCGTCATCCTGGTTTCGATCTCGAGAAGCTGGCCGATTACGAGAAACAGCAGCTCTGGATCGACGGCACCCAGGCCGAAATCAACATGGCCGTCGCCACCTTGTTTTCGACCGAAATGGCGCAGCTCACCGCCAATGCCGGCGGCGCGACGCAGGTGCTGCCGCAATCCGTCGTCGCCGGCGGCCGGCAGCGGACTTTTGTCGCCAATCTGGCGTTGGCGGCGCAGGCCAGCGGCACGACCTTTGGCATGGCGCGGATCCCGCTCTATGCCGCGATCGTCGGGATCACGATCATCACCGATACCTCGCTCGGTACCACGACGATCGCGCTTGGTGACGCTAACACCGCCAATCTCTATCTGGCGGCGCAGACCTTCACCAGCGTCAACACGCCGACGAAGGTGGGTAATGCGCTCACCCACGGCCAGCCGATCACCAGCGGTTACGACAGCGTCACCGGCAATCTGGTGACACCGTTCATGCCGCAGACGGCCGGCCAGGGCGGTTTCAACTACGAGGATATCACGATGGTAACGGCCGTCGCCGCGCTGCCGGCGACGGGCAACCTCGTCATCCTCTTCGAGTACTCGATCGACTAACCAACCTTGCGAAAGGGGCCGCCCCTTCGCGAGAGGGGCGGTCATTTCCCTAGATGGCCGCTGGCGATAGCCCGACTTCGATCGCGAATTTGGCGATGAGCATGCTCGGCGAGGATCCGATCACATCAATCAATCCGGCTGATGGCAGCCGGCGATCGGTCCTCGCGGCGCAATTCTATGACCCATCACGCCGGGCGATGCTCGAGAGTGCCTGCTGGAAATGTGCCAAGCGCCAGGCGAGCCTAGTCGCCGCCGCGAGCGTGCCGCTCTTTGAATTCAATAACGCCTATCCCATCCCCGCCGACTATATCCGCTCCTTCAAGGTCGTATGGAGCGATCGCGAGCCCTACGAGCTGATGAACCTCGCCGGCATCGGCCGCTGCATCGTCACCAATGACGGCTCGCCCCTCAACCTCGATTACATCTTCGATCTGCAGGACTGCACGCAGATGGATCCGTTGCTGGTCATGGCGATCGCCGCGGATCTCGCCGCGGTCCTCGCGGTGCCGCTCGCCCATGACGTGCAATTGAAGCGCGATGCCGAAGCCGATCGCGAGGGCCGCCTGGCGATCGCCCGCACGACCGACGCACAGCAGAACCGGCCGCGCGAATTCGACGTCGACGTGCTCCTGCGCTCGCGCTTCTGATGGCCCAAGAGCAACTGCAGATCTCTAATTTCACCGCCGGCGAATTGTCGCCGCGATTGAAGGGGCGCACTGATTACGCGCGCTACTTCAACGGGCTCGATCAGCACGTCAACATGGTCGCGATGCCGACTGGCGGCAGTACCAAACGGCCCGGCACCGCGTTTTCGGCGCTCGCCAAGGATCAGTCGCCGACACCCTTCGCGGTGCGCAATATACCGTTCATTTTCTCGACGGTTCAGCCCTATCAGCTTGAATTCGGCGGCCTCTATATCCGCGTGTTCAAGAACGATTTTCCAGTTCTCAACGTCCAAAATGTGACGGGCGCCGCCAATAATGGCGGCGGTGCGATCCGTCTCGCGGTGTCGAATACCGGCGGTCTTTACACCGGCAACACGATGACCGTCAGCAATGTCGGCGGCACGGTCGAAGCCAACGGCACCTGGACAATCTCGGTCATCGATGCTTCGCACGTCGATCTGCAGGGCTCGGCTTTTGTTCATGCCTATACCAGCGGCGGCTCGACCTCGACCACGGTAGAGATCCCGAGCCCTTATGCGACGGCTGATATCTGGTCGATCAATTTCGTGCAGAGCGCCGACACCCTCTTTCTCGTGTGCGGCAGCGGCGGCAATAATGGTGTCGGCTACTCGCCGATGATCCTGACGCGGTCCAGCCATACGGTCTGGACGCTATCGAATTTCACCCTGCTCGACGGTCCTTATCTCGGCAACAACACGACGCCGCTGACCACCCTGCAGGTGTCCAGCGCCGGGTTTGCCACCTACGTGATCCAGGCGATCTCTTTGCTCGAGACGAGCGGGTCCACGCCTGGCGTAAACACCGGCAATCTTGCCGAAGTACAGGTTGCTTCGACTGCTGGTCTCGTAACCGGAATGCAGATCGGCGTCAGCGGCTGCCAAGGCATGAACGGCGTCAACGGCGTGTGGACGATCACTGTCCTCAGCGGCACCCTGCTACTGCTTAACGGCGCGGTTGTAAGCGGAACTTATACCGCCAGTTCCGGCACGATCTATGTGCCGCCGGCGAACGTGACGATCAACGCCAGCGCGGTCGCCGGGATCAACAACGGCCAGGGCTTTATCAGCACCGACGTGGGGCGATTGCTGCGTTATCAGGCAACAGACAGCCTCAACACAAATTGGGTCGCGCTGATCATCCAGACGGTCAATAGCGCGACGCAAGTCAGCGCCAGTGTGCAGCCCGCGACACTGACCGCAAACAGCGCTTTTTGCGGGACCAACCCGACCTCGAATTGGCAACTCGGCGCCTTCGGTGTAGCCCTCGGTTGGCCAAGTACGGTCACGCTATGGCAGCAGCGATTGGCGTTTGGTGGCATCGCGTCGCTCCCCAACGCGGTCTGGGAAAGCAATAGCGGCGCGTTTAATCTCTTTGGGCCGACCAATCCCTCGGGCGCCGTCGTCGCTTCCAATGCGGTTTTCTTTGTGATCGCCGACGAGGAAGTGAACGCGATCCGCTGGCTATCGCCGGCGGGCAGCTCCGTATCAATGCAGCTCGGCATCGGCACATCGGGCCGCGAAGAAATCCTGCAGCCGGCGACGCCGAGCGCGGCCTTTGGTCCGACCAATCTGCAGGTCTATCCCGAGACGGTCTACGGCTCGATCGCCACGGTCAAACCACTGCGTATCGGCAAGGCGTTGATCTTTGCCGACCTCACCGGTCGCAAGGTGCGCGAATGGGCCTGGTACTGGCAAATGAACGGCTATGACGGGATCGATAAGACCGAGGACAACGAACACGTCACCCGCGGCCAGCCGGGGAGCAATCCGGCGAATTGGGGCCTGCGCTGGATCTGCTACCAGCAATCGCCCTACCAGGTGATCTGGGGCGGGCTCAGCACTGGCGACCTGGTTTCCTTCACCTATGACCGTGACCAGCAGATCTGGGCGGCGAGCCGTCATCAGCTCGGCGGCCAATATTTTGGCGGGCCGCCGATCGTTGAAAGCGGCTGCATCATCCCCTCGCCCGATACCAGCTACAGCGAATTGTGGCTGGTCGTGCTGCGCACGATCAACGGCGTGCCGACGCGGTTTATCGAAGTGATGACCCGGTATTTTGATGCCCTGCCACAAGATCAGGCCTGGTTTGTCGACTGCGCGCTGCAGAGCGCCTTGACCTTCCCTGCCGCCACGTTGACGCCGCCCAGCACCTTAACGACGCCGGCGCCCCCGATCGGCACTAAAGCGCAAACAAAGCCGGCGGGATTTATCGGCACCGGAACTTTCGCCGCTGTGGGCGCCTTCGCGGGCACCACAGCCGATATCGGCAAAATCATTCGGGTCAACGGCGGCAAAGCAATTGTCACCGCCCCGATCGACACCGGGCACGTCACC